>NZ_JBNJLI010000042.1:0-1011 GCF_051195275.1 Christiangramia sp. 3-2217-3z | reverse complement strand
GGTGGTATGGATGCTCAACAACTCAAAGAGCTTAAATCGCTCCAGGAAGAGAATCAGCGTCTAAAGCAGATGTATGCTGATTTGAGCCTTGACCATCGTATCCTTAAAGATATTATTGAAAAAAAGCTTTAAAGCCTTGTGAACGTAAGGAATTGGCCGAGCAAGTAGTTAAGCAGGAGAAGTTGAGTATTGTGAGAGCTTGCGAGTTGGTTTGCTTAAGTCGCTCTATGTGGTATTATAAGACCAAGAGGGATGATTCTGAAGTAATAGACAAACTTACAGAAATGAGTGAGATCAAACCTAATCGAGGATTTGATTACTATTTCTACAGGATCCGATCACAAGGCTTTAAATGGAACCGGAAACGAGTCCTTCGGGTATACAGGCTTTTAAGTCTGCAATTGAGAAGGAAGAGTAAAAAGCGTCTTCCAGCTCGTGTTAAAACTCCCCTGGATCAACCTCAGGCACCAAGACAGGTATGGAGTGCAGATTTTATGAGTGATGGTCTAATGACAGGAAGAAAGTTTAGAGTATTTAACCTTATTGATGATTATAACAGAGAAGCGCTATGTACCACTCCAGCACTATCAATGCCTGCCCTACGTGTTGTGGAATATCTAAGGCAGGCCATAGAGGTTTACGGCAAACCTTTACAAATACGAGTGGATAACGGGCCAGAATTTATTTCAAAAATATTTATGTCCTACTGCGAAACTGAAGGAATCGAGATCAATTATATCCAACCAGGAAAACCATCGCAAAATGGTTACATTGAAAGGTTCAATAAAACATTTAGAGAAGACGTTTTGGACGCTTACATCTTCCGGAATTTAGAAGAAGTACAACAGATAGCTGAGGGCTTTAGAGAAGATTATAACAAATATCACCCACATAAATCAATGGGCAGAAAAAGCCCTAATCAGATCTATAAAGAATTTTCATTGGGTCTAGACCCAATGAAAAAAGAAAAATTGTGTAATTTAGAGCTGTCCGAAAACGGGTAAGTCTTCA
>NZ_JBNJLI010000041.1:0-1101 GCF_051195275.1 Christiangramia sp. 3-2217-3z | reverse complement strand
ATCTCGAACGAAAAAAATTATATTTGAATACCTAACTTTTTAATACGCTTTGTTGCGCTACAACCTTGAATCCAGCTTAACGTATGCCTATTTATATAATTGGAAATGATATATGATAAATAAATTGGAATGGGATAGTGAATTTTTTGGTTATCCGGTAGGTGAGGTAGGTTCTGAATATTCACATAAACAATTGCTAGAAGAATGGAGATACAACCTTTCTAACTTCAAATTAGTTTACAAATATTCTGAATCCAAAATACAAGATCAAACTAATAAGGACTTTAGTTATTATTTAGTTGATACAAGAATGCCTTTCAGGAAAAAAGTTTCTTTCAAAAAGTTACACAAAAGTATAGTTGAATATGATGGTGATATTCCGAATGAACAATTAGTAGATTTGGCACAATTAGCTGGAATTCACTCAAGATTCCGCAGAGATGATAATATTTCAAATGATCAGTTCAAAAATTTCTATCGTATCTGGATAGAAAAATCGGTTCAGGGAGTATTAGCAGATAAAGTATTCGTTTATATGGTGGATAGAAACATAGTAGGCTTCGCTACTGTTAAAATTAATGGAGAAAATGGAGTAGCACCACTATTTGCAGTGAACAGAGCATTCGAGGGAAAGGGTGTTTCATTTGCTTTGATGAATGCTGTGGAGGGTTTTATTTATAGTCAAGATTCAAGGTATTTAGTTTCTTCAACACAAGGTATAAACAAAAAAGCAATTAAGGTCTACGAGAGATTTGGATGCAAATTTGAGAAAGAAAGCTACGTTTATCATTTGTGGAATCATAAATTAGTTCCGATGGATAATAGTTTTTTTTAATTCAGTCTCTTTTCTAGTTACAACTTAAGTTAAATCATAATTTATCTAAACTTTTAAAAGATTTAAAGTGAGTAATATTTTTCCGTTGAAGAAAAAACTTTATTATGTTTTATCCTAATCATGAAAGCGAACTTCTCAAACTTTATTTTAGTTCACCTTAAGGAATAACAGGTATTGAAGACTTACCCGTTTTGAAGACTTACCCGTTTTCGGACAGCTCTAAATTACACAATTTTTCTTTTTTCATTGGGTCTAGACCCAATGAA
>NZ_JBNJLI010000040.1:0-1156 GCF_051195275.1 Christiangramia sp. 3-2217-3z | reverse complement strand
GAAATTTAAAATTTTCAGCTTAACTTTTTTATTGTTTTTAGTAGCTAAAATCGTTTCGGAGCACTTGCATGTAACGGCTGCGATTATCGCAAGTTGCGGGAGTAAGGACGCGGACTTGTCGGATTAACCATTTTAATTCTTGGTTACTAAAATTACACTTTTTCTAGAATACCCGTAATTTGAGATGAATCGCTGTTGGGCATAGTTTTCTAGTTACTCAGCCAACTATGATAACTTATATTATCCCACCCATAAATTGAAAGCGAAATGCCGGAGTTTTCTTCAATATTTTCATTCGAAAAATTTTTTAAAATTGATTCTAAATTTTCAAATTCTTCATAATCTGTATATTTGAAATATTTTGAAGGTTGGTCTACCCAATGACCATCGGAATAAGTCGGATATGGTATTCTTCCTTGTCCCTCGAAGTTAAATTGAGTAAAATTTGGATTCTCCAATAGCACTTCTAAAAAAGCTTGATATATTTCTGTGTTATCTGTGTTAGTACCTCCTACGTAAGCAAACGAATTTTCTGGAAATCGGAAAGTATTATCAAAAAGTAATTTCGTGAAGTTACTTTCAATACGATTTATGGAAATTATTTCTTGATTTATTGAAATTGAATATTTGTCAATGGTTTGGCCATTTATAAATGTTAATTCCTTAATATTTTCTGGTAAATCAATGTATGAAGTTGCTGGACCTATAGCTGTTAAACAAATTCTTGGACTTGAAATTTTTTCCATTCTAATTATGAGTTCATTTTTTTCTATTGATTGACTAGTAATTAAGCTGTAATTAATGCAAGGAAATATTTCTTCAGTGATTAATTTGAGTTTTAAATCTGGATCTTCTGAAGTATTTGAATTGTTATAAATTTCTATAGGCATGAAATCAACATTCGATTCAATAGAATTCAAATTATCATCATCTCTACTACAACTTAGAGCAATAAATGAAATAAGAAGAATTACAAATTTTTTCATAGTCTGTTTATATGTAAGATGATGACTTAATAAAAAGGTTGCGTGAAAATTGTGCCCAACGGTTACGGTTATCGCAAGTTGCGGGAGTAGGGACGCGGACTTGTCGGATTAATCATTTTCTTTCTTGGTTTCTAAAATTACACTTTTTCCACAATACCCGTTATTTGCGA
>NZ_JBNJLI010000039.1:0-1241 GCF_051195275.1 Christiangramia sp. 3-2217-3z | reverse complement strand
AACGGTCTCCTTTACTTTGTTTTCATATTTTAAGAGAGAACTAAGGGGAGAACTATAACGGTCTCTAGTTAGGCACCATTAATCGTAAGAGTCCCCTTAGTATCTACTAGTGTTGCGAAGAACTAATTGGAATACCAGGTCTTAGTGGGACCCGTTAAAGGAGATAGTTAACGCAACTTCATTTTAAATCGATTTTAAAGATATGAAAAATTACCAGTTAGCTGTAGGGATTGATGTATCCAAAAAGACCTTAGATGTTTTCATTCATAACCATAGTAAACATCGGGTATTTGATAACACCAGATCCGGTTATTTATCCCTGGTGAAGTGGGTTGGTAAATTTTCAGAAAACGAAAAACCAATTTTATACTGTTTTGAACATACGGGAAACTATTCTTTGAAGCTAGCGATCTTTATGCAGACTAACGGTTTAGACTATGTTCAGGAGAATCCGATCGTCATTAAAAGATCCTCCGGACTGGTTCGAACTAAATCAGATCGAGTAGACGCTCAAATGATCGCCAGGTATGCCTGGTTACACAGGGAAGAGTTAGAGTGCAGTAGCATTCGGGACGAAGCCTTACTGGAACTGGGAAGATTATTAAGTCTTAGAGATCAGTTAGTGCGTAATCGCACGGGTCTTATGGGAACTTTAGAGGAGCTTACAGGACTTTTATCTAGTCCATCGACAGATATAAGCTGTAAGAGTTTAAAGCATACTATAGCCTATCTGAGCAAGCAGATTCTCAAGCTGGAGAAGCAAATAGATCAGCTATTAAAAAGAGAGGAAGAGCTTGGAAAGAATTACAAGTTACTGACCAGTTTAAAGGGCGTAGGTAGAATACTGGCCTGCCAGTTAATTTATCACACGTGCAACTTTGCACGCTTCAGTAGCTGGCGACAGTTCTCCAGTTATTGTGGTACGGCCCCTTTTGAACATAGTTCAGGAACCAGTGTATTTAAACGAGCAAAGAGTCATCCAATGAGTGATAGGAAAATGAAAAGTTTATTAAGCATGGCTAGTGTATCAGCGATCCAGCATGACGGGGAACTACGAGAATATTATCAAAGAAAAGTAGCAGAAGGCAAACCAAAGATGGTCGCCTTGAACAATGTTAGAAATAAGCTTTTATCGAGAGCATTTGCGGTGATAAAGCGAGGAACACCCTACGTAGATCTATGCAAATATGCTGCTTAAAATTTATTGAAAATGGTTTGTTTTTGATCTTGGAATACGGTTA
>NZ_JBNJLI010000038.1:0-1292 GCF_051195275.1 Christiangramia sp. 3-2217-3z | reverse complement strand
CGGCTTAGTATTGGTTTGTTGGTCAAGTTAATTATTTTCTTTCTAACGCTGCCGTCTATTGGCGATTAACCGTTGTTGTAAACTGGAGCGCAGTTCCCAATTTCTATTGAAAACGACTACTTAAAATTTTCTTTATAGAATCAATTTCTCTTTTTAAATCCTTCTTATCTAAGTATATAAATACACTGTCATTTTGGATTTTAAAGTTTCTACTATATTTTTCAATTGGTATTACTCCTATAGAAGTTTTTTTGTTTTCGGAATTAGGATAGAAGGGTTTATCCAAATCAATATATTCAGATTCTTCTTTCACTTTAAAGATTCTATTATCTGAGTTTAATTTTAATTCGAGTTCAAAAGGTTTGTGATTTTTATAAGTAACTCTTACTCTTGGTGAATAACAGAATCCTGTCATTTCACCTAATGAGAAATAACCATTTTCATCTGTAGAAGAAACTAATTCTTTATCAATGATTTCAATTCTAGCATCTTCTATGGGTTTTCCAGTATTACTAGATAAAATTTGTCCCTGAATTCCAACTTCACAATCGCAAGCGATAAATAAATATGATATTAATACGAGGATAATTCTTTTGTTCATTAGGACAAATAAAAGTTAGAAAATCTTATTGAATGCATTCAAAACCGCCTTTGTATTCAAATATTTCTGTTCTAGGTTCAACATTCTCTCTGGACAACAAATCACCTGGTACGTAATCTGACTTGATTTTTAAATTATAGTATCCTTTTAAATTTTTAATACCATCCTTAAAAGGATTTTTATTCAATGTCAATTTAAAATTTTCAATATGAAATTCGATTGAGGATCCATCTTCTACATCATCCCAGGTATAGTAATCTATTTCGCAAATTTCCAATTGCTTATCTATTTTAAATGAAACATGTATTCCATTATATCCTGTCTTTGATTCGTTCTCAATAAACAAAGTTTGATTGTCAATAAAGTTTATCCTCGCTAAACCTTCTTCAAATAGGTTAGTGGATTCTTTACATTGATAAAAATTAGCATATAATTTGTGATTAAATTTAGCACTGTTTCTATCAATCATTAATTCTTGGGAAAAAGTATTCGAAGCTGTTAGTATTAATAGAAAAATAATTTTTTTCATAGCTTGAAATTTTAAACAATAAGTTTCAAATAAAAGTAGGTAAAATTGAATCAGTTTTGAGCGAAAAATCATCTGGCGCTCTTGTTTACAACGGTTTCGAATAATCGTCAGTTGTGGTTGAAGGTATTCGGATTAGTCCGCTTAGGTTTTTGTTTCCTGGTT
>NZ_JBNJLI010000037.1:0-1393 GCF_051195275.1 Christiangramia sp. 3-2217-3z | reverse complement strand
CGTTAGAAAGAAAATAATCAACTTGACCAACAACAAAATACTAAGCCGACAAACCCGCGTCCCTTACTCCGCCAACTGGCGATAACCGAAACCGTTGTGCAAAATTTAAATCAAGATTTGAAACACCTAAGAAAATGTATTCTGACCTTACTTTTTATTTCAACTTTAATCAGTTGTAATCAAAAACAAGATTCAATAATTTCCGAAGAAAAAATTGTTCCAAAGTTTTCTCAAAAGCAACAAGATTCGTTGATTGATATTTATCTTAAAAATGGTGCTTGGAAAAAAGATATGTATTCACAAGATTGGCAAAATGAAATTAATAAAGGACTAGAAGTTGATTCTACAATAGCTTATTTCTGGCAACAGAAAGCAATGCCACTTTTTAAACAAAGTAAATACGAATTAGGAATGCCTTTTATTGACAAGGCAGTTAAATACAATCCTAAAAAATGGCAAGATTACAGAGCATTTATAAAATGTATATTTTCGAAAGAATACAAGGAAGCAATAAAAGATTTCAAAAATTACCAAGAAAAATATGGATATGGATTTGTAATGGATCATTCATATAATTTCTATATTGGATTAAGCTATTTGCAACTGAACCAATTTGAAAAAGCAGAAAAGCTTTTTAAAGAAGATTATGAAAAAACTATAAAAGAAAATGGAAAAGGCTGGTTGCATCACTTAGATCTATTCTACTATGGAATTAGTAAATATGAGCTAAAGAAATATGAAGAAGCTTTAGAACTTTTCGACCAGGCATTAAAAATTTATCCTCAATTTTCAGATGTACAGTATTACAAAGCAAAAGTTCTGTATAAAATTGGTAAACCAGAGGAAGGAGAAAAATTATATGAAATAGCAAAAGAGAACGCAAATAAGGGATATTCAATCAACGAAGATAATGTCGTTTATGAGAGATATCCTTATCAAGTTAGGTGGCCTTAAACTTTGCACAACAGCGGTTCATCTCAAATTCCGGGTATAGTAGAAAAAGTGTAATTTTAGTAATCAAAAAAGAAAATTATTAAGCCGACAAATCCGCGGCCTTACTCCCGCAACTTGCGATAACCGCAAACCGTTAGCTACAAGCGGATTTAATGAAAATCGTATAAATAATTAAAAAATAACACGTGTAAACAAAATTCTTCTTTATATTTGTATTTATAACTTTCAATTGAAAAGTGATGAATACAAAACTCACATTAACGATAGAACAAGAAATAATAAAAAGGGCAAAAGAATACGCTAAAGAAAAAAATCGCAGTCTTTCAGACATCATTGAAAACTATTTAAAAGTCCTTACAAAAGAAGAACAAAAACAAAAGGATAAAAAACTTAATCCTGTAGTGAAATCTTTAAAAGGATCTTTCAAAATGCCTAAAAA
>NZ_JBNJLI010000036.1:0-1410 GCF_051195275.1 Christiangramia sp. 3-2217-3z | reverse complement strand
ATTTCGTTCACGAATATTCATTCAAAATGATTCAATTCTCACCAATTATAATATCAAACATTCTATAGATAGTTTAGAAATAATTTTAAAAAGACATCTTTTAAATAATGGTAAAGATTTCAATTATTCCGATTCACCAGATAGCGCTGGAATAGAAGTTTATTTTGAAGAAAAGACTAAGTCGGATGAAATTGAAGATTTCTTAATCAATCTATCAGAAAGATTCAATCAACTAAATAAAGAAAATGCGGATACTTTATATTTGAAAATTTATTTCAGAGATAGACCATTGAGAATGGTTCCAATTCCTCCTCCGCCTCCTCCTAAACAAAATTAGAGAACAAAAACTTGCAACAACAACGGTTCATCGCCAATAAGCGGCACCGTTAGTAAGAAAATAATTAACTTGACCAACAAATCAACACTAAGCCGACAAATCCGTGTCCCTTACTCCGCCAACTGGCGATAACCGAAACCGTTAGCATTTATTATATTTTAACAAAGAAGAAAGTTTGAAGCGGAATTTTATTTAAATTTGGAATATGAACATTCTTGAAAATCATATAAACGAATTAAATCGACTTTGTGAAGAACACAATGTCGAGAAGATGTATTTATTCGGATCCGCTTTAAAAGAGAATTTTTCTAAAAATAGCGATATAGACTTCCTTGTCCGATTTAAAAAGTTTGACTTAGCTGACTATTTTGAAAATTATATGAGTTTCAAAGATGATTTAAAAAAACTGCTAGGAAGAGAAATTGACCTTTTAGAAGAACAAACATTAAAAAATCCAATTTTAATAAAATCAATAAATCAATCTAAAGAATTGGTTTATGGATGAAAGAATACTAAAATGGTTATTTGATATCAAGTTTGCCATAGAAGAAATTGACAGTTACTTTGAAGGTTCAGAAATGGACTTTTTTAAATACAAAAAGAATCTTATGCTCAAAAGAGCTGTCGAAAGAGATTTGGAAATAATCGGTGAAGCTATAAACCGAATCGTAAAACGAGATCCAACATTTGAAAATAAGATTACAAATGCAAAAGCGATTATCGGACTGAGAAACCAAGTTATTCACGCATACGATAACATCTCCGACGAAAACATCTGGTCAATTTTACAGATTCACCTTCCAAAATTAAAAGGTGAAATAGAGATTCTAACTCAACACTAACAAATGCTAACATCGGTTCATCGCAAATAACGGGTATTGCCGAAAAAGTGTAATTTTAGAAACCCGGAAAGAAAATTATTAATCCGACAAGTCCGCGTCCCTACTCCCGCAACTTGCGATAACCGTAACCGTTACCCACAATGGCTAAGCAATAACCTGAGTTCAATAACTTAACGCAACAAATCATAACTTTTAGATTTGTTGAATGGAACTTAAAAAACATCGAAGATT
>NZ_JBNJLI010000035.1:0-1412 GCF_051195275.1 Christiangramia sp. 3-2217-3z | reverse complement strand
TTCATTGGGTCTAGACCCAATGAAAAAAGAAAAATTGTGTAATTTAGAGCTGTCCGAAAACGGGTAAGTCTTCAAAAACAGGGAAGCCTTCAAAACGGGTAAGTCTTCAGTGGCCATTTGAAATAAAATAGTACTTTTAGAAACTAGGAAACAAAAACCTAAGCCGACAAATCCGAATACCTTCAACCACAACTGACGATTATTCGAAACCGTTGCCCACAATAATATTTTAAGATTTTAACTTCAAACAAAATGATAAAAAATTATCTTCTAATACTAATGCTTACTGGATTTGTATCCTTTGCACAGGAAAAAAAGTCTGAATTAAATTATAAAGTAATTACGGTTGATATTGATAATTTTTGGAATGCTTATGAGGCATTAGAGAAAAGCACAGATAGTGTTCAAACTTTTCAAAGTCTATATATTGACCAAGCAAGTCCTGAATTTGAAAAATTTCTAGAATTAAGAAATTTCACCGCGAAACAATACGTAAATTGGATAAAAGGTGCTCCAGAATTTTGGAAAACAATTAGACCTCTCACATTAGAAGTTAAAAATAAAAAGAAGGAAATCGATTCCATTTATTGGAAAATGGCAGATTACTATTCTAATTTCCA
The DNA here is from genome assembly GCF_051195275.1 of Christiangramia sp. 3-2217-3z. NCBI lineage: Bacteria > Pseudomonadati > Bacteroidota > Flavobacteriia > Flavobacteriales > Flavobacteriaceae > Christiangramia > Christiangramia sp. 3-2217-3z. Next base: position 792 of record NZ_JBNJLI010000035.1, on the reverse strand, counting down.
AGCACCAAATATATGTTTTGCAATTTCTCCAATTCAATCCGGTGGTACCACAGATAAAGGTTTGATTTTAATAGGTACCGAAATCGCTACAGTAGATCCTGAAAAAGTAGATATTTCAGAAATAAATGGATTTATGAAAAAGGTATTTCAAAATAGTTCCGGAGATATTAAATCATTAGTTGCTCACGAATTAGTACACACTCAACAACCTAATGGTGATAATGAAAATGAATCTTTACTATCTCAAGCAATAACAGAAGGTTCAGCTGATTTTATTGCCACCCAGTTGTTACAAAAGCAATCTATGAATGCAGCTATATTTGAATATGGAGAGAAAAACCAGAAAAAATTATGGCTGGAATTTAAGAATGATCACGATGCTGAAAAAACTTTTGAAGAAACAGATTGGTTTTATAATTACAACACAAATCGCCCAGCAGATTTAGGATATTATATAGGATATAAAATTGCCGAATCTTATTACAGAAATACTAAAAATAAAAAGAAAGCTATAAAAGATATTATAAATATGAATGAGCCAAAAGAATTTTTAGAAATGAGTCATTACGGTAAATCTTTCTAATTAAATTTAGGTATTATATTACAGTGGGCAACAACGGTTCATCGCCAATAAGCGGTAGCGTTAGAAAGAAAATAATTAAATTGACCAACAAACCAATACTAAGCCGACAAATCCGCGGCCCCTACTCCGCCTACTGGCGATAACCGAGACCGTTATACACAAGTGCTCCGCAACGATTTTAGCTACTAAAAACTATTAGAATCCAATCT
>NZ_JBNJLI010000034.1:0-1414 GCF_051195275.1 Christiangramia sp. 3-2217-3z | reverse complement strand
TTTGGTCCTTAGCTTCTACCTGTTTGCTTGATGCTGAGAGCTCGCCCAGGACTGGCGAATGGCATATAACGGTCTCGTGTAACGACAAGTGGTGCGGAGTAGGGGACGCGGATTTGTCGGCTAATGGTATTATTTATTATAGAAACTAATTTAGTTCTTTTCTATGAAACCCGCCATTTGCGTTACACGTTGTTGTGCTGCGTTGCTATACTCTAAATTTTTCTAGCAACTTTGAATTCCTTTTTCTTTGATACCAATCATTAAAAACCAATTCTAATTCTTTTACTTCAAAACTTCCGAAATCAGAATTTTTATGGATTTCAAGAACTTCTAAGAACTCATTTTTATTTTTAAGTTTTCTTCTGAATCTAACAACTGTCGAATGTGCTGTTTGTATTGAATATCTTTTGTCTATAGATTGTTCCAGGTCGGAATTTCTAAATTTTGTTCTAAGGTTATTTCTTAGCCTGTTTAAAATGTCATTTTCTGGAAAACCTTGAATCATTATTCCTGAATCGGAAGCTGTAATTCCTTTGAATTTTATTTTAAATCTGGCAATTTCATTTAGACTTTCTTGAATCAAATCAATGTAATTAACAATTGAAATTTGATCTAAATGAAAACCTTCATAACAGGAAATAATTGACATTACTGTAATATGAATATCTGAATTTGGATAATAATATTGTGAAGGATCAACTTCTTTTAGATCATCTAAGAATAACTGGATTTTGTTTTTGACGTTTTCGGGAGGCCTTATCAATAATGTTATTCCAAACCTTCTATCAGCTGGAGAATCAATCAATAAATCAGTTTTGTAATCTCCATTTTCGATCAATCTGATTGAACTTTCATAAAGTTCTTTATAGTGTTCAGTCAGATTCATTTTTCTTTTTTTTCTCGATTTTCAAAGCAATGCTGCACAACGTTATCGAATAGGAACAGTAGGGGATTCTATATACGGATCTGTCAGATTAGCTTTCTGTTTGTTGATGATATCAATATACAGTTTAATTTATTTCCCCTATTGTTCTTATTCGTTGTTATGTGCAGTGTAGCGGCATTTTGCGAAAAATGCTGCGAACGGCGTTCGACAGATCTGACCCTCGGGCCATCCCGCTTCAACCGTTTAGAATAGCGTTTATCCTTAGGATAGGCGACGTTCTGGAACGGGGAGCAAACAGCAGGAAAACAAAAAATGAGTGGAAACCCTACTTTACTTATTGCTTTTTTTCTTGTTCCTTTACAGCGAGTTTGCAGCTATCGCTTCTAAAAGCTAGCTTTTCTCCGCTAGCCGCAAGCAAACTCGCTACAAACACAGCGGTTCCACGATTTTTTTGGTCCTTAGCTTCTACCTGTTTGCTTGATGCTGAGAGCTCGCCCAGGACTGGCGAATGGCATATAACGGTCTCGG
>NZ_JBNJLI010000033.1:0-1467 GCF_051195275.1 Christiangramia sp. 3-2217-3z | reverse complement strand
TTTTTAGGCATTTTGAAAGATCCTTTTAAAGATTTCACTACAGGATTAAGTTTTTTATCCTTTTGTTTTTGTTCTTCCTTTGTAAGAATTTTTAAATAGTTTTCAATGATGTCTGAAAGGCTACGATTTTTTTCTTTAGCGTAATCTTTTGCCCTTTTAATGATTTCTTGTTCTATCGTTAAGGTGAGTTTAGTATTCATCACTTTTCAATTAAAAGTTATATATACAAATATAACGAAGAATTTTGTTTACACGTATTATTTTTTAATTATTTATACGATTTTCATTAAATCCGCTTGTAGCTAACGGTTTCGAATAATCGTCAGTTGTGGTTGTATGTACTCGGATTTGTCGGCTTAGGTTTTTGTTTAATTGGATTCTAAAAATATTATTTTAATTCAAATGGCCACAATTGCGAATATTCGTTGTTATATGCTGTTGCGATACGTCCGAGTAAGAACGTGATATTTGCCGCTGTCGGGAATATTAAAAATTTGAAGCTCTAATCATTTTCTTAACTGAAATCATTGCGCAAAAGTGAGCGTCCGTCGTAGTTTTAGCGATCCATGAGAAACTCCTGTTTTCCGCGCATTATATTTCTCCCTTTTAAACTGAAACTTCTTTAGCGTAAATATGCAATTGAAAGTCAGTATTCTTTTGCATGATTTTTTTATTAACGATAACTGTAAAATCTCATTTCGGATCTGAATCATGTAAGTTATCGATTTACTAAAAGTTCTTACTTCGGATTTTTCAGTTTAAGGCTTACAATCGCTTAGTTGTCGGATTAGAAGAATTATTGTTTTTAGTAGCTAAAATTGTGCGGAGCAATAGCATATAACGGTCTCGGTTATCGCCAGTTGGCGGAGTAAGGGACGCGGATTTGTCGGCTTAGTATTGGTTTGTTGGTCAAGATAATTATTTTCTTTCTAACGCTACCGCTTATTGGCGATTAACCGTTGTTGTTGCCAGTGTTTGCACGATAATTACAATTGGTAATCTAGCTCCAGTTTTCCATCTGTAGCTTTATACGGATCTAACATTATATATTTTTTTGATTCGCCATAATAGTCAATGCGTATTTCTTCCTCAAAGTCACCAATGAAGTAATAATCGAATTTTTCATCTTCATTATTATCCGAACTGATATTAAGTCTAATGGAGTCATTTGAATGTCCTTTTATTTTTGTGTAAAAAACTGAATAGTTTTTACCAGCTATGGGAACCAGACTATCGATAAATACTTTGTCAAAATTATCAATTTTCGCGGTCTTTTTATCAGTGCTGCTATCACAGGATGATAAGAAGGTAATTAGAGTTAGTAATATAAGATTCTTAATATTCATGTAGTTATTGTATTAATCGCAATCACACTGCAAATATTGGCTACAACGGTCTCGGCTATCGACAGTTGCGGGAGTTGGGACGCGGATTTGTCGGCTTTTTTGTTTTATTTTCTGGTTTCTA
>NZ_JBNJLI010000032.1:0-1481 GCF_051195275.1 Christiangramia sp. 3-2217-3z | reverse complement strand
TAGAAACCAGGAAACAAAAACCTAAGCGGACTAATCCGAATACCTTCAACCACAACTGACGATTATTCGAAACCGTTATGCACAAGTGCTCCGTAACGATTTTAGCTACTAAAAACCTTAAGAAACCTAAGCTAACAACTTCAAATATTATAGCCTTCTCAAGAAAATTAGAAACAAAAGAACTTTTAGAAAATCGATAATTGACAAAATCCAGGTTCTCTTCAAAATTCAAGAAAAGTCGTTTAGAAGAAATTAAATAACTAAAGAGCATAAAAAGTCCAATTGAATGTTTACACTAAAGAAGCTTTTGATAGGTGCTCAAAATCATTTTAGCTACTAAAAAATTAAAAAGATTAAAAGAAAGCTTGGAACAAAGAAACGGACACGCACTCGGTCGCAATAATTGTAATAAATGAAAAATATTATTTTTTAATAGAATGTGTATTCCAGACGGCGGCATATCTGAGGTTCTCACTCGGCTGTGTCGCACCAGTGCATAACAACGGTTAATCGCAAATAACGGGTAGTTAGCTGAAAATTGTTATTTTAGAGACCAATTATAAAAATAACTAATCCGACAAAGTCGCGTCCATATTCCCGCAACTTGCGATAACCGGAGCCGTTGGCAAACATTTTAATCAAGCTTCGAACTATGAGATTGACAATTTTATTTATGCTATTTACTTCTTTAAATTTTTGTCAAGAAAAATCTATAGTTTTCTATAACGAAAATGGTGAAAAAATAAGCAAACAAAAGTTTATTAGAACCAAAGATTACGGCAAAAATTTAGACTTGTATTTTGAGAATGATACTACTCAAATTGGACTTTTAATAACTCGACAAAAATTCGGGCAACTCGATAAAAACACTTTTGAATATCTGAAATCATATTTAAGTGAACTGACTGATAAACCAATTGACTCAACTCAGAATATTGTTATAAACTATTTAACTGCATATCCCAAAAAGGACGAAAACAAAAAATCAAGATCTGGATGGAACGTTTTAAATAGAGATTACCTAAAAAAACTTCACAAAATTGGTAATATAATCCAATTCTGGATACATTCAGCTGAATGTGATAATCTTGAATACCATCATCAGAAAAGCATAAATTGGGAAGAGGATGAAGATAATTTGCTTAAAAAACTATTTTTCCCTTACGAAGTTAGATATGGAAACTACATTCTTATTAAACCAGATGGAAAATTTTATTACTTTTTAGGAGAACATAGCAAATATCATATTTGGGAAAATGCTGAGAAATTTTTCAAATAAAAACGTTTGCCAACAACGGTTCATCGCCAATAGACGGCAGCGTTAGTAAGAAAATAATTAACTTGATCAACAAACCAATACTAAGCCGACAAATTCGCGTCCCCTACTCCGCCAACTGGCGATAACCGAGACCGTTATACACAAGTGCTCCGCAACGATTTTAGCTACTAAAAACTATTAGAATCCAATCTGAAAAATTCGA
>NZ_JBNJLI010000031.1:0-1731 GCF_051195275.1 Christiangramia sp. 3-2217-3z | reverse complement strand
GATCTCGAACGAAAAAAATTATATTTGAATACCTAACTTTTTAATACGCTTTGTTGCGCTACAACCTTGAATCCAGCTAAATATGAAAATGAAATGGTGAAAAATATAGACTTTTTGAAAAGAGAACCTAAAGCTTTAAAGCTAATGTACGCTCTCGCACTCTTGATATTTATCTTTAATGCTTTTTTGTTCATAAAAGAAGGAGAAATTAATGGTTACCTAACTATAACCTTTAATCTCATTCTGATAATTTTTATAATCCGCCTTGCAATATTTTCAAGTCAGAAAAAAACTATTGATTAAATTATATTGATAGTATATAAATCGTGATTACAATTATATTGTTGATAAACAGAAAATAGAAAATGATTTTATATCATAGCAAACTGAATATTTAAAATAAAGGTGCATTGAATGAAAACTAATAACAACAACTTTATTAGGACCGAACCAATATTTTTGAAGTTACTCTACATCATAGGTTTTGTTTGCGTTATCGCTTCTGTCATATTAATGATGTTTAATAAAAACATAAGTTTTATTTCAATATTTGGGTTTTCGTTAGTAACGTTATTCTATACTCGATTTTTAACCGGTCAAAAAAGTAAAATTAAAGATTAGTTTAAGCCACAGTGGGTAACAACGGTTAATCGCCAATAAGCGGTAGCGTTAGAAAGAAAATAATTAACTTGACCAACAAACCAAGAATAAGCCGACAAATCCGCATCCCATACTCCGCCAACTGGCGATAACCGTAACCGTTGTGTGCTATTTATAAGAAAAAATTTCTCCGATGGATAAAAAGAGAAAAAAGGAAATAAAAAAAGAATATCTCCGACAAGAACTTTTAAAACAAGTTCAGAGCGATAATGAGATAATTGCAAATTGGGCAAAAGAACGATTAGGAAAATCAAAAGATCAACCTGATCTAAAAAAATTAGTATTAGAGAATGATGAAGATTTAGAAGAAAAAATATTTTTTCTAATTGAAGATAAAATTAAAAGGATTAAAAGAGATAACAGAAAACCATCAGATAATGAAGTCTTGCAAAAATTATCCGATCCAGAAAAATTAGTTTTCTATACATACATTCTAGATTCAGAAATAGCAATAAACGGCGTTCTTAGTTATTATATCAATTCTGCCGGTGAGCATATTATACCAACTTTACATTTACTAGAAAATTTAAAATTTGAGCCTATTATTTCAATCTTAGAAAAATCAATTGGAAATTTTATAGAGTTGGAAGAAGGCGATTTTGAGTATTGGTCGGGAGATATTTCAAAATGGAAATCGATTGAAAACTCAATAAATAAAGAGTATTATATAATAAAAGGGCGGAACTATAGTTTTCATGAATTTGACCAGGATTATTTAAAAATTGAAGAAGAGTTTAGAAAAATTCGTTTTCAATATATTCGAAATAATATTGAGAGTTTTAGTTAATAAACAGCACACAACATCGGTTCATCGCAAATAACGGGTTATTCCGAAAAAGTGTAATTTTAGAAACCAAGAAAGATAATGGTTAATCCGACAAGTCCGCTTCCCTACTCCCGCAACTTGCGATAACCGTAACCGTTATACACAAGTGCTCCGCAACGATTTTAGCTACTAAAAACTATTAGAATCCAATCTGAAAAATTCGAATTTTAAAGCCTTCAATTGATAATTTTGAACTAAGAATCTTTTGTTTATCGATAACTTTCGAAATCCTGGTTCTATTGAAA
>NZ_JBNJLI010000030.1:0-1908 GCF_051195275.1 Christiangramia sp. 3-2217-3z | reverse complement strand
TTTATTGTTTTTAGTAGCTAAAATCGTTTCGGAGCACTTGCATGTAACGGTTTCGAATAATCGTCAGTTGTGGTTGACGGTATTCGGATTTGTCGGCTTAGCTTTTTGTTTCCTGGTTTCTAAAAATACTATTTTATTTGAAATGGCCACAATTGCGAATATTCGTTGTTATATGCTGTTGCGACACGTCCGAGTAAGAACGGGAGATTTGCCGCTGTCTGGAAAATTTTAGTTTAGATGGAAAAGCCTTCTCAATTTGTTACAATTCTTGCGTCTGAGTAAGTGTCCGTTTCTTGGTACTATTCATGTTTTTGAGGAAGTTCTTAGTCGCTAAATTTGTGTTTGAGTAGCTACCAGAAGCTTCTTTAGGGGAAACTTTATTTTTTATTAAAATTGCAGAATTCCATTTCGGATCTAGATTTTGTAAATTATCTATTTACAAAAGATTCTTTCCTCGAATCTTTCAATTTAAACCTTAGAATACGGATTTGTCCGTTTAGAAAATTAATGTTTTATGTAGCTAAAACTGTGCGGAGCAATTGCATATAACGGTTACGGTTATCGCAAGTTGCGGGAGTAGGGACGCGGACTTGTCGGATTAACATTTTTCTTTCCTGGTTTCTAAAATTACACTTTTTCCGCAATACCCGTTATTTGCGATTAACCGATGTTGTGGCTAGTACTTTAGTTAGTAAGTTTAAATGTTCCGTTATTTCTTATTAAAACTTTTTTGCGAGTCAAATCATTTAAATGAGCCTCTAATTGTATTTCGCTGAATTTATCTGATGTTTTGTCATGAAGTTGTTTAACCGTGAAATTTTGATTTTTGAAAAGTTTGGAAATTATAAATATTAGGGTTGATTGAATCTCCATTACAGTATTATAAACAACCAGCTTAGGTTTGATGCTAAATGTATCAGATTGCTTCTCCATTATGTAAAAATTCACGTCTGGATTTTGTGCTTTCACAATAGAACATACAATTTCGATGTCACTGGGATTTGTTCTAATTCCAAAATATATTGCTTTAAGTGCTTGAGGAGAATAGAAGTAACTTTTATTAGATTCTTGATGAAATATTCGAATCTCTTCTTCATGTTTCCAATCTAATGATTTGTATGAAAGAAGTTTTCTAATTGACTCCGTATCATTTTCTTCATCAAATAGTAAGTCAGAAATCACGTTAGGAATTTCCGATCTATAAATCACCTCAAAATGTTTTGAAAATGGCTCTATCTTGGAGTCGAATTCTAAGCAAAAACCTTGATGACTGTCGGCATAATGTGACCACATCAATAAATTGGAATTATTTTTTGAAAAACAAGTAACTCCTATTTTAGAAAAAGATTCTTGACGAACTTTGTCAAGAGTTTCCTGAATGGTTTTCTGTAAATGTAATTTGATTTGTAAAAAAAAGCTTCCAATATTTTCTATAAACTCTTGCTTTGATCCTTCTTGGCTTTTTATGTGTTCTAAGAAGTCATCTTTACTTCTTAGAACTTGATTATTGTTAGGATTTTTAAAGTCAAATAAATAATCTAAATGTTTATCGCAGAAGTCGTAAAAGTCTTTTTTAGAAACATTGTTTTCTAAAATTCCTAGCAACTTTCTTTTATCAAAATTTCGCTTGGTTGTCCGGCAGTATAGATCTACGAATTTTTCATTCGTAATTTCTGTGATTTTGGCAGGATGAAATGTATCGAAAGGATCATTAAATTTTAATGGATTATTGAAGTAAATTTGGTTTTTTTGAAGGTTGCGAAGCGCATAAGTATTTATAGGAGAAAATTTAAACATGTTCTATATTCTGATTTTCAATAAGTATTAGCCACAACGGTCTCGGTTATCGCCAGTTGGCGGAGTAGGGGATGCGGATTTGTCGGCTTAGTATTTTGTTGTTGGACAAGT
>NZ_JBNJLI010000029.1:0-2401 GCF_051195275.1 Christiangramia sp. 3-2217-3z | reverse complement strand
TGCCTAACTAGAGACCGTTATAGTTCTCCCCTTAGTTCTCTCTTAAAATATGAAAACAAAGTAAAGGAGACCGTTGTGCAGCATTTTAAGCATGAAAAAACTTATATTTATAATATTCATATTTGCCATTTGGAGTTGCGAAAGTCAAAACAAAAATCAGTTTGCAGAACAAATGGAAATTGGGGAAATAACATGGTTTATACCACTAAATCAAGATACGATTATTGAAAGAATCGATCCTGCCCAATTAGATTTAAAAAAGCAACAACTATTTATTGATGTTTCTAAAAACTCTATTTTCAAAAGAAGCATTAAAAATTGGTCGACAACCAGTAATGAAGAGATTCAAGAACAAATTAAACATTTCGAAACACAGAAAAGTTATCCTGAAATAGAGAAGAAATGGATAACCATTCGAAAATATCAAGGTGAATTTTACAATTACGATCCTTGTGATGGAAACGATTTTCGAATGGAGGTAAAAGGAAATGCGTTAATATTTGAAGAACTCGAAAAAACTATTTTTAAAATTGAGAAAGTAAACTTTAGTAAAAATGAATGGATCCTAAAATCTACTTTTTCTCCTGGAATTGATTTGATAATTGAAAAAACCAATATCAACAATCTATATACTTTAAATTTCAAGAGTCCACATGCTGAGAAAAAATACTATATAACTTCTTTCGATAACATTGATAAATTTAATTTGATTGTAAATCACTGTCCAAATGAGAAAGTCAGAGAATTTGATAAATTTCAAGATCCAGAATAAAACGCAGCACAACATCGGTTCATCGCAAATAACGGGTATTGCAGAAAAAGTGTAATTTTAGAAACCAGGAAAGAAAAGAACTAATCCGACAAGTCCGCGTTCCTACTCCCGCAACTTGCGATAACCGTAACCGTTATGCAGCAGTTAAAAAGTTCGTGTAAAGAACAAAAGAAATTAATCTCAAAATTGTAAATTTGAGTTATGGATATAAATATTCAAAATAAGAAGATCGAATTAATTCAATGGTTGTCCACTTTGAATGACGAATCCATTATTGAAAAAGTAATGAAATTGCGAGAAAGTGAGAAAACGGACTGGTGGAAAGAAATCTCTAACGAAGAAAAAAAATCCATCGAAAAAGGAATCCAGGATGCTGATTCCGGAAAATTAAGATCTCATTCCGAAGCGAAGAAAATATATGAAAAATGGTTATAAAATTTTATGGACTGACCACGCTCTTTCCGAATTAGAAAATACGATTGAATATTTAGAAGAAAATTGGACTGAAAGAGAATTGAAAAATTTTTCTCAAGAATTAGATCATACTATAGAATTGATTTCAAAAAATCCAGAGCTTTTTCAGGTTTCCAAAAAGAAGAAAAATGTTAGAAAAGCTGTAGTGGCAAAATTTAATAATTTGTACTATCGCCAAAATAACGATTCGATAGAAATACTATCATTATTTTCCAACAGACAAAACCCTGATAAAATCAAAATTTAACCGCTGCATAACAGCGGTTCATCTCAAATTCCGGGTTTTGCGGAAAAAGCGTAATTTTAGTAACCAAGAAAGAAAATGGTTAATCTGACAAGTTCGCTTCCCTACTCCCGTAACTTGCGATAACCGCAAACCGTTGCCCACAATATTTGAAATCGTGATAAAATTGAAATTCCTTCTTTTTACTATAATTGGTTTTCTGTACACAAGTTGTAAAACAGACAAAAAACCTGAACCCTACAAATCGGATCTAAAACTGACTGAGAATTTATCTGATTTTACAGATCGAATAACAGAGAAAGACACAGTCAAGATCTTCGCGGAATTAAATATGGAATGGTGGATTAGACGCGATGAATTAACTATTACCAAAAAGAACAACGAAATCAGACTTCAGACGACAATTAAAGAGGATACGACATTTGAAATGAAGTATGAGATGCGGACAAAAGAACTACCAAGAAAAGTAATCTATAACACTGATCATTCATTTGAAAAACACTTTACAAATAGAATTGAGCGAACAAGAGATACAACAATTAGACAATACATTTATAAGATTATATCACCTAACGATACACTGACATTTTATACCGACGGATTAAGTGATAAAGGTCGGGCAGTAAAAGAATATTATGAATTTATGCAACGGTTTTATCCTGGCGAAAAAGAATTCAAATTTCCAGAAGTGGAATATGAAGAAGTCGAAGATTTTACTTTCTAAAAAATACTGTGGGCAACAACGGTTCATCGCCAATAAGCGGCAGCATTAGAAAGAAAATAATTAACTTGACCAACAAACTAACACTAAGCCGACAAATCCGCGTCCCTTATTCCGCCAACTGGCGATAACCGTATTCCAAGATCAAAAACAAACCATTTTCAATAAATTTTAAGCAGCATATTTGCAT
>NZ_JBNJLI010000028.1:0-2704 GCF_051195275.1 Christiangramia sp. 3-2217-3z | reverse complement strand
GACCAATTATTAAAATAACTAATCCGACAAGTCCGCATCCCTACTCCCGCAACTTGCGATAACCGGAGCCGTTGGCAGCAAGCTAAGAATAATCCAAAAAAGTACTAATGCCTAGAACCAAAAAAGAAAAATCAATAGAATGGCTGATTAAAACTTATATGCCATTTTTTGAAAATTTTGGTATGGAGGAACAAAATATCCGAAGCTACTACGAAGAATGGAAAGTTGAGTTCAGCACTAACATTAATGATTTCCTATGGCATATATTCAACACACTTTTACATGAAAATGCTACTCAATCAAAAGATTTGGAGAGATTCTACAAAAGAAACATTGAAATTTATTCCGAAATGCTTTATCTACGAAGAAAATTAGAAGGAAAAGCAGCAAATGAAATTCAGAAATGTTTGAATAGAAACAAGTTAGAATTACAGTTTGATTCTTCGAATTTAGAATTAAATGTTATCGTTGCAACTACTAAAGATTGTGAAGCTTGTAAAGAAATTTATAATAAAGAGTTTCCAATAAGAGAAGTTATTAAAAGTGATGTAATTCCATATGAGAATTGTACAAGAAAAATTGGTTGTGCATGCGTATACACCTTTAAACCAATCCGAGACGAAAACGACAACCTAATAAGAAAATCGAAATAAAACGCCAGCTGCCAACAACGGCTCATCGCAAATAACGGGCAGTTTGCCAAGAATTGCTATTATAGAGACCAATTATTAAAAAACTAATCCGACAACTCCGTGTCCCAACTCCCGCAACTTGCGATAGCCGAGATCGTTGTAGCCAATATTTGCAGTGTGATTGCGATTAATACAATAACTACATGAATAATAAGAATCTTATATTACTCACCCTAATTACCCTCTTATCATCCTGTAATAGCAGCACTGATAAAAAGACCGCGAAAATTGATAATTTCAACAAAGTATTTATCGATAGCCTAGTTCCGATGGCTGATAAAAACTATTCAGTTTTTTACACAAAAATAAAAGGACACTCAAATGACTCCATTAGACTGAATATCAGTTCGGATAATAATGAGGATGAAAAATTCGATTATTACTTCATTGGTGATTTTGAAAAAGAAATACGCATGGACTATTATGGCGAATCAAAAAAGTTTATAAAATTAGATCCGTATAAAGCTACAGATGGAAAACTGGAGTTAGATTACCAATTGTAATTATAGTGCAAACACTGGCTACAACAACGGTTAATCGCCAATAAGCGGCAGCTTTGAAAAGAAAATAATTAACTTGACCAACGAACTAATACTAAGCCGACTAATCCGCGTCCCCTACTCCGCCAACTGGCGATAACCGAGACCGTTGGCATTCATATTTTAATTGGAGAAAGAACAATGAACAAAAAAAATAGCGTATTTATTGCCACAAGTTTAGATGGATATATCGCTGATAAAAATGGTGAAATAGAATGGTTAAATTATATACCAAATCCTGATAATGATGATATGGGATATTTGGATTTTAAAAAACGAATTGATGCTATAATAATGGGGCGAAAGACATTTGAAACCGTAATCGGATTCGATATTGATTGGCCGTATGACAAACCTGTTTTTGTATTAAGTGAAAAACTAAATGAACTACCCGAAACTTATAAGGGAAAAGTATTTTTAATAAAAGGAACTTTAAATGAAGTTTTAGAACAAATTCACAAAAAAGGATTCTACCGACTTTACATTGATGGTGGAACTACAATCAGAAATTTTTTAAAACAAGACTTAATTGACGAAATAATATTAACAACTATTCCAATATTATTAGGTGGAGGACATTCCTTATTTACGGAATTAACTAAAGAATTAAAATTTAAATTAAATGGTTCTAAAACTTATTTAAATCAAATTGTACAAACACATTATGAGCGAAAGGTATAAAATACGAAATGCCAACATCGGTTCATCGCAAATAACGGGCATTGTGGAAAAAGTGTAATTTTAGAAACCAGGAAAGAAAACAACTAAGCCGACAAATCCGCGTCCTTACTCCCGCAACTTGCGATAACCGCAGCCGTTGTAACGCATAAATTTTTTGAGATTTGAACATAAAATTTTCAAACCGACTGATCAAAATTGTATTATTCACCTGGACAATAATTGTTTCAGGTTGCATAGAAGATAAAACTATAGAAAGAAAAATTAGTACTCCGACTTCTGAAAAGATAGATTCATCTAAACAACTAGAATTATCAGGTGTCTGGAACTTAAATAATAAAATATATAGTAAAGAACTCTTTCTATTTGAAGATGAAACTTGGAAAAGAATCACAGTTACTGATGAACTTGATACTATAATAGAAAAAGGAAAATATACTGTTACCAATGATAGCGCTGTCTTTTTTAGACATTACGGCTCTCAACATTGGCCAAATAATGATACGATCAATGATTATCAAACTTCCCTAGGAGCATTCGTACTATTTCTTACCGACGATGGTGATTTAAATGATAATCAAGAAGATTATGATGAAACTTATGTAAAAGTAAATTAACGCGTTACAACAACGGTTCATTGCCAATAAGCGGCACCGTTAGAAGGAAAATAATTAACTTAACCAACGAACCAATAATAAGCCGACAAATCCGCGTCCCCTACTCCGCCAACTGGCGATAACCGTATTCCAAGATCAAAAACAAACCATTTTCAATAAATTTTAAGCAGCATATTTG
>NZ_JBNJLI010000027.1:0-3000 GCF_051195275.1 Christiangramia sp. 3-2217-3z | reverse complement strand
AGAAACCAGGAAACAAAAACCTAAGCGGACTAATCCGAATACCTTCAACCACAACTGACGATTATTCGAAACCGTTGTAATTCATGGCTCAGAATAAAAATGCGCAAAAAAATAAAACGCAAATCTGAATTAAAAAATCACTCTTTCGCAACTGTTGCGCTGACTTTTTGAAGATTTTAAATAAAGAAGCAATAATTCAAAACTGAATTTTAAAAGATAAATATAAAAAAGATGAAAAGTGTCAAAATTGAGCGTGTTTAAAATCAGTGCGTGGATTCTAACTAAAATTTTGAAAATCTGAATTGAAAAATGAAATAATAAAGATAAATTTTCACTCTTTCGCAAAAAAGAATAATCATGCATTTTCAGTTATTATTCTGATTTTGACTCAAGCATAAAAAATGGATAATTTGAATGCCTTTAATTTTAAATTCTAACTTCTTATGCCGAGATGAAAAATGACAAAATAATTAAGAATCAACAAATTAAAATTAATTCTTACTCAAACCTGAAACCGTATCAAAATTCAGTAAAGAACAAATAATTTAAAAAGATTGATAGCATAATAACATATTCACAGGATCGCCACGAAATACAACATCGTATAACAGCAAATAGCGGGCAGTTTGATGAAAAGTGTTATTTTAGAGACCAATTAAAAAAACAACAAAACCGACAAGTTCGCGTCCCTATTCCACGCCACTTGCGTTATACAAGACCGTTGTGCACAATGCTATTAAAATCGTAAAAGAAAAAATTTGTGAATTTTAGAGGTAAGCCACTTTCATGAATTTGATAAACTTATAAATTAGTGGAAGAAAACTAATATGGAGAATTTTGTAAAAGAAAGAAATTTATATTTAGAAGAAACTATAAAATTCTTCTCTGAAAAAGAATGGGAATCTAAGAATGAAGTATATTTTAAAAATAATGGAGCATTTTTTTTCTTTACAATTGTAATGGAAGAATTAAAAATTAAAATTTACTGTAATCCTTTATATAGAGAAATTGATTTAGAATACGCTACGGCAAAATCAGGATGGTTTGACATTTATGAATTGGATGGCTACTTAGATAACCCATTAAAGTTAGAAAAAATGAATGTCAGAGATAACTTTGATAATTCATATAAAAGACTTTTAAATTTTGTTTATTCTAATATGGATTTTATGAGAAATACTGATAATTGGATTTTAAAATAAGTAGAATAAAATTTTTATTGTTGAGCAAAACGCACAGTGCACAACAACGGTTCATCGCCAATAAGCGGCAGCGTTAGAAAGAAAATAATTAACTTGACCAACAAACCAATACTAAGCCGACAAACCCGCGTCCCCTACTCCGCCAACTGGCGATAACCGAGACCGTTGTGCAGCATTTTAAACATGAAGAAACTTACATTTATAATATTCATATTTGCCATCTGTAGTTGCAAAAGCCAAAACAAAAATCAGAAGGCGGAAAAAATGGAAATTGGGGAAATAACATGGTTTATACCACTAAATCAAGATACGATAATTGAGAGCATCGATCCCGCCCAACTAGATTTAAAAAAGCAACAACTATTTATTGATGTTTCTAAAAACTCTATTTTCAAAAGAAGCATCAAACATTGGTCGCCAACCAGTAACGAAGAGATTCAAGAACAAATTAAAAATTTCGAAGCACAGAAAAGTTATCCTGAAATAGAGAGGAAATGGATCACCATCAGAAAATATCAAGGTGAATTTTATAATTACGATCCTTGTAATGGAAACGATTTTCGAATGGAGATAAAAGGAAATGCTTTAATTTTTGAAGAACTTGAAAAAACTATTTTTAAAATTGAGAAAGTAAACCTCATTAATAATAAATGGATACTAAAATCTACTTTTTCTCCTGAAATTTATTTGATAATTGAAAAAACCAATATCAACAATCTATATACTTTAAATTTTAAGAGTCCACATGCTGAGAAAAAATATTATATAACTTCTTTCGATAACATTGATAAATTTAATTTGATTGTAAATCACTGCCCAATTGAGAAAGTCAGAGAATTTGATAAGTTTCAAGATCCAGAATAAAACGCAGCACAACATCGGTTCATCGCAAATAACGGGTTTGGTCGAAAAAGTGTAATTTTAGAAACTAAGAAAGAAAACAACTAAGCCGACAAGTCCGCGTGCCTACTCCCGTAACTTGCGATAACCGTAACCGTTGGGTGCAATTAAATTTTGAGAATTTAGATCAATAATTTTAAATAGATGGATAAAAATTTTAATGAGAAAAAGGAAGTAGAGAATTTATTTAGACAAAGACAAGAAAAACTTACTTACTACATAATTGCATTAACAGTTACCTCGATTGGATTCTCAATTTACAATACTAATAACGTTCCTTTATCTTATACACAAATACCTTTGGCAATCGCAATTGGATGTTGGGGATTTAGTGTCTTTTGTGGAATACAGTTTTTAAAATATATTCTAAGTAATTTATTTGCGGAAAGCTCTTATTACGATATAATAGCGGGACATCATCCAGAATTAGGAAATGATCCTGAAAAAATAAAAAATGCCATCATAGGATTAACAAAAGCTACAAAGATAAACGCAGAAAGAGGTCAGAATTACTCAAAATGGCATTACCGACTTTTCTATAGTGGAATAATTTTATTTCTACTATGGCATATAATTGAAATGTATAAAATCACATAAATTTTTGAAAATAAGAACTATGACCAATTAGAATAAGAGTTTCAATAACCATTAAAAATTTAAAGTATAGATATAGCTAAAAAAAATATTGATTGTTGGATTTAGAATGAACAACGAGACGTCTAATTTAAAAGCACCCAACATCGGTTCATCGCCAATAAGCGGTAACCTTAGAAAGAAAATAATTATCTTGACCAACAAACCAATTCTAAGCCGACAAATCAGCGTCCCTTACTCCGCCAACTGGCGATAACCGTATTCCAAGATCAAAAACAAACCATTTTCAATAAATTTTAAGCAG
>NZ_JBNJLI010000026.1:0-3358 GCF_051195275.1 Christiangramia sp. 3-2217-3z | reverse complement strand
TACAAGCAAAGCTTTTTATAGTTGTAAAAATGAATATTATAAAAATAAATCTTGTTCTCATATTAGGGCTAACGGTTACGGTTATCGCAAGTTGCGGGAGTAGGGACGTGGACTTGTCGGCTTAATCATTTTTTTTCTTGGTTTCTAAAACTACACTTTTTCTAGAATACCCGTTATTTGCGATGAACCGATGTTATGCTTCGTTTACTTAACTAATTACTAGCTTGATATTGCCAACCTCTTTCAGTAGCTAGTGCCTTTAATTTTTTTGCTTTTTTGGAGATATCTTTGTTTGAAAGTCCAGAATAATCTATTGAACAATGACCTTCAAATGGATCATTGTCAAGGTTCACTGGTAAATCATTTGAATCACATTCCTTTCTCGAAACAGAAACAGTTCCTACAGATTTTTTACCATCTTCTGTATAATGTTCGTAAGACTCTTCTGCTTCAAATATTTCGCCGTTGTAAACTGAAAGCAAGTTATCATCTTTTGGAGTAGGTTTAAAAACTTGAGAAGTAAAAACCTGTGAGGATATTTTATCGCCTTGAACAAAAGAGGGATGAACCTGTCTATGTAACAATGAATCCTCTTGCATTATATTCCAAAGGTTTGTTGTAGTTCTTTATTTAATTGAACCCATGAATCTTCTAAATTTAAATCTAATGATTTTTCAAAATCTGAATCATCTCTAAGATTTAATTTGTGAAGTGTTCCTTTTCTTTCTTTAAGGTCAACTTTTAATGATACTTCCCAATTGTCTGATGACCATTCGAACTGAGTATTACCATCCAACGTTGGAAAAATATAGGTTTCAATTTCTTCAATATTGAAATTACTATCTAATTTATCACTTAACCATTCAATTCCATTCTTATCCAGTGACAAACCTTCTCCTTCGAGCCATCCATCTTTTAATAGGGATAATTCTTCAAGCCTATAACCGGTATCAGTACTTTCTATTAAATTGATTTCTTCTATAGATTCGATTCTTATCAATTTAGAATTTTTACTAAATTTTCCTATACCATCAATAAGAACTTTTTGTCCACTTGTATAGCCGTTAAATGCTTTTTTTACAGTTTCCTCATTATTATCATTGTAGGATGATTCAATTTTTTTATTATTTACTAATTGAATTTGGAAAGTAGATTTGTCTTGATCCATTTCGAAAATTGTTCCTCGAATCTTTACTTCTTCTGTATATTCATTAGACTTAGAGGACGCTAAAATCAGTTTTCTTCTAGTCTCCTTGGTAAATCTAGCTTTACTTGATCCATGAGGATTAAATTCTATAGATTCGTTTTGACGCAGTTTTTTACCAAATTTATTGAAGTAATTGAGGACAGAATCAGGAGCGTATTTGTTTATGTCGCCTTCATTATCAGCAGCTTCAACAGCTTTAATAATGTTTTCTTTTGCTTCTTCAAAAAATGAAACATTATGATGTGGGAACATTCCAGCCATTGTAAATACAAGCATTATTTTAGGAATAGTACTTCCTGGCTCTAAACTTTCTAATTCGAATGATATTCCTTGGGTAAAGTTTTTTGGAATTCTTTGCCTATCCTGATTTTTTTCTAAATACAAGTGTTTAGCCATAGCGATAGTCATTTCTTGTAACGCTGTAAGATCTTCCAATAACTCTAAGGGTAATCTATGTTCTGTAAAACGATCACCTTCGAATTTAGGAGCGAAAATTTCTATCTTATTATTCATTGGTTAATAGGCTAAACCTTTCTATTGTCAAATATATAATTTCAAATTTTATTTCTCTTTATGATTCTCAGAATTTATGAATTCGAATCTCTCTTTAGTTAATGAAGCATAACGGTTACGGTTATCGCAAGTTGCGGGAATAGGGACGCGGACTTGTCGGATTAACTAATTTATTTCCTGGTTTCTAAAATTACACTTTTTCGGCAATACCCGTAATTTGCGATTAACCGATGTTGGCACGACGTGCATCTTTTCTAATAATTTCTTTATAAACTTTTAATTTGAAATTACTTATTTCAGTGCTTTCCTTGTTTTCAGGATCTCCAGTATCATCAGACAATTTATTCCAAGTTATTTCATCTAGATATTCGGAGTTTAGAAATTCATCGATAATATCAACTTCGTTCGAAGTGAATTCTAAATCTGCTCCAAATGGTAATTCGGAGTGATTAGAATTGATAAAATTTACTCGGAGTTGTCCGGCCATCTCATCATGCCATATATAGTAAAATAAATCAGAGATAGTTTTAGAAACATTGAGCTGAGACTTTCTATTCTCCTTTATGCGAGACAGAAAACTTATAAAATCGGTAGCTTTGAGTTTAGCCAAATACTTTTTAGAAATAGTAAATGATAGCATATTTTCATAAGTCTCATTTTCTACTTGAGAAGTTTCATCAATAAGAAAAACTTTATCCGCGATATATGATTCGTATTGATTGAAATATTCTTTTTTACTCATAATCTTATGCATGCGTGCCAACGGTTTGCGGTTATCGCAAGTTGCGGGAGTAAGGACGCGGACTTGTCGGATTAACTATTTTCTTTCTTGATTTTTAATATTACACTTTTTCTACAATACCGGTAATTTGAGATGAACCGCTGTTGTACACAGTTATTTTTACTCGATATAATTTTTTTGTTCCTCTTTTTTTATTGGATTATCGTTCTTATCAAATGTTGTTATAATGGTTCTATTCTTTCTTTGTTTATAAACCTCGTATTCTTCTAATTCTCCGCTTTGATCATAATATTCGATTCGAGAAGTCAATAATGAATTGGGAAAATAAATCTCTTTTGTTTCTATAGTTCCATCATTTCTATAGAAAGAAATTCTCTCGGGTTTGCCATTTATAAATTCACCGATAAGCTTTATTTTTCCATTAGAATAATACTCTTTTTCTTCACCATTGCATATGCTATCACAGTTCAAGAAATACCACTTTTGACTATGCAAATAATTTTCTGTAGCAAACAAAATTTTTGAAGTTCTAATCGTATCAATTTCGTTTAAGTCAATTGTTATAGTTTCTTGTGCAAGCCATTCTCCTCTTTCTATATTGTATGTTAGAATTTTGAGGTTATCGTTTTCTTTATCTGAATCAAATTCATAATACGGCTGGATAACTTTTCCAGAACAATTATCTATGAATATTATCGGCAAATCTTCTGTTTGAGCAAAAGTTTGCTGTATGAAGAAGAAACCAAAAATTATTAGCAGAATTTTCATAAAATAATTGTGTACAACGGTTCCGGTTATCGCAAGTTGCGGGAGTAGGGCCGCGGACTTGTCGGATTAATCATTTTCTTTCTTGGTTTCTAAAATTACACTTTTTCCACAATACCCGTTATTTGCGA
>NZ_JBNJLI010000025.1:0-3806 GCF_051195275.1 Christiangramia sp. 3-2217-3z | reverse complement strand
TAGAAACCAGAAAATAAAACAAAAAAGCCGACAAATCCGCGTCCCAACTCCCGCAACTGTCGATAGCCGAGACCGTTAGCTCCAATATTTTATCAAGAAAAAAGTTCCCGATTTGGTAATTTTATTTATCTTTGTTTTAAAATAATTTAATGTGAGAATTATTGCAAAACGAACCTTACGTGATTTTTGGACAAAACACGCTGATAGTGAACAACAATTGAAAGCCTGGTATCGAGAAACAGAAAAAACCAATTGGGAAAATATTAATGATCTAAAGAAAGATTATCCTAGCGCAAGTATTTTACAAGAAAATAGAATTGTATTCAACATTAAAGGAAACAATTATAGATTGATTGTAAAATTCAGTTTCGAATATCAAATCTGTTGGATAAGATTTATTGGAACACACGCAGAATATGATAAAATAGACGCAAATACAATTTAAGATGAAAATTACACCAATAAGAAACGAACAAGATTACCAAAATGCACTTGAAAGACTTGAGGTGATTTTTGATGCAAAAAAAGGAACTGAGGATGGTGACGAACTAGAAATATTATCAATTCTAATCGACAATTATGAAAATGAACATTTTCCAATTGGAATGCCAGATCCGATAGAAGCTATAAAATTTAGAATGGAACAAATGGGAATGAAACAAAAAGATCTAGCAGAGGTTTTTGGTTTCAAAAGTAGAGTAAGTGAAATTTTAAGTAAGAAAAGAAAACTGACTTTAGAAATGGTAAGAAAGCTAAATACTACACTACATATTCCGACAGAGGTTTTAATTCAAGATTATTAATCTGAACACAAATACTGGAGCTAACAACGGTTAATCGCCAATAAGCGGCAGCGTTAGAAAGAAAATAATTTTCTTGACTAACAAACCAATACTAAGCCGACAAATCCGCGTCCCTTACTCCGCCAACTAGCGATAACCGGAGCCGTTACCTGCAAGCCTACAAGAATTTTTACTATTTCTACATTGACTTTTTCATTCTAATTCAATCCTAAAAAAATTTTGATAATTTAGACGAAATTTTGAAGCATTAACGATTAAAGCAGCTTTAATGAGTAACTTAAGTAAATCCATTTCTTTACGTCCCACCTTATTAGGTGAATCGGTCACTTTATTAGCGACTGAAAAAATGGAATGTTTGATTACGCAAGAAGGTTTGGTTGAGCTCATTAATCAATTAGTGAATTATAAAGAAGAAGGAAAGGATTTATTTCCTAAAATATACATATTTGATGATAAGGATAATGTGATGAAGTCCTTACCATCCTCCCAAGAATGTTTTATTGGTTCCGGTGAGAAAACAAAGGAAACTATGTTAAGGGCCTTAAAAAAATGTGCGCCATTAACAGATTCTGATTGGTCAATATTCATTCACAGGAAAGATACTAGTTTTGATTATGGTGTTTTTCGTGCGGGAACTTCAATTTTATCAGTATCAATAGAGGAAAGTCTCATCGATAAGGATAATAAAGACGAAGATGATATTAAAGCAATTTTAATCCACCAAATTTCTGATAAATTAATAGAAGTTAAAGGTATTCAGAGTGATCCTCTGCTAATAAGCTTTGGTGGTAGAGAAGAATCCAAGGTTTCTCCGGTTGGCAATCAAATTAAATTCATCGAGTACATAACGGCTGACGTTCCTGAGGATATTAAAGAACCAACCAAAAATTTCTATAAAAAGATTTTTAATGAAATTTTAAAAATAGGACACGGAACACTAGCGTGCGTTATAAATAGTAGGAAAACGAATGTTCCAAAGAAATTAGAAGACGGTATTCAACTCCAGAAAAGAATAGATGTTCCAAAAATGATAAAACAATTATTAAAAGGTAATGATTTACAGTCAAACTCTGAATTGAACGGATTTTATTCAATAATAATTGGAATGCTTCAAAGTGATGGAATTACAGTTTTTACAACAAATGGAGAAATCGCATCCTATAATGTATTTATTAAACATCCCGCTAAAATTGCAAAAACAAATACTTCAGGTGGTGCAAGAAGTCGAACATTTTTAGCATTATCCAATTTAATTGGAAAAGGATTAGAAGCAGCTTACATACAATCACAAGATGGTAAAATAGAAATTAAAGGTAATGAGTGATAATCAAATAGTTTTGTGGCAAAATGAGACTTTACCGGTATTGCCGAAAAAGGTTAGCAAAATAGACGAAATGGTAACCTATGGTTTACAACTTCAAAGCAAGGATCAAAAACAAATTGTTTTAGGATTTAATAGCGAATCCTACGAAATGGTTTCCACTTATGTTTGGACAAAGTCCATTACATCTTTGAAAAATCAATTAAGCAAGATGGGGGTTTCTTTCATCGCTGAGATGTTAGATAGACCTGATATAAATGAATACAGTAATATCCAACAAGCTATTTCTGAATTTGAAGCTATTCGTCTAGCCGAAGAGCTTGGAGTAATTAGTGGAACTTCCGCTTTTAGACTTCGTCAGGCAATGGAAACTGTTACTCACTTCAATCAAGCAGAACTTGAGGAAGATATTGAGAATGAAATGACGGAAGATGAGGCTAAAACAATTTTGAGATCTTGCATACAAGGTGTGCTAGGTTATAATAAAATTGAAGCTGCAATTGATTTTAAGAATTTTAGGACTGAATTAGAAGAAAGTACATTAAAGGAAGATAATCCACATATAGTAAAACTAACCCAGAGCCCTTATTTCTTTCATAGAACTGTTATTAGGATTTTGTTGTCTCTAGTAAAATCTACCAGTGGTGCTCAATTAGAAAACTCCTTGGCTAATTCTAATCTTATAATTCCATTACTTTGGACAAATCTTAAACATCCAGAAAGATGGCAAATAGGTAGGTCATATTCAGAACTATTTACAGATGGTCAAACTAAAGCGGCAAGCGGTCTTAAAAGGGTTCTTTTAAAAGTTCGAGGATTTGATTTTGTACCAGAAGATTTAAGATCTTCTTCATTCATTAAAGTTGCTCATGAAATTATTCAAGCTCATGAGGGAATGAATAATTTTTATAATGAACCCGCACCAGTTAAAACTTTATACTCAATGGGAAGTACAATTCCAATACCTGCCTTTTCAATATGTATGACTTCAGTTTTATGTGTCAAATTAGGTAACGGATATGGAGTATCCAACGCTGCACAAGGACCTGCCAACGAAATTATTCAAAACACTACCGAAGATCGATGGTTATATTTTTTCAAAGAATGTTTAGAAACTAATGATAGAATATTATTTAAACTAAATCAAAGTAGTCCTTTAAAAAGATGGATCGATTTATTTGATTCAGTAGATATTGATTCGTTAACTCAAGAAATCCAAAACCGTGATATAGTAAACTTATTAAACGCAACAAAACAAAAAAATACTATACGAGTAGGAAGTATTGCAAAAAAAATGTATTCCAAAATTGGTTATCAGAATAAGTAGGCCAGCAGGTAACATCGGTTCATCGCAAATAACGGGTATCTTTTATAAAGGATAAAATAAGAAACCAACAAACAAAATAGTTAATCCGACAAGTCCGCGTCCCTACTCCCGCAACTTGCGATAACCGCAAACCGTTATATGCAATTGCTCCGCACAGTTTCAGCTACATAAAACATTAATTTTCTAAACGGACAAATCCGTATAATAAGCCATAAATTGAAAGATTCGAGGAAATAATCTTTTGTAAATAGATAATTTACAACATCCAGATCCGAAATGTAATTCTTCAATTTTCGTTCAAAATAAGATAATGACTAAAGAAGCTTTTGGTAGCTACTCAAGCACAAATTTAGCT
>NZ_JBNJLI010000024.1:0-4108 GCF_051195275.1 Christiangramia sp. 3-2217-3z | reverse complement strand
TGCTGCTTAAAATTTATTGAAAATGGTTTGTTTTTGATCTTGGAATACGGTTATCGCCAGTTGGCGGAGTAAGGGACTCGGATTTGTCGGCTTGGTATTGATTAGTTGGTCAAGTTAATTATTTTCTTTCTAACGCTGCCGCTTATTGGCGATGAACCATTGTTGTTGCAAGTTTTTGTTCTCTAATTTTGTTTAGGAGGAGGCGGAGGAGGCATTGGAACCATTCTCAATGGTCTATCTCTGAAATAAATTTTCAAGTATAAAGTATCCGCATTTTCCTTATTTAGTTGATTGAATCTTTCTGATAGATTGATTAAGAAATCTTCAATTTCATCCGACTTAGTCTTTTCTTTAAAATAAACTTCTATTCCAGCGCGATCTGGTGAATCGGAATAATTGAAATCTTTACCATTATTTAAAAGATGTCTTTTTAAAATTATTCCTAAACTATCTATAGAATGTTTGATATTATAATTGGTGAGAATTGAATCATTTTGAATGAATATTCGTGAACGAAATGTTGGACAACTTATAATATTACTTTCTGAACATTCATACCAGGGGAAGAGCTTAAATTTTCCCTTTTTTGATGAATAATTTATTATTGGAATAGAATCTTGACAAGCAATTCGGTCAATTTCCTTTAGTAGTTCTGAATAATCTTCGACATCCTCAATTGATATATCTGAAAGATTAGTTCTATCATTAAATTTTTCTCTTTCTGGATAATAGTAAACTTCTTTTTTAGGACTATTCTTTTCCTCCCTTTGATTACAAGAGAATAAACTTAAAATTAGAATCAATGATATGTAGATTACTTTCATAAAAAATTTGCTACAACGGTTACGGTTATCGCCAGTTGGCGGAGTGAGGGAACGCGGACTTGTCGGCTTAGTATTGTTTCGTTGGTCAAATTAATTATTTTCTTTTTAAACTACCGCTTATTGGCGATTAACCGTTGTTACCTGCTGGCGATTAGCTGTAACTTTCTTCTAGTTTTTTCATTATCTGTTGATATATTTCATCAAAACTCGAATCCTCATTTTGGTAATAATTCTCTAATTGATTAAAAACTATTTTGGATTTTGACCAAAGTCTATCATATTCAAACCTTCCAGCTTCTTTTCCATAGTTTACCTCTATTATCTTTGCTGTAAGTCCACGAACTATTATTTCATCTATGTTTGTACGTTCATTTGCAAATTTTTCTTCCTTAAGTTTGTCATCAAATTCATCCGAATAATACTTTTCAAATAATTGATCGGTATACAAATGTGAGTTTTCGTGAAATGTAATTCTTCTGTTTGTTTCATTCCACTTTGGAGTCAAGATTTTGTTAGTTTCAAGAGAATCTGATTTTTCACAAATATTGGCTAAAACGTATCTTCTAATCGAGTCATTTTTTGGCAAAAAATTTATCGATCTACTTGTGATTTTATTTAAAGGATCGAAGTAAATCTTAAGATTTGAATTTGTTTTAGTTTTGTAGAAATCATTTAATTTATTCGTTACTTCATTTGATTCAATTGAATCTTTAAGTGGTTCAAAATTTACTTTATAATTGGTTTTAAAATCAATAGTTTCCTTGAAGTCAGCTAGCATCTTAGATACCCAATCTAAATTTTCTCCATACCAATCAAATTGACTTTTTAAAATAGATTTATCTAAATTCTTCTTTGGCTGCAAATCTTCATCCAGAGCTAATGCAAGCATCGGCAAGTCTCCATTCCATAAATCGCCTTTAGCAATTCTTTGAACAAGTGGATGGTCTGAATATTTTTTATATGGCAAATAGTGTTTGGAGTAAAATTGATCTTTGCAAGGTCTTAAATTTGGCGAAATGCTATCCATAATTGCCAAGTTGTAGGCTAATCTAAAAAGTTGCACTCTGTCATCTACTTCAATAGATATTTTAGAATCTTCCTTATTGATTATTTCCTTTTCGGATTTTTTATTATGATTACAGCTTAATTGGACTAAGGAAAGTATGAGTAGTAAGAACTTAATATTTCTAATCATTCAATTTTCTTCTTTTCTGGATTTTAATTTCGCTTGCAGGTAACGGTTTCGGTTATCGCCAGTTGGCGGAGTAGGGGACACGGATTTGTCGGCTTAGTATTAGTTTGTAGGTCAAGTTAATTATTTTCTTACTAACGCTGCCGTCTATTGGCGATTAACCGTTGTTAGCTAGCGTTTAATTCTCCCATTTTGTTTTAAGAATAGTTCCAACTGGATATTTTTCTTTTTTAAAATTATACAAATAGGATTTTCCAATCGTCGTATTTTCAAATATAGAATCTGGTTCAATGAACATCTCCATATTTTCTGTTTGAAATATTATATTTTTATTTACTCCGTCATTTTTTCCTTTATTCACCGTTATTAACCAATGCTCGCCTTCGTATTGTGTTTCTGGAATATTTTTAATATCTGTAATTTTCGCTACAATTGGTTTGTTTAAAAATTGTTTTCGATATTTTGGAGGTATTTGATTTAAATCAAGGTTTACTTCATTTGTATCTTTTTTTTCTCGCTTATGCACTAAATACCAACCATTCTCATCTGGTTCAGAACCAATATTGTAATAATAAGCAAACTGGTCATAATCAGTATTGTTTTCTTCAAAACCAAAAAAAGATAAATTCTCGTTTGAGAGTAGATATTCATTTTTATTCCAATTAACAATTTTGAAATTTGTTTTAATTCTCAAGCTATCTAATCCGTATGGTAGATTCTTTATAGTTGGATTTTCCATTGGAGAATCTTCTGGATAAATTTCTATTTCAACATTTTCAGGTTTTAATTTTATTTTATCCTTACTTTTTAAATAAGAGCCATAGAATTTTCTTTTTTCTCCTCCTCCAAAACAACTGAAAAGACTAGTTTCAAAAGTAAATTTGTCATTGGACAATAAATCAAGTTTTAAGCGCATATTAAAACCTTCTGCTTTATAAAAAGTAGTATCAACTAGAGTATTTAAATTTTTCGTATGATTTTGCTTTTGTTCAGAACAAGAACAAGTAATTAAAACTATCAAAATTAGAAAAATTTTCTTCATATTAAATGCTAGCTAACGGTTACGGTTATCGCAAGTTGCGGGAGTAGGGATGCGGACTTGTCGGATTAACTCTTTTGATTCTTGGTTACTAAAATTACACTTTTTCGACTAAACCCGGTATTTGCGATGAACCGATGTTGGCAACTGGCGTTAAGTCAGGATCTTTCTTATTTCTTTGTCTTGAAAAGTGACTATTCCATTTTTAATATTGTTCTCAAAATATTCTTTGTAACCACTTCCTTTTATCCTTTCTGCAATTTCTTTTGAAGTCAATAATCTTTTAGGATTAGGAACTGTGAGAGTCAATATTAAAAAATCGAATTCTTTCATTTCTTCGGTCCAGTCAATATCAATTATTCCATTTTTATTGATTATTTCTTTTTCGTTTTCAATTGTGTAAATAGAATTATCAAAATTGTAATTAGAATATATCTCGCCCCATCTTTCTTTAATGATTTGAAGGTTTCTATTTTCTTCTAATTCAGGATTAATCATTAAACCAACGGTTCCCCACTTTTTATTTAAGGATGTTTTATCATTCTTCCAGAGTCCTTCTGCACCTGCCATTGCAAAGGCCTGTTCCTCTAAAATTCTAGCATTTTTAATTCTCTTTTTGAAAGGAACAATAAAAGCTGTACCATAATCGGTGGAATTATGGTTTGTTACAATCATCGTAAATGTGTTTTCCCTAGTTATAGACTCTCTTCCATATCTAATTCTAAGTCTGGTTGGAATTTTATTTTCCAATGGTTCAAGAAAAAGATTTCTCCATTTTTTTCTTTTAGGAGTATTTTCCCAAAATAGAGATCCTATAATTATTGCTCCTCCTTTGTAATTCATTTTATTTCGCTTGTTGCCAACGGCTCCGGTTATCGCAAGTTGCGGGAGTAGGGATGCGGACTTGTCGGATTAGTTATTTTAATAATTGGTCTCTAAAATAAACATTTTTATCAAACACCCGTTATTTGCGATTAACCGTTGTTACATGCTGGTGCGACACAGCCGAGTGAGAACCTCAGATATGCCGCTGTCGGGAATACACATTCTTCT
>NZ_JBNJLI010000023.1:2347-4608 GCF_051195275.1 Christiangramia sp. 3-2217-3z | reverse complement strand
TAAACATTTATGGCTTAAAGATGAGTATGCGTCCTATTAGTTAGTTGGTAAGGTAACGGCTTACCAAGACCGCGATAGGTAGGGGTCCTGAGAGGGAGATCCCCCACACTGGTACTGAGACACGGACCAGACTCCTACGGGAGGCAGCAGTGAGGAATATTGGACAATGGAGGCAACTCTGATCCAGCCATGCCGCGTGCAGGAAGACGGCCCTATGGGTTGTAAACTGCTTTTATACGGGAAGAACCACATCTACGTGTAGATGCTTGACGGTACCGTATGAATAAGGACCGGCTAACTCCGTGCCAGCAGCCGCGGTAATACGGAGGGTCCAAGCGTTATCCGGAATCATTGGGTTTAAAGGGTCCGTAGGCGGGATAATAAGTCAGTGGTGAAAGTCTGCAGCTCAACTGTAGAATTGCCATTGATACTGTTGTTCTTGAATTATTATGAAGTGGTTGGAATGAGTAGTGTAGCGGTGAAATGCATAGATATTACTCAGAACACCTATTGCGAAGGCAGATCACTAATAATATATTGACGCTGAGGGACGAAAGCGTAGGTAGCGAACAGGATTAGATACCCTGGTAGTCTACGCCGTAAACGATGGTTACTAGCTGTTCGGCTCGATTGAGAGCTGAGTGGTTAAGCGAAAGTGATAAGTAACCCACCTGGGGAGTACGTTCGCAAGAATGAAACTCAAAGGAATTGACGGGGGCCCGCACAAGCGGTGGAGCATGTGGTTTAATTCGATGATACGCGAGGAACCTTACCAGGGCTTAAATGCAGTTGGACAGGTCTGGAAACAGACCCTTCTTCGGACTAATTGCAAGGTGCTGCATGGTTGTCGTCAGCTCGTGCCGTGAGGTGTCAGGTTAAGTCCTATAACGAGCGCAACCCCTGTGGTTAGTTGCCAGCGAGTCATGTCGGGAACTCTAGCCAGACTGCCAGTGCAAACTGTGAGGAAGGTGGGGATGACGTCAAATCATCACGGCCCTTACGTCCTGGGCCACACACGTGCTACAATGGTAGGGACAGAGGGCAGCTACCCCGCGAGGGGATGCGAATCTTCAAACCCTATCACAGTTCGGATCGGAGTCTGCAACTCGACTCCGTGAAGCTGGAATCGCTAGTAATCGCATATCAGCCATGATGCGGTGAATACGTTCCCGGGCCTTGTACACACCGCCCGTCAAGCCATGGAAGCCGGGGGTACCTGAAGTCCGTCACCGTAAGGAGCGGCCTAGGGTAAAACTGGTAACTGGGGCTAAGTCGTAACAAGGTAGCCGTACCGGAAGGTGCGGCTGGAACACCTCCTTTCTAGAGCTTTGTGTCATAGACACAAGCGACAATTAGTAAAGGGAAGTTCAGAGACCAATTTGGTCTTGATTCTTATGTCAATTCGATTATTATGGACAGTCTCATAGCTCAGCTGGTTAGAGCGCTACACTGATAATGTAGAGGTCGGCAGTTCGAGTCTGCCTGAGACTACTTGAGAGAGTAAGCCATCAGGTTTATAAGTTCATTTGAAACATTGAAAGGAAATTTTAGAGGTTGAGTAGCCGTTATAAGTACTGTTAACTGATAACTGGTTAGCAATTAACTAAATAATGGGGGATTAGCTCAGCTGGCTAGAGCGCCTGCCTTGCACGCAGGAGGTCATCGGTTCGACTCCGATATTCTCCACGATTCCTAGAGATAGAGTGGGTTATAGTTTTTACAAACAACCAGGAAACATATGTTTTTAGTTTGTAAGATCATCGAGACTCTATTGTGAATACGGGAAAAAAGTTCATTGACATATTGAAGAAACAAAGAATACGAGAACACTATTAGATAGAAATATTTAATATAAGTAATACATTATAATACTTCTGTTCTAGCGTAAGTTAGAATAGATTAGAGCATTAAGCAAAGCGCATACAAGCTAGATAAGGGCGTATGGGGAATGCCTAGGCTCTCAGAGGCGAAGAAGGACGTGATAAGCTGCGAAAAGTCGTGGGGATTGGCACATACAAATTGATCCGCGAATATCCGAATGGGGCAACCCACTATATTGAAGATATAGTATCCGCAAGGAGGCGAACCCGGAGAACTGAAACATCTAAGTACCCGGAGGAAGAGAAAACAATAGTGATTGCGCTAGTAGCGGCGAGCGAACGCGCAGAAGCCCAAACCAATGAGTTTACGGACTTATTGGGGTTGTAGGACTGCAACATTGTTTGTACAATGAATTAGAACAAGTTGGAAAGCTTGGCCAG
>NZ_JBNJLI010000023.1:0-2251 GCF_051195275.1 Christiangramia sp. 3-2217-3z | reverse complement strand
CAAAGACGGTGATAGCCCGGTATAGGAAAGTTGATATAAAGCATAGCAGTATCCTGAGTAGTGCGGGGCACGTGAAACCCTGTATGAATCCGGCGGGACCATCCGCCAAGGCTAAATACTCCTGAGAGACCGATAGTGAACCAGTACCGTGAGGGAAAGGTGAAAAGAACCCTGAATAAGGGAGTGAAATAGATCCTGAAACCATACGCTTACAAGCGGTCGGAGCATCTTCGTGATGTGACGGCGTGCCTTTTGCATAATGAGCCTACGAGTTACCGTTGCCAGCAAGGTTAAGCAGTTCAGCTGTGGAGCCGTAGCGAAAGCGAGTCTGAATAGGGCGCTTTAGTTGGTAGTGGTAGACGCGAAACCGTGTGATCTACCCTTGGGCAGGTTGAAGCTGTGGTAACACATAGTGGAGGACCGAACCCGTTGACGTTGAAAAGTCTTGGGATGACCTGAGGGTAGGGGTGAAAGGCCAATCAAACTCGGAAATAGCTCGTACTCCCCGAAATGCATTTAGGTGCAGCGATATAGATAGTTTTATAGAGGTAGAGCTACTGATTGGATGCGGGGGCTTCACCGCCTACCAATTCCTGACAAACTCCGAATGCTATAAAATGTTTCATATCAGTGAGGGCATGGGTGCTAAGGTCCATGTCCGAGAGGGAAAGAACCCAGACCATCAGCTAAGGTCCCAAAATATATGTTAAGTTGAAGAAACGCGGTTGAACTGCCCAGACAGCTAGGATGTTGGCTTGGAAGCAGCCATTCATTTAAAGAGTGCGTAACAGCTCACTAGTCGAGCGGTTCGGCATGGATAATAATCGGGCATAAACATATTACCGAAGCTATGGACTATAGTTTACTATAGTGGTAGGGGAGCATTGTAACAGAGATGAAGGTGAGTCGCGAGGCTTGCTGGATTGGTTACAAAAGAAAATGTAGGCATAAGTAACGATAATGCGGGCGAGAAACCCGCACACCGAAAGACTAAGGTTTCCTCAGCTATGCTAATCAGCTGAGGGTTAGTCGGGACCTAAGGCGAACCCGAAAGGGGTAGTCGATGGACAAGCAGTTAATATTCTGCTACTTGCCCCACGTTAAAGCGGACGGAGGCGTAAATTTGGTGCGTACTGACGGAATAGTACGTTGAAGGGAGTGGTAACACCCCGATAGTACACAAAAGCTACGGCCGGCGTGATAATCCAGAGGAGCGACTTCCAAGAAAAGCGAGTGGAGGCAACCCGTACCCTAAACCGACACAGGTAGTTGGGATGAGAATTCTAAGGTGCTCGAGAGATTCATGGCTAAGGAACTAGGCAAAATTGGCCCGTAACTTCGGGAGAAGGGTCGCCCCCCTTATGGGGGGGCCGCAGTGAAAAGATCCAGGCGACTGTTTATCAAAAACACAGGGCTCTGCTAAATCGAAAGATGACGTATAGGGCCTGACACCTGCCCGGTGCTGGAAGGTTAAGGGGAGATGTTAGCTTCGGCGAAGCATTGAACTGAAGCCCCAGTAAACGGCGGCCGTAACTATAACGGTCCTAAGGTAGCGAAATTCCTTGTCGGGTAAGTTCCGACCTGCACGAATGGTGCAACGATCTGGATACTGTCTCAGCCATGAGCTCGGTGAAATTGTAGTATCGGTGAAGATGCCGATTACCCGCTGTGGGACGAAAAGACCCCGTGCACCTTTACTATAGCTTAGTATTGACTTTGAACAAGTGATGTGTAGGATAGGTAGGAGACTTTGAAGCTGCATCGCCAGGTGTGGTGGAGTCGTTGTTGAAATACTACCCTTTACTTGTTTAGAGCCTAACTTCCAATGGAAGGACAGTGCTTGGTGGGTAGTTTGACTGGGGTGGTCGCCTCCAAAAGAGTAACGGAGGCTTCTAAAGGTTCCCTCAGCACGCTTGGTAACCGTGCGTAGAGTGCAATGGCAAAAGGGAGCTTGACTGAGAGACATACAGGTCGATCAGGTACGAAAGTAGAGCATAGTGATCCGGTGACACCGCATGGAAGGGTCATCGCTCAAAGGATAAAAGGTACGCCGGGGATAACAGGCTGATCTCCCCCAAGAGCTCACATCGACGGGGGGGTTTGGCACCTCGATGTCGGCTCGTCACATCCTGGGGCTGGAGAAGGTCCCAAGGGTTGGGCTGTTCGCCCATTAAAGTGGCACGCGAGCTGGGTTCAGAACGTCGTGAGACAGTTCGGTCTCTATCTACAGTGGGCGTTAGAAATTTGAGTG
>NZ_JBNJLI010000022.1:0-5198 GCF_051195275.1 Christiangramia sp. 3-2217-3z | reverse complement strand
GTTTGTTGGTCAAGTTAATTATTTTCTTACTAACGGTGCCGCTTATTGGCGATTAACCGTTGTTGTTGCCAGTTTTAGTTTGTACTAAGGCTTTTTATATAATCTAAGGTCAGAACTTTATAATCGATATCCATATCTTTTGCACTCTCTTCTATACTTTGTTTAAATCCAATTTCTTTTCTTAATTCATTAACTGCGGAAGGAGATTCGATTGGCCATATAAACGATTCCCATACGGTTTCATTCGTTTTGGGATCTTTAATCTCATGTCCACTAGCTTGCGTCCCATATTTTTGGGGCAATCCCTTATACATTAGCATTCTATCTTCCATCATAGCCACTAAAGTCATTGGGATTTCCTTTTCTAAACCTGCTTTTTTTATTAATGGAAAATATTCTTCAATTTTGTTTGAATGCTGTATGACACTCCAGGCAACTGTATTGGTCGGTTTTCCGACAAGCGAGTTTCCAGGATAACCGTTTTGTTTAATAATGTTAGAAACTTCATGAATATTTATTGTGTCTTGTTTTGATACAATTTCCCAACCTTCTTCTTTGAATTCTTCCCAGGTATATCCAAACTTTGTTAGAATGGATTTCTTTTCTTCATTTGAAATAGGATAAAATAATTTTCTAAGTTCTTGATCCTTTTCTTCAATAGAATCAAGCTTTATTTTAAGGTCATAGTTGATTTCCTGAGCAGAAATATTCGTTATGATTAAAAGAAGTATTACGGAAATTATATATCTCATTTTTCTTGACTAAAATTGGCTACAACGGTCTCGGTTATCGCAAGTTGCGGGAGTAGGGACGCGGACTTGTCGGATTAGTTGTTTTCTTTCCTGGTTTCTAAAATTACACTTTTTCGACAAAACCCATTATTTGCGATCAACCGATGTTGCCTGCAGTTCTTTAGGATACTAAATATTACTCAAAAACTTAATACTTAACTAGCCTTTACTTTTTACCAAAACTTCCACCAGGATTTGAGATTCTTCTGTTCAAAGTCCTTACTTGGATAGATATCAATAATATGATTATAATTTTCAATATCTGTAGCAATCAATTCAAATTTTTCCTCAATTAAATTAAGGGCTTTTACTGAGCCTCCAAAATCAAAGACGAAGTTTCGATTAGAGCTATTCGTAATATGAACGTTGTCATATTCTTTATCAGTCTTAGAAATGAAAACCATTATCCAATCGCCGTTTTTAAAGTCGTAATTTTTATCAATCTGATCAGTTCTATAAAAACCCCGAGTAAACGGTGAGTGATGTTCAAATCCTATTGGATATTGAATGTAATTTACGAAGTAATTGAATCTTTCGATGTCTGGAGTATTAGCGAATAAGATTAAAAATGAATCAGTAGTACCTTTTTTTCTGAATAGCTGAATTCCTCTAACAAACTCTGTATTAGCATATAGATTTGCTAAATTCATTAAAACATTTTCAATAATGTCAGTTTGGACATTCTCAACTATTATATAACATTTCATTTTTCTTCTTTGTAATACTATTGGTGAATTGCAGGCAACGGTCTCGGTTATCGCCAGTTGGCGGAGTATGGGACGAGGATTTGTCGGCTTAGTTTAGTTTTGTTGGTCAAGATAATTATTTTCTTACTTACGCTACCGCTTATTGGCGATCAACCGATGTTAGCCCTAGTATGATTTCACTTCTCTAATTTTATAATTGAATCTTTTCCCGCTCCAAATTTCAAAGTCGTTCTATACTTTACAGGATAATTCAAATCCAAGTAATAATATTTCTCCCATCGATCTAACTTTCTGGCTATTTCTAAGGCGAGCTTTTGAAACTCTGATGTAGGTGATTCATGTTTATTTTTAATCAAGTTTAAGTCAAATATAGTATCAACAATCTCTTTTTTGTAATTGTTTCTGGGAAAAAGATTTGCTTCTGTAAGCTCTCCCTCATTATCAACATCTATAATAATAGGAGCGAATGAAGAAGGTATGAACCTTTTATTCCTATAACTTTCTAAGATAGAATCAATATTGACCAGGAGCTTGGGGTTATTGAAACTGTGTCGATATTTATATAAGTTTAATTCATTTCCATTATTCAAAACTTTTTGCTCCTCAAATGGGATATTTCTTTCATTTATTATTTTACTGTTCGAACAGTAATATGAGAATGTATTTTGACCTCTATTTTTTCTGGCATAAACTAACCATAATTCACCTTTTTCCACATTCCAATCACAGGATGTGAATTGACCAGTTATTTCACCTTCTGAGTTCAATTTAAAATTTAGTAATTCAGGATTTTCACCATGTTTATAGTGTTTCCGAATCTCAAATGTAACAGTATAAGTAAGTGAATCAGAAGCATAAACTTTCTTTATTACCTTGCCTTCGAAGACGTAATCAGATTGATAGAATTCTATTGCTGGTTTGGGAGTTTCACAACTGCAGGCAAAACTACTCACAGTCATGAAGATTAGTAATATAAAAATTAATCTTGTTTTCATATTAGGGCTAACGGTCTCGGTTATCGCCAGTTGGCGGAGTAGGGGACGCGGATTTGTCGGCTTAGTAATTTGTTGTCGGTCAAGTTAATTATTTTCTTAATAATGCTGCCGCTTATTGGCGATCAACCGATGTTAGGTGTAGTTTTTTATTCTCGAATCCTTCTTTTTAAATCCATACTACCGTGTAATATTCTTGTGATTTCAATCTCATCCTTAGAAATTTCGCGATAAAATATAATATGTTTCTTTACTCTCAATCCGAGTAATCCAGAAGTAATTCCTTCATAGTTTTTCCCCAAGTATGGCTTTTCAGTTATTTCCTCAAAACTTTCAATCAGATTTTGGTAATAATAGTCAGCTTGTTGTTCTGACCATTTTTCTAGTGTATATCCCCAAATATTAGTCAAATCAGCTACGGCCTTTTTGGTTAAATAGTACTTAGCCATTCAGACTGTTATTTGATTTTAAAGATTCAAGATGTGTTTTTGGATCAAAATTGTAATCAATTCCACTATCAATTCCTTCTTGAATTGCATTTTTCAAAGCAGCAACTTTACTTTCTTCCTCTTCTAATAATCTCAATCCAGCACGAATTACTTCGCTAACATTTTTGTATCTGCCTTCATTTATTCTACCTCTCACGAATTGATCAAAGTAATCACCTAATGATATGGATGTATTTTTATTCATTTTTCCTCTTTTTTTTCAAATATACCCAAAATTGGTAACCTTTACAAGTTGAAAAATTACACCTAACGGTCTCGTATATTCGTCAGTTGTGGCAATGAAGAAACGGATTTGTCCGATTTAGATTTTTATTCCTGATTCTATTAAACTTACTTTTAGTTCAATGGCCGCAATTGCGAATATGCGTTGTTGGCAGCTGGCATTAGTTCTATTGCTTATTAAATTTAACACTTAAGCTTTCTTCTGATACTTCACTACTTAGAATCATTCGCTTTTCTTGTAAAGAAACAATCTCCCACTTTATTTCTTCTTCTATACATTGAAAATTTAAATCTAGAATTCTAGTTGTTTCTGTTAAAATATAGGTTCCATCACAATCAAGAAATGTATCGGAAACTGACAAGTCTTCCTTGAATTTATAAGTGAATTCTTCAGAATCATTTAAATCTTGAAACTCACCAATACCGTCACCAGGATTTTCAGTAGCTTCAATAGCAAGCCAACTACCTTTTAAATTATTGATATTAATTTCTAATTCGGTTTCATTTGTATTTTTTATATCATCATCTTCTTGACAAGAAAATAGTACAAAGGCCATCGTTAATATTAGGATACTCTTAATTTTCATAATATGTTTTAGTTTAAGACTTTATTTTTTACTTCTTGAAATTGTCAAAATATAATAAAACTCTTTGGGAATTTTAAATTTCCCAATAAATTCCAGAAATAATTTATTGTTTTATTATAGATATTTAAATTTTGTTCTTTAATCTATTTTTCTTTGCTTGCTGCCAACGGTTACGGTTATCGCAAGTTGCGGGAGTAGGGACGCGGACTTGTCGGATTAACTCTTTTGTTTCGTGGTTTATAAAATTACTCTTTTTTCTCAATACCCGTTATTCGCGATTAACCGATGTTGGCAACAGTTATTTTTTTACACTTCTCAATTTTAGCATTAATTTTTCTCCAGTTTTTGTCAAATACCAAAATAAGGACATTCCACCATTAGTAGCTTTAGCGTATTTAAGTTCAATCAATTCTAAAGCTTTCAAATGTATTTTAATTGTTTGAAAATCTTGATCTATTAACCATGGAGTGCCATTAGAAATATAATCATCTGTAGTTTCATAAATAACCTTTGCCAGCGTCTTTTGTACAGAGAAGTCATTAGGATTTTCTAATAGATAAGGTCCTATCAAGCTAAAGAGTTTCCCCCAAGAAATTTTTATAGACCAATCACTTTTTTTATCTTGTTTATAACGATTATCCCACCATACTCTTTTACCAGATAATTCTATAATATCATCTAGGCCCGCTAACTCAATTTCTTTATCAACTTCCGTAAATTGCGTTGGAGCATTATTTAACAATTTTTCGTTTTCTTTTCTTAGCTCATTAATTTCCTTATATAATTCAGGATCTGCAACTGTATTTGCTCTTACCCATCCAATTGCTGGATAAGTTTTTATAGTTTTAGATAAACTTAAAGCAACTAAGCCAGGTAATTCCTCTAGATTTCTCCAAAATTTAACTAATCTATTTGTTGCAACTTTATCTTTGAAATTTTGAAGTTTAATTCTTAGAGCTTCATTTTTCTCGGATTTACCAATTGGTATATCATCTGAATTTCCATGAATTAAGGCAATCACTTTTATACCTTTTTCTATCGCATAGTTGTATTCCATTTCCGTATAACTAATTCCTTTCTCTGACAAAGTTCCATATCTTCCGCCAATTATCAGAATATAGTAATCGCAATCATCAATCACTTTTTTTATAAATTCAAACTGTTCTTGGTCTATAGCTGGAAAAATTTCCATTCCTGCAGGAATACAATCTAATTCCATAACAGTCTGGATTACTTTCGCTCTTTCTTCCTTCAAATCTGCAAAAGTAGAGCTTATAAATACTTGATATCGTTTATTCATTCTAAATAATTGTTGCCAACGGTTTCGAATAATCGTCAGTTGTGGTTGAAGGTATTCGGATTAGTCCGCTTAGGTTTTTGTTTCCTGGTT
>NZ_JBNJLI010000021.1:0-5285 GCF_051195275.1 Christiangramia sp. 3-2217-3z | reverse complement strand
AGAAACCAGGAAACAATAACCTAAGCGGACTAATCCGAATACCTTCAACCACAACTGACGATTATTCGAAACCGTTAGTTGCAAGTTTTAAACAAAATTGAATCCAGTATTTATGCAAAGAAGAATAGAAATAATTAACCCTTGTAATCAAGACTGGCAATCAATGAAAAGCCAAGATGGAAATAAATTTTGCGATAAATGTCAAAAAGAAGTTATTGATTTTACCGGATATAGTAAGAATGAAATTTTTAAAAAAATTAAAGGAAAAGGAGAGGTATGTGGAAAACTGAATCCGTACCAATTAGAAAACAAAATTGAGTCAAAACAATTAGGTAATCAATACTTTACAAAATTAGCTTTTTTTATTGGCCTTAGTTCCATAATTGGTTTAACCGAGCCAGTAAGTGCTAATTCAACTAAGCCAAAAATTGAGCAAACGGACAAAACACAATGGAAAAGTATAATACCTAATAAGAAGGTTCAAGATTCAATAACAATTAAAGGGAAGGTTACTGATTCAGACGGTCAACCGATACCTGGAACCAACGTTGTTTTCAAAAATTCAAAAATTGGAACACAAAGTAATTTAGAAGGAGAATTCAATTTTAAAATTCCAACTGAAAAACTGGGAGAAAAAAATTTCCTCATTTTCTCTTTTATTGGTTTTGAAATGAAAGAGGTGAGATTCTATAAAAATAACAAGTATTTCAATATCCAAATGATTGAAGACAATACGCCACTAGGTGGAATCGCAATAGTTCAAGATCGTAACGTATTTGATAAGGTTGGATATTTTTTTCATAACTTATTTTCGAACCATAAAACCTGCAACTAACAACGGTTAATCGCCAATAAGCGGCAGCGTTAGAAAGAAAATAATTAACTTGACCAAAAAACCAATACTAAGCCGACAAATCCGCGTCCCCTACTCCGCCAACTGGCGATAACCGAAACCGTTGCCAGCAATAGCTTAATTAAAAATTCATATCAATACACAAGTTAGATTAAATATACTTAATCAATTTTATTAGTTTAGCTTGCTAATTAGAATCAATATTAATTCATTGAAAAACACGAACAAGAAATCAAAGGAATCTTATTCATTTCTTTGGCTTATTCTAGTAACCGCAGTCATTTTATCAGTAGTCTATTTTACAATGAGAAATGATTGGGCTAATTGGGCCTATCCATTAGATGAAAATAGAAATGGTCAGCTGATGAAAGATTTCATTAGTATGCTCGGTGGATTAATAGTTTTAGCTGGATTATATATTTCATTTATTAGATCAAGAGCAATGGATCGCAACGTTCAAAATAATTCTGAACAATTGAAAATCCAAGGCGAAAATCTGAAGATCCAAACTTCACAAATCGAAATTTCAAGAGAAAGCATTGTTAATGATCAATTTAAAAATGCAGTAGAGCATTTGGGAGATGATAAAGAACCAATAATACTTGGAGGTATTGCAGAACTAAATTTACTTGCTTCAAATTATCCAGATAAATTCGCATCTATAGTAGTTAACATTTACTGTAATTACATTAAATCTGAAGCTCCGGAAAAGAAATCTGATGATGATATTAAAAAAAATGTAATTCGTTCGATCATAGAAAATTTATCAAAAAATAAGGTTTTTCATCCCTTTGAAAAAAATCTTCAATTCACAAATCTAGGATGTGTAGATTTATCAAACTTTGAGTTGAATAACTTTGATTTGAGCTATTCTATTTTACCATATAGTCTAATTGATGGTAAAATAAATAACTGTGAGATAAATAGGTCAAAGAAAAGTGTTGTTAGAATGGAGCATATCAAATTTTCAAATTGCA
Source organism: Christiangramia sp. 3-2217-3z (assembly GCF_051195275.1). NCBI lineage: Bacteria > Pseudomonadati > Bacteroidota > Flavobacteriia > Flavobacteriales > Flavobacteriaceae > Christiangramia > Christiangramia sp. 3-2217-3z. The sequence goes on along the minus strand of NZ_JBNJLI010000021.1, from coordinate 3,455 downwards.
ATATGCATTTGTTATTCGAAAATGGAACTATCAGTAACTGTACTTTTGATCAGGATTGCTTTGTACATTTTTTAATTTTAGACACCGATTTTGAGAATGTAGATTTTAATAATGATATAGGTAGATCTGAATTTTACAACTGTTTATTTACAAACTGTAACTTTATGAATTCGCAATATGGTTTTCGATATTATTGCTGCTCCTTTGAATTTACAAGTTTTAAGGGAGAGTTTCTTTCAGAAACATTTTTCTTTTGTTCATATTTTAAAAATGTAGAAATAGAATCATATCTAAAAGGCAATGACTTTACAGGAGGTAAATTAAATCATGGATATCACGGTGTTTATCCTTTTAGCATTAAGGTCAAAGAAAGTTTGATTAATGAAACAGATTTATCAGGAATAAATTTTTCAAGTAATTTAGTTGGACAGAAAACACATGAGACTGAGTATATGATGTCAGAAAAGATTGCTAATCATGTAGTAGATATGTATAATACTAGAGTTGATGATTTTAGTCAATTTAAAAAAACGAAACATATAGAAATACCAATAAATTGGGAAAAAGTAGACCCACATTAATGTGAGCCTACTTTAATCTATCTACCTCTAATTATTAAATAGATAAGTAAAAGGGTGATAGTATCACTCATAACTTAAAATTTCATTTAGAATTATTTAATCGAAAAGACAGAAAATGTTCTAAATGACTGCTGTCTTCTGTATGTTTCATAACAATTCATTACCTCAAAGGTTTTGTGAGGTAATAAAAGACCTGGAAATCTAACTATATTGAGAAAGGGTTTTAAATATGTTCCTTTTATTTGGATTGAAGTAAATCGTTTTTTAAATATAAAAGTAATTCGCTACTGCAGGCAACATCGGTTCATCGCAAATAACGGGTATTGTCGAAAAAGTGTAATTTTAGAAACCAGGAAAGAAATGGTTAATCCGACAAGTCCGCGTCCCTACTCCCGCAACTTGCGATAACCGTAACCGTTATGGGCAATTAAATTTATAAATTCAACTAAACAATAAATCATTATGAAGAAAACTACACACATTTTATTATTATTTACAATTATTTTAAGTCTATTCTCCTGTAGTAAAGAAGATGATAATGAACAACCAAGTAATGGAGTTTTTATAAGCATCAATAATGATTTAAGAGAGCCAAGTTTAAATAATACTTCCAATTACCAAATTGAGTTATCGAGTTATAGTTTCAATTCAACAAATCGAGAGCCATCAGGAATCCAATTTGTAATGGATATTCACGATCCAGATAAACAATACATCGGTGGAATTGGCGGAATAACAACTTGCGCAGAATTGGAAGTTTTTATTGATGTCTTTAGAACGGATTTAGAAAGTCCTAAGACGATTAGTACAATTTTCAATGCATATGGACAATCAAAAGAAGAAAAACAAGATAAAGCGGAAGTATTTATAAGATTTAAAAATGATGAGGATGATGTAATTATGGCCGGAACAGCTTTAGAAAATCAGACCATTAATGTGAAAAATGAAAATGGAGAATATGTAACAATCTTTGAAAATTTAACTTTTGAAAGTACTGACGGTACTACTAATTTCACTGCAAGTGGAAGAATTATAGCTAATTAACTTATACAAATGAAAATTAACGATATTGTTAGGTACAAAAAATTTCCTTTTGAAAACGATCTCTTTAAAATTGTAGGAACCAAAGATATACCTTGGACTAAAGCAACACCTTATAAACCTGGTGGTACTAAAATCAAGGTAGAAAAGGATAAGGATTTTGTTCTTTTAAAGAAAAACGAAAATAATTATAACACTATTGGGATTGACGAAAACGGACTCCAAGTTCATAAAAAAGATTTAGAACTATTTAAAAGCCCATAACAACGGTTCATCGCCAATAAGCGGCACCGATAGTATGAAAATAATTAACTTGACCAACAAACCAAAACTAAGCCGACAAATCCGCGTTCCCTACTCCGCCAACTGGCGATAACCGAGACCGTTGGCAACAAGCAATAGAGAAATGGTGCTAAAACCTAAAATCGGAATAGATAATATCAAGTTTGGAATGACGGAAAAAGAAGTTATTTCAATTTTAGGTAAACCGGATAGAAGATATTTGGAAGAAGATACTGATGATAACGAAATAGTATTGGAATGGAAAAACAGATTATTACGTTTGACCTTTTACCAAGATAAAAATAAACGGTTTGGATATCTAAGAACTAGAAATAAAAATTTAGTTTTTGAAGAAAAGAAAATCATTGATCAACCTTTAAAACTTGTCCAGAAAGAAATTTTCAAAAAAACCAAAAACTGGGAAAAAGACGATTATAATTTTCAGACCGTTTACTTTGATGAAGAAAATTGGCTCGCATTAAATTGTGAATATGACCTAGTCTTAGAACTGGAAATGGGAGTTCCTTTCAAGAATGACAGTGACTACGATTGGCCAAAATAACCTCAAAACTAAAACTATTGATTAGATGAAAAATTTCCTGGACAAATATTCCAAAAAACCAGATTCACTATTTCAAAGATTATTTTTTGGATTCTTATTCGGTTTATTACCATTCACTATTCTATTTATAATCCTGAGCTTAATAGGTGTAGAACCTGTAAATTTTAATGGTAAAGAATATTATGGATTTTCAGGCGCTTTAATATTAATAGTCGCTACTCCAGTATCCGCAATAACATTTACGGTTTTCATTTATGTCTATCTAATGATTGGACATTTAGTCTTAAAGAGTTTAAATAAAGTTTTCAATTAATTGCCAGTTGCCAACAACGGCTCATCGCCAATAACGGGTTTAGTCGAAAAAGTGTAATTTTATAAACCAGGAAACAAAACAAATAAGCCGACAACTCCGCTTCCCAACTCCCGTAACTGGCGATAGCCGAGACCGTTGTGAGCAAGCCAAGAAAAAAAATCGAAAAGAAGAAAAGTTTGAAAATTAAAAAAAGGGAATAAATAAAGAATCTATTGAAAAAATACTTTTGGATTTTCTTGATTTCATAATTGGTTTTATTTAATCCAAATGATGCAAAATGACATTGAATAAACACATTTCCCATAGAATTTTAATTTTTGGAATAATCCTTATAATTATTGCATTTGGATTCTATTTAAAATATCAATTTTATAATGATGGGACAGAATTCTTTCAATTCATATTCTCTACTATAATTTGGCTAATTTTAAGTGCTTCTTTTTTGTTGTTTGAAAGTTCAGAGCTAAAGAAAAACTCAATTGATAAAAAGAAAAGAAAATTCAATTTAATAACGGGAATATCAATTTTCATAATAATCGGAATAATAATTATTCAATTAATATTTGGTGCTGCAAAAGCTTTTTAAAGAAGAGAGGTATTGAAGGCTTCCCTGTTTTTCATACAGTTTAAAAATCAACTATTTTTAAGTTATGAAGAAAAGCAGATTTACAGAAGC
>NZ_JBNJLI010000020.1:0-5456 GCF_051195275.1 Christiangramia sp. 3-2217-3z | reverse complement strand
GGAACCGGACGAAGAAAATCAAGGATTAGACGAAGAAGAAAAGGAAGCAGAATTATCGATCAGGTCAGCATTGATCAAAGACCAGCACATATAAACCTCAGACAGGAAAGCGGTCACTGGGAAGGTGATCTCATGGTGGGCTCCAATCATAAAAGTGTTATCGGAACTATCGTAGAACGTAAGTTTAGATACACTCTAATTGTAAAATTAAACAATAAAAAATCAGATCATGTAAGTAAATTATTCTCTAAAACCTTAAATAAAATGGATCCAATCTTCAAGAAAACCATGACCTATGACAACGGAATTGAAATGGCAGCACATAAGAAAATCACTCAAAAAACAGGAATGCAAATCTACTTCGCTCACCCCTATTCTTCCTGGGAAAGAGGTACTAATGAAAACACCAATGGACTCATCAGAAGATACCTCCCTAAAGGAACTAGCTTTGCGCAAATTAATCAAAAACAGTTGCAGATCATACAGGATAAACTCAACAACAGACCTCGTAAAATACTAGGGTATAATACGCCACAAGAAATGATGGATCTCGAACGAAAAAAATTATATTTGAATACCTAACTTTTTAATACGCTTTGTTGCGCTACAACCTTGAATCCAGCAGAAATTAACTAATCAAGAATCGAAAAATATTAATTATCAACTTCCTTCATTAAGTAAATTGATTGAGGATGAAAATAGTGATTATGATATAATATTTATAAGTGTTTTTGATCATTGGTTGACAGAGAATGAATTTAATAAAGAAATTCACGAAATTGGTGAAAAAGAAATAGCAAATAGAAGAAGAAAATTTGAAAATTTCATTAGTGAACTTTATGATTTGACTCCAACATATTTATGGAAATATAAAAAGCAAAACAGATTCTATATCTACTCCGTTAATTCAAAAAATCATCTTCTTAAAAGGTGTGACATAAAAAATCAAACAGGAGAATCGGGAAAACGTTACGACATAATATTACCGGAATTCAGAGCCGTATATAGTGAAGAATGGGATTGGACAAATATTATAAGATTTAAAGAACGAGATAAAATCGAACCATTACTAACTCTTGCAAGGGAGATAGGATTAAACGTCTTGGAAAAGAATTAGATGGAAATAATTTTTGAAACGATAATAATTTTGATTTTGCAATATCCTGGAGCAGGAATCAGGTGGTTTATTTCAAGATTATGGAAATCCGATAGAAATTTCAAAGAGTTTTTGAAGGAAGATGCATTTATTAATGGAATGGTTAGTCTGCTATTTATAGCTGCAATTATTGTTGGAATTAATAAATTAATTTGAGAAAAAAACTAAGCACAACATCGGTTCATCGCAAATAACGGGTTAAGTCGAAAAAGTGTAATTTTAGAATCCAAAAAACAAAATAACTAAGCCGACAAGTCCGCGTCCTTACTCCCGCAACTTGCGATAACCGTAACCGTTGGGGCCAATTTTTATATAATGCTTCGTAATACAGAGGAAATTAAAGAAAGAATTGAGATTCTTCAAGATGCTTTAAAGGAATACACTGATAATTATCAGAATCCTTTCGCAATGATAACTCAAATAATGAAAACCATCGAAGAAAAAACTCCAGATGGTTTAAGGGAATTGGCAAAATACGGCTGGTATATAGACTATAGTCATCTACCTAAAACCTCTATAGAATTAGGAGAAAAACTAAAGAAAGGTAAAGTTGAGGAGGTCGATCAATTCCTGATTAATTACTACGAAAATGAATTAGAAAATATTGAAACTAGATTAATTAAAAAGAATCAACATAGAGAAGGAGTTTTAAAAGAAGGTATCCAAAATCACAGAAATAAAAACTATTTTTCTTCAATAACATTATTACTAACCCAAGCAGATGGATTATGTTATGACAAATCAAAAAAGTTGTTTTTCAAAAACAATTCTAAACTAACTAGAAGAAAGAAATACAAACCTGAAATTGAAGAAATCTTAGCTAATGATTCCGTGTTGTTATTGAAGGAATTTTTAGCTCCAATGAATGAACCTACTGCTATAAACGAACATAGTAGTAATCTTGAAAAATTTCCAGTTCGACTTAACCGACATGAAATACTGCACGGAATAGATTCAAATTATGGATCAAAAATAAATTCCTTAAAAATTATTTCATTTCTTAGTTACATAAATGATGTGTTACACTAAAAAAACAGGCCCCAACATCGGTTCATCGCAAATAACGGGTAGTTTGCTGAAAATGGTTACTTTAGAGACCAATTGTGAAAACTACTAAGCCGACAAGTCCGCGTCATTACTCCCGCAACTTGCGATAACCGTAACCGTTGTAGCGCATTTTTTCAAAGAAAAATTCATTTTCGTAATTGATTATAGAAAAAAATAATTCAATACATTAAATTCAAATAATACTTATTAAAAACACTTTTCGAAATGAATATTTCTGATTTAAATAAAAAACTAAAAAAGAGTGGAATTGATGAAAATGAGTATTATTTAAACGGACTTTGTGGCTCAAAAAACAATAATGACAAAATAGCTTTAAGTATAAAAAAAGGGAAATTTGGAATTGAATATGAAACTTATTTTATCGAAAAAGGTGAAAAACATTCTGTAATCAAATTTGACCAGGAAAAAGAAGCCTGTGATTATGTTTATCGCAAACTAATTCAAAAAAAGATAGAATCATTAATTCAAAATCAATCAGACTTCTTAGGAACAACGGTTAATGAAAGATTGTATTTATCAGGTTTAATGAATGAATTTGAAATCGCTAAAAAACAGAATAAAAAATTAGCCAAAGATATTTTGAGATGGTTAAAAGTAGATAAACTTTCTATAGAAAAAATTATCGATTAAAGTTTATAGAATCAAAAACGCGCAACAACAACGGCTCATCGCAAATAACGGGTATTGCCGAAAAAGTGTAATTTTAGAAACCAGGAAAGAAAACAATTAAGCCGACAACTCCGCGTCCCTACTCACGCAACTTGCGATAGCCGAGACCGTTAGCACGCATATTCGGAAAGAGAATGCCAAGAATAAAATTACTGACTCACATAAAGGCTGACAAAGAATTGGTGTTCAATTTATCAAGAAGTATTGATTTACATAAAATTTCGGTAGCACAAACCAATGAAGAAGCTATTGCTGGAGTAACAAGTGGCTTAATTGGTCCAAATGAAAGTGTAACCTGGAAAGGAAAACATTTTGGAGTTACTCAAAAATTGACAACTAAAATTACTGATTACAACTACTCCGACAATTTCCCCGATGAAATGGTAAGTGGTGCTTTTGAGAGTTTCAAACATCAGCACATATTTAGTAAAGAAGAAAATGGAACTTTAATGACAGATATTTTTGACTATAAATCACCATTAATGTTTTTAGGGAAAATTGCAGACTATCTCTTTCTAAGAAATTATATGACAAGATTATTAGGGCAAAGAAATCAAATAATAAAAGAGTTCGCAGAATCTGACAAATGGAAAGAAGTGAAATTGGAGTAAAATACGCGAGCTAACAGCGGTTCATCTCAAATTACGGGTTTTTTAGGAAAAAGTGTATTTTTAGAAACCAAGAATCAAAATGGTTAATCCGACAAGTCCGCGTCCCTACTCCCGCAACTTGCGATAACCGCAAACCGTTGTGCCCAATTAAAATCACGATTTTTCCTTCAAATATTAATCAAATGATCTTATATTTGATAATATCAAATGATAGTATCAAATGAAACCACCTTACGATATAACACCCAATATATTAAAAGAAATAACTTCTATTTCCGAAAAAGTTGGAGCTATCAATGCAAACTATTTATACAAACCTTCTCCCAAATTGAGAAAGGAAAATAGAATAAAAACTATTCATTCTTCACTAAAAATTGAGGGTAACACATTAACTGAAGAACAGATTACAGCTTTGCTTGAAAATAAGAGGATCATTGGTCCAAAAAAGGATGTAAAAGAAGTTTTAAATGCAATTGAGATCTATGAACATTTAGAAAATTATAAACCATCAAATGAAAAATCATTTCTAGAATGCCATAAACATTTGATGAATAATCTTATAGAAGATGCCGGAAAATATAGAAAACAAGGGGTTGGAATAATGAAAGGATCACAAGTAGAACATTTTGCTCCGCCCTACCAAAATGTTCCTTATTTGATGAAAGACTTATTTAATTACTTGAAAACGTCAAATGAAATAGAGCTAATAAAAAGCTGTGTTTTTCATTATGAAATGGAATTTATTCATCCATTTTTAGATGGAAATGGTAGAATGGGAAGATTATGGCAAACTTTAATATTGATGGAAAAATATCCAATTTTTGAATATTTACCTTTCGAAACTTTGATAAGCAAAGACCAGGAAAAGTACTATAAAGCGTTATCAGATAGTGATAAGTCTGGAAATTCAACAGCTTTTATAGATTATATGCTGGGCGTAATCAATAAATCATTAGATGAATTACTAGATTTCAATAGCCGTACTTTAAATGAGAGAGATCGCCTTGAATATTTCCTATCGCTCAACAAAAGAGAATTTACCAGAAAAGATTATATGGAGGTTTTCAAAGATATTTCTGCAGCAACAGCAAGTCGTGATTTGAAGAAAGGAGTAGAACTCAAATTATTTAAAAAAATAGGTGATAAAAATAAAACCAGATACAGCATTTAACTGGGCACAACATCGCATATTCGCAATTGCGGCCATTCAGCTAAAAGAGAGCTTTTAGAAATCATGAATAACTAACTAAAGCGGACAAATCCGTATTTTCACTACCACAACTGACGAATATACGTAACCGTTAGGTGCAAGCGGATCGCGATTGTAACAAAGAATGAAAACAGATAAATCAGTATATAAAATAACTAAAGCGGCTATAGATCGATTAGAGCCGAAAGAAACGGACTGGAAATTCACTAGCCTGATAAATCCAGATTCAGAAAAAATTATAACTGACTTTGATTTAATCGCAAATGAAATTCCAATTATTGAAATATCTGACAAGCAGTCAAAAACTTTAATTTCAACAAGAAGAATTTTAGAAATTGATAATTCTACAAGGAGAGAGATAAAATTTCAAAATATAGTAAGTTATGATTTTGGGGATTTTAAAAGTGAAATTGACAATCCAGAATTATCAAAATTCACAACTATTGATTTGAGGAACAATCGACAAAATTTTCAAATTGAAACTGGAAAAGCTGCAATCGTAATTATGACAACTTTAAATACAATAAAAAATCTGACCAAGCCGCCAGCACCTAACAACGGTTCACCGCAAATAACGGGTAACTAGATGAAAATTGTTATTTTAGAGATCAATTATTAAATCAACTAATCCGACAAATCCGCGTCCTTACTCCCGCAACTTGCGGTAACCGTATTCCAAGATCAAAAACAAACCATTTTCAATAAATTTTAAGCAGCATATTTGCATAGATCTACGTAGGGT
>NZ_JBNJLI010000019.1:0-5576 GCF_051195275.1 Christiangramia sp. 3-2217-3z | reverse complement strand
ATACGGATTTGTCCGTTTAGAAAATTTATGTTTTATGTAGCTGAAACTGTGCGGAGCAATTGCATATAACGGTCTCGATTATCGCAAGTTGGCGGAGTAGGGAACGCGGCGTTGTCGGCTTAGACCTGGTTTGTTGGTGAATTTAATTATTTTCTTTCTAATGGTGCCGTCTATTTGCGATGAATCGTTGTTGGCATTAGTACTTAGTCCACAAATGTTTCTTTAAGCACCTCTTTACACTTTTTGATTTCCGAGTTGGATAATGATTCAAAGATTTTTACAATTCTTTGTTTATCAATTGTTCTAATTTGATCAATTGCAATCATTCCTTTTTTTCCATTTGATTTTACAGGAATTCTTGTCGGATATTTTTTCGTATTTGTTGTCATAGGAGCAACAACAATCGTTCTTAAATATTTATTCATCTCATTTGGAGAAATGATTACACAAGGTCTGGTTTTCTTGATTTCACTTCCAACAGTCGGATCTAGATTAACTAGAACTATATCGTATTGATTTAAATCCATTCATCGAAGTTTTCATCATCAAACACATCATTCATCAGAAGTTGATCATCTTCATTTTTAGCCATTTTCTTAAATTTCTCTTCCCAATTTTTTCTTGGCGAATCAATTGGTCGGAGTATAATTTGACCTTTTTCTAAAATGAGTTCTACTTTATCTTTTATGTGATATTTTTCAAGAATCGTTTTACTTAAACGAAGGCCTTTTGAATTTCCAATCTGTATAATTGAAGTTTCCATAACTTTTATTTTTGTATATACAAAGTTATTACTTTAAATCAAATTTCAAAATTAAATTTTCTATGTTGAAGTATTAATGCCAACGTATACGGTTATGGACAAGTAGCGGGAATAGGGACGCGTATTTGTCGGCTTAACCTTTTATTTCCTGGTTTTCTAAATTACACTTTTTCGGCAATACCCGCTATTTGCTATAACCGATGTTGGCGAGTCGTTTTTTAGTTCCATTATTATTGGTAAATGATCACTAATATTTATCCATTTTTGAAATTCACCTATTTCGAAATGTTCCACTTTCTGCGATATGTCTGAAGTAGCAAATATGTAATCTATATGATAAGCTTTGTCAAATTTTCTATGAAGGAAAAATGTCGGTTTTGTTTCCTCTCCTTGATTTTCTTTTAAAATTGAATGATATAAACTTCTAATATCAATTGCATTTAATTCCTTCACTACATCTGAGTGATTCCACCACCGATCCCATTGATCCCAAATTTTGTTGCTATTGAAATCTCCAGCAATTATTATGTTTTTAAATTCATTTTTATTGATTTGAAGATATTTCCAAAATTGTCCGATGTAGCCAAAATTAGGAGACTTATTGTTATGATTCCAAACACCTAATATTGTAAAATTATTTACTCTACAAGGAAGAAAATATTTAACTGTGTGATCTTTATATTGGTTTGACCAATCAAGTGCTTCTAATTGAATTTCCTTTTTTGCAAAAATTCCAATTCCTTTATTTTTGGTGTCTCCAACCCAAATAAAGTTGTCAGCCCAGTTAATATAATCTGGATGTTTTGTTTCTTTTGGATTTTCGCATTCTTGAATTATGTATATGTCAGCATTAATTTTGTCTAGTTCAATGAACTTTTTTCTCAATGCTCCATTACAATTCCAAGTTACTATTTTCAATATTTATCTTGTTTAAAAATGCTCGCCAACGGTCCCGGTTATCGCCAGTTGGCGGAGTAAGGGACGCGTATTTGTCGGCTTAGTATTAGTTTGTTGGTCAAGTTAATTATTTTCTTACTAACAGTGCCGCTTATTGGCGATTAACCGTTGTTGTGCACAGTATATTCTAACTGTTCAAACTTTTGATATATTCATTTTTGCCGATTTTTAGTGCATTTTTGGATTCTTCCTTGGCAGAGATCTTGTTGCTAATTTTAAAACCACAGCCTATACAACTCCAAACATATTTTCCTAGAAAACTTTTCTTCTCATCCAATTCTATATTCTTACAATTAGGACAGTATGGATACTCTTTGGTCTCTAAGATGTCAGGATTTATTCTAGAACCGTCTTCATTCCAAGAGTTACTTTTGGGAAAAACAAATAACCAATCAACATTTTTATAATTTAGTTTACTGTGATTTTGATAACCTAAAATGGGTTGATTATGTACTACAAAACCAGAATTAAAATTCTTTTTTGCAATCTTATTTTTAGGTTTAATCAGAAATACTAGAACAATAATTACAATTCCGATAAATGTTATAACCCAAGCCCAAGTCGGTAGAGAGCTATAAAAGGTTGTCCAATCATCTTTAAATAGTTGCCCTCCTAAAGCAATTAATATGTTTGCCGTTATTATTGCTAAAACAGGATAGGAAAATTTTTCTTTCATTCTATAATTTATACTTAAAAGTAAATATTATACATTAAAGCGCTCTTTGAACCTATTTTCATAGTTGTTTATATCACTAATACTTTTCTTATATCCAAGTTTCATTTCCTCAATTATCTCATTTTGAATCTCCGTAATATACTCAGACATATCCCATCTCTTGGGATATTTATTGAAAATTAAGTCTTGCTCTTTAAATGGTTTTGATATAGTGCGATGAGCTAAAGAAGAATAGCATGAAATTAAAACTCCTATTTTTTCCTTTAACTCACTTTTGGGCAAGTATGAATTATTTAAAACATATAATCTAGCAAGCTTACCTCGTAAATTCATATCCTCACTAATTCTAATTAAATCTTCTACTTGTATTTGATATATTTTATCTGTGAAATCACCTTTATTTGCTCTAATTAAACTTTTTTTTAACTCGAAGGTATCTTCGAAATAGTGGTAATTATTTTTAAATATATGAGTTATTTCAAGGATTTCTTCCAATTTTTCAATTCTCAAACTTCTCCTATTAATTTTTTTTGCCTGAAAATATGATAAGACTGCGATAAATATTGCTATAGTTGAAATTACCAGAGTAATAATCTCATTAGTTTCCATTCTTCAAATATATTGTGCACAACGGTCTCGGTTATCGCAAGTTGCGGGATTAGGGACGCGGACTTGTCGGCTTAGTATTGGTTTGTTGGTCAAGTTAATTATTTTCTTTCTAACGCTGCCGGCTATTGGAGATTAACCGTTGTTGTGCTTAGTGTTTTGTCTAATTTCATTAAGGTATTTAAGTCTATACTCATTACTGTACCTAAAATTAGTTAAACTATGTCTTATCAATTTTTCAATCGGTTTATTACGAATTGTTTTATAGAAATCTATATCAATCATTGATTTGTACGCTTCTCATTGATTAGGATCATCTCCAAAATCTAACTCATACTCATATTCAAGCATTGTAGAAACTTGGTTGTATGAATATTCTATTTTCGGAAAATTTTCTATTCTTGGATAATCCAATTTTAAAAGAATGTCTAAGCACTTTTCAGCATAATCCAATACTTCATTATCATAGGTGAAGTTCTCAATTTTTCTGGCAAACCATAAAAAATAATCGAAATCTTCTTCAATAATTTCCTTGATTGTATAACCTTTAAAAATAGAGAATTGTATAACAGTATTGAGGGAGTATTCTCTTTCCCTAGGAATCCCATTGTCGTGAGTTCTATAGGTTTTTACGATTAAACTTGTCGAAGAATCAAAGTCGTATTTTTGAGGTGTTTCCTCGATGTATGTTATTTTATTAGTTCTAAAAATTGAATTCTCCATTTTTTTCTTTTTTGAAAACTTGATGTTATTTGTTCTCAAGTTTATCTATAATCATAAATGTGCCCGTCTCTGAAATATCAATTGGAAAGTACTTTATTTTGTGAGTTATTTTCTTGTCAATCTTTTCTAATTCTACCTGCCATTCATAAAATGCAGGGAATATTATTGGTTTAATTAGTGTTTTTTGATCCTCCTTATACTCGAGTTCCCAAATCCATCTTGGAGCATTTCTGGTTGCTAAATGAGGTTCGCAATCCCATAGTTTGATTTTATCAGATTGTGTTTTTTGTTTCGTTTTGGAAGGCTTTAATTCATCCACTAGAGTTTTGTACATATTAATTTGATCATTGTGAGGAATGTCAAATTTTTGAAAACCACATTTACTCCAAAACCCTTCCGAATTTTGTGGTGAGCAATACAGTTTAACAACAAGTACATCTTGTGATCTTAAATAATCTAAGGTGTCGGAAACAAATTTTTTAGCTTGCCTTTTTCCTCTTTCACTTGGCTTCATTTCTGCAATATCAAATACTGCCATTTCATCATAAACTCGGTAAACTATAAAGGCAATTGCTTTTTCATCTTTTGTCAGAACACTTAATCTATCTTCTTCAAATGCCTCTGGAATCATTTCCCAATCGGTAATAAAACCTTCTTTCTTGGAATTCCATTCTTCTGATAACCATTTTTCAATGTCGGAAATATGTTTTTTTGAAGGCCTGAATGATGTTCTCATTTTTCTTAAAACATTAAGCACAACGGTCTCGGTTATCGCCAGTTGGCGGAGTAAGGGACGCGGATTTGTCGGCTTAGTAATGGTTTGTTGGTCAAGTTAATTATTTTCTTTCTAACGGTGCCGTCTATTGGCGATGAACCGTTGTTGTGATTAGTTTTTTTCTCTTATAATGAATTGAAATTGCAACTATTGTAATCAATATAGCAATTAAAGATAGTATTGAACCTTCAAACCCAAATGCTCCTCCATTTAGTATAGTTTTCTCTGGAAGACTAAGTTTTATTACGGAATATGTGTTTTGACCACTTACATTAAAACCTAAAATTGTTTGAAAAAAATTCCAACTAAAATGGAGTGCGATTGGAAACCATAGGTTTTTTGTATGTATATAAGTTATACCTAGTAGAATACCAGCGAGGAAAATATTTGTAGAACCAATAATATCGATATTAGGATTAAATCCATGCATCAATGAAAATAGAACTGCTGAAATAAGTAATGCTATGTATTTATTAAAAGAGTACATGAGATTTCTTAAAACATAGCCTCTAAAAAGTATTTCCTCTGTGAGAGAAACTAGGACGAAAATGGTTATTGAAATTAATATTTGTTTAAAGTCAAAATTGATATTTTGAATATTTATTTCGCCCAGTATTTCTAATATTCCGAATCCTGATAATATGATAAAAGCTCCAATTGCAAAACCTGTCCAGAAGCTCTTCATATTATTTTTAAACTTCAATCCGATTTCTATAAATTTTTCTTTGTCAACGTACTTTAAAAATATCCAAACGACTAACATTGTTCCTAGAAAAGAAAAGGTTTGAATAATCAATCTTTGTACTGGCGTTTTCTCAATTTCTAAATCATTATATGTGAAACCCATTAGGGCACCTCCAATTATTTGAAAAACTCCAACTATTAAAATGTATGGAAAAATTATTAATAGGATTCTTAACCAACCCTGGTACTTTGATTGTTCACTCATAATAAAAAATTAATCACAACGGTTCCGGTTATCGCAAGTTGCGGGAGTAGGGACGCGGACTTGTCGGATTAACTATTTTGTTTCCTGGTTTCTAAAATTACACTTTTTCTACATTACCCGTTATTTG
>NZ_JBNJLI010000018.1:0-5640 GCF_051195275.1 Christiangramia sp. 3-2217-3z | reverse complement strand
GATTGGATTCTAATAGTTTTTAGTAGCTAAAATCGTTGCGGAGCACTTGTGTATAACGGTTACGGTTATCGCAAGTTACGGGAGTAGGGACGCGGACTTGTCGGATTAACTTTTTTCTTTCCTGGTTTCTAAAATTACACTTTTTCGACAATACCCGTTATTTGCGATTAACCGATGTTGCTAACTGGAAAAACATACTAAATTATGTTTTGAAAATCTAAAATTCTTACCACAAGTTCCTTTTAGACATCTACTGGTCAATTTGAATCTTTTTAAATGTCGCAATAGTTTTTATTCTTTTACTCTCATTGTCTGAATAATCAATGAAAGATTGAGAAACTTCTAATTGAACAACATTTGGCTCTATTAGAGTTAATTCATCAAGTTCAGAAGAATAGTATATAGTTTCATCTGGTATTCGTTCAAAGTCAGATATTGTAACTAATTCGTCGTTTATCTTCAGCTCATATCTCAACCAACGGGATCCATAGGTGCCTGAATATGGTACGTCATCAAGTGATTGCATTCCTGGGAGCATTGCGTACATACGTATATTATAATAATCTGAAATACTCAATTCGTATCCTAGAATATTATTTTTATCGTAAATATCATTAAAATATAGTTCTTCAAGTTCCAATAGTAAATCTTTACCTTTTATCCCATCGCCATTTAAATCGATTTCGGTTTGCGATTTATATTCTATCAATTCGTATTCACCAACCAGCGGTGATACTATATGTTTTTCATCATCAGTGCAGGATAAAAATGTTGAGGAAACAAATAGTGTAGTAAGTAGTAACAGCTTTCTTTTAAATATTTTCATTTTTTAGAAGTCATTCCTTGGTTATATTCCTTGAATGTTTGGCAACTTTATTTTGTCATTTATAAAAAACTGTCACGTCCATTTTTTCCTTTTTTGTAAAAATCACACATGTTTTTCTTGTTTGCAACGGTTACGGTTATCGCAAGTTGCGGGAGTAGGGACGCGGAGTTGTCGGTTTAATTATTTTCTTTCCTGATTTCTAAAAATACTCTTTTTCTGCCATACCCGTTATTTGCGATTAACCGATGTTGGCAATAGTACCATTACTCAGGCCCAATTTCACTAAGTTTATCTATAAAAACCTTGTTTCTAAGTTTTGCTCTTTTAAGCAACGTTGAAAACTTTATTACTTCTGAATAAATCGAGCCATTTCTTCTACCATCGAATCCAGTTACTTTTGTTCCAGGGCGAAATAAATAATCAAAATGATAGGATTCTTCATATTGACTTACAGCTCCAATTACATCTCTAGGTTCAATGTTCTCTCCAACTAAATAACCGTAGAATGTTAGAATTTCAAAATCATCAGTGGTATAGTTCCGTATTAGACTTGCATATTGATCAATCTGAGTAAGGTGTTTTGAAGCATTTACATCTGGAGATTTAAATTCAATAATTATACATTTACCTTCCGCCGGAAATAAAAGAATATCTGGCCTTCTATCTAATCTTTTTTCTCCGAGTGAATTCAAAAATCTTTCTTCCTCTTCCTCAAATTTTTCTTTGAAAACCTTTTTTCCTTTTAACTCTAGTTTGGATAATTTCTTTTCCGAAACTCCTTTGAAGTAAATAAATTCTTCATTAAAAATCCACAAATCGCTATCCTGTGAATTTTCTGAACTTTGTTGGAATATTAGGTTGTGGAGTAAATCTTCGTCAATATAACCTCTAGTTTTCAAAGACTCCAATTGCTTTTCCATTATTTTCTCAAAAAGCTCCAAAACAAGTTTCCGTCGTGCTACATAATGGGTTAATGATGTTCTATTTTGAAGCGGAATTGTTCGAACTAACTCATTCACACTTTTTTCTAGTTCTTCCGTGTAATTTTCTGATTTAGTTCCCAGCTTATCTAAATTTTCAATTTTTTGTTTAATCTCGGCATCTCTTTTTGCCACGCTTTGCGCATCTGATTGATAAACTTTTTTTAAAATTTCAGCATCGGAATCATTTATGGTTATGTTTAATTTTTCTACTGTTTCTCTATCCAGTAAAAACATATCCATTAACTTTCGTAGGTTTTTTTGTTTATCTTCCTTTTTCTTTTTTATCTCAGAATAGTAATCATTAATAATTTCGTTTGCATTGGATTGAAGGTTTTCAATAAGAATTTCTTTATCGGAAAAAAGTTCTTGTGATTTATCTTTAAATTCCTCTTGAGTCGGAATTTTCAAATCACCTCGATTATCACTATCTCTTTCATCAATATAATTTCCTGATAATAAGAAGAGATATCTCTTTCCAGAAATATGATCGCTGGAAGATAGATTTTCTATTTTAAGCTTTTTCGCTATTTGACCTTTACTAACTAAAGAAAGACTATTTTTTTCGAGTTTATCTTTATCAATCACGAACGATTTAAGATGAAATTTTTCAACTTCATCGGTAGGGATGATCTTTTTTCCATCTCCGTTTATTTCGGAGTAGTTAACGTGAAACGGAGTCTCATAGTCAACTTCAGGAATATCAGAACCCTCAATTTTAGTTTCATCTTTTAACTGATCATTGATTAAACGCTGGATTGTAAATTCAGGAAAGTTGTTTCTATTCTCACAGAAATATGATAAATAATGATCTATTATAGCATTTTTTAAATCTTCAGGAGTTAATTCACTGTAAAAGGACTGATCACTTTCATTCAGTGTATTTTGAAGTCTTAAAACTGTAGATCTATTTAGCTCATCTGTTTTTTCGTTGGATATATATTTTATAATAGAGTTTTTGTCGAGAAATGCTTTCTTTTTCGAGAGTTCTAATTTTCTTTCCCACAAATCGCTTATCCTACCATTTTTTCTATATAGACTTGAATATTGACTTTTTTCGAAGAAATGCAAGAATTGAACTCTTCCTGTTCCTTTATTTAAAAAACCTTTACGATTATCATTTAGATTCACAATTCTATCAAATTCTGAATCAGTAAAGCCAATTCCATTATCTTCTATAAGAAATTCTTGGAAGTCAAATTTTTCTTTTTCCGAAGACAAAAGATTTTTGTTGAGTAGAATTTGAATTTTTATTCTTTTTTGAAAGTTTTGATCTTCAACAAGCTGCAAGGATTCTAATGAATTTGTAATAGCTTCAAATAGCGGTTGAAGCTTATTTTTACTTTTCTTTATTTTAGGAATTGTCCCGGCATAGTTAATTCCCTGAGCTTTTATAAATCCAAATTCGATCATTTAACAAATATAGAATAAGAATTTGTATGTCAAATATTTTGTTGAATCTTGCATATGGTATTATTGCCAACGGTTACGGTTATCGCCAGTTGGCGGAGTAAGGGACGCGGTTTTGTCGGCTTACTAATTTGCTGTTGGTCAAGTTAATTATTTTCTTAATAATGCTGCCGCTTATTGGCGATCAACCGATGTTAGGTGTAGTTTTTTATTCTCGGATCCTTCTTTTTAAATCCATACTACCGTGTAATATTCTTGTGATTTCGATCTCATCTTCAGAAATTTCGCGATAAAATATAATATGTTTCTTTACTCTTAATCCGAGTAATCCAGAAGTAATTCCTTCATAGTTTTTCCCCAGGAATGGCTTTTCAGTTATTTCCTCAAAACTTTCAATCAGATCTTTGTAGTAATAGTCAGCTTGTTGTTCTGACCATTTTTCTAGTGTATATTCCCAAATATTAGTCAAATCAGCGACGGCCTTTTTGGTTAAATAGTACTTAGCCATTCAGACGTTTATTTGATTTTAAAGATTCAAGATGTGTTTTTGGATCAAAATTGTAATCAATTCCACTATCAATTCCTTCTTGAATTGCATTTTTCAAAGCAGCAACTTTACTTTCTTCCTCTTCTAATAATCTCAATCCAGCACGAATTACTTCACTAACATTTTTGTATCTGCCTTCATTTATTCTACCTCTCACGAATTGATCAAAGTAATCACCTAATGATATGGATGTGTTTTTATTCATTTTTCCTCTTTTTTCAAATATACCCAAAATTGGTAACTTTGACAAGTTGAAAAATTACACCTAACGGTCTCGTATATCGACAAGTGGCGCGGAATTATGGATGCGGATTTGTCGGCTTAACTGTTTTGTATAATGTGGAAAATAACTTAGTACTATTCTATTAAACCCGCCATTTGCGATATACGTTGTTGTAAATAGTTTTTACTTCTTCAATCACCAATAGTACCTCTAAATTCACCATTCTTAAAAATTGTTTTGTCATTATCATTTTCTGGATTACTCCACTCTTTAAGCAGAGAAATTTCAAATTCTCCCTCAATGATATTAAGCTCTGAATTATAATTGGTAATTTTTAATTGTGAGGTTGAATTTGCATCAAATGTGTAAAAACTAGTGATTACATCTCCTCCTATTGTAGTGTAATAATTAGATCGGGAATTTTCTAAATTATAAGTTCCTTCACCTTTAAATTTTATTTTTATGAAAATATGCTGCTCATTACCGTATCCCAGGATAGTTAAACTATCATTCGCATTATCTATATAAATTTCGGGAGTTCCGTTCCAATTCTTGTCGTTTACAGATGCAGATATAAAATCAGATTGTTCTATGGAATCATCTTTTTGACATGAACTAAGTACAAATGATATTGTTACACACAATACTAAAACTTGAATAAAACTTTTCATAATATAATTACTTTATAAAGTAGATGCGTTTTAATCGAAAAGGTTGCGTAAAAATTATTTACAACGGTTTCGAATAATCGTCAGTTGTGGTTGAAGGTATTCGGATTTGTCGGCTTAGGTTATTGTTTCCTGATTTCTAAAAATACTATTTTATTTCAAATGGCCACAATTGCGAATATTCGTTGTTAGCCACAGTTACATTTCTAATTATTTCTAGGTTTACTATACTTTATTTCCCAAGTGTTCTTTTTCTTTTTGAAATACCAGCTTCCAGTCATTCCGACAATTCCAGTAGATATACCGATTAAAAGGTAAAAAATACCGTAGTTGTTTTTGAGATTGAGAATAAGCGGCAATCGTGTAAATATTTCTGCTGCAAAAGCACAATATAGTCCAATAACCGACCAATACATCCATGATAGGTGTGATATAATTGGTTGTTTGAAACGCTTATAGTATAATGGAATCATTCCCAGAATGAGCGTAACGGTGCTAATAATTGCGAAAAAATGTAGCACTCCGAATGCATTGTGTATACGATATATAGAGAACGCTGATGCGCAAACTATTAGCATCGAAACACCATAAATTCTTCCTGTTCTTACATGAAATTCAGTTCCCTTTCTGTTGAACAAAATTAAACTTCCAGATATTAATGCTATGATGGCGAAAATAGTATGTATCCAACCAATTGAATCGTGTGGCATCTTAGATAGGTTTTTATCAAAGATGTAGATCAATTCAGATTGGTCAACTTTTATTCTACTGTACTGTAGAATTTAGTAGCTGAATTGTATAAAAGCGTGTGAATAAATTTACGATATACTTAAAGCATCTATGGTCAAGCATTGTACAGTTCAAAAGTGAAAATTTGGATCAACGAATCGCAATATTGTAATTGTGGCTAACGGTCTCCTTTACTTTGTTTTCATATTTTAAGAGAGAACTAAGGGGAGAACTATAACGGTCTCTAGTTAGGCACC
>NZ_JBNJLI010000017.1:0-5806 GCF_051195275.1 Christiangramia sp. 3-2217-3z | reverse complement strand
GTGCCTAACTAGAGACCGTTATAGTTCTCCCCTTAGTTCTCTCTTAAAATATGAAAACAAAGTAAAGGAGACCGTTGTAGCCAATGCGGACATTGAGCATTCAGGTTAAAAACCAAATTTCTAAACAAGAAAGTTCTCAAGTATAAATTCATAATTTATCTTGCAAAAGCTAGATAAATTTAAACCTCAATGAATAAGTCAATTTTCGAAATTTCAAAAATGGATTGTCCTTCAGAAGAAAATCTGATAAGGATGAAATTAGATGAAATCCCTAGTATTAAAAATCTTGATTTCGATATTCCGAATAGAAAATTAACAGTATTTCACGAAGGTGAAATTCAATCTATAGAAGAATCATTAAACGGACTAAAATTAGGAACCAAAAAAATTAAGACGGAACAAACCGACCAAACTGAATTCAAAGAAAATTCTCAACAAAAGAAATTACTTTGGTCTGTACTAGTAATAAATTTTGCATTTTTTATAATAGAAATGACAACTGGCTTAATCTCAAAATCTATGGGGTTAGTTGCAGATAGTTTAGATATGCTAGCAGATTCTTTTGTTTATGGAATTAGTCTTTTTGCTGTAGGAGGTTCAATCGTAAAAAAGAAAAAAATTGCCAATTTAGCTGGTTATTTTCAAATTTTATTAGCGCTAATTGGATTTGCAGAAGTTCTAAGAAGGTTCTTTGGAAATGAAAAACTGCCTGATTTTTCAACAATGATAATTGTTTCAATTTTAGCATTAATTGCAAATGGAATTTGTTTATACCTGCTTCAAAAATCTAAAAGTAAAAAGGAAGCTCATATGAAAGCGAGTATGATTTTCACCTCAAATGATATAATAATAAATGTAGGTGTTATAATTGCTGCTTTACTAGTCAATTGGTTAAATTCAAGTAAACCAGATTTAATTATTGGAACAATCGTATTCATTCTCGTAATTCAAGGTGCTATAAGAATTTTAAAAATTGGTAGGTAGCCGCACTGGCAACAACAACGTATATTCGCAATTGCGGCAATTGAGCGAAAAGAAAGTTTATAGAAACCAGGAATTAAAAAACTAAATCGGACAAATACGTATCTTCACTACCACAACTGACGAATATACGAGACCGTTAGCAATAATTATTTATGAGAAACCTGGGTTCAATAACTTAACGCACCAAATCATAACTTTAGATTTGTTGTATGGAACTAAAAAAACACCGGAGATTATCTCATAAAGAAAGGGTAATTATCCAGACCCTTTTAGAAGAAAATAAGTCCAAATCCTTTATTGCAATCAAGCTGGGTAGATCCCGTTCAACCATTACCCGAGAAGTAAACAGATGGATCACTAAACCAGGGGAATATTACAGTGCTGATATCGCTGATTATATTGCTAAAGACGATTACCTCAATAAAAGAAATAAGGACAAAATAAGCACCTATAAAAGACTGTGTATTTATGTCTATAAAGGACTTTTAAAAGACTGGTCACCGGAACAAATATCCGGAAGAATTAAAGATGATTATCCTAATGATCCGGTAATGACTATTTCTCACGAAGCTATTTATCAGCATATCTATAATAAGCCACAAGCCAGGCTTAATTTAAAGCTTATTAAGCTCCTGGCTAGAGGAACTCAGCGTAGAAGATCTAGAAAGAAAAGTAAAAGGAAGCAGGATTATCGATCAGGTCAGCATTGACCAGCGACCAGCACATATTAACCTTCGAGAAGAAAGCGGTCATTGGGAAGGAGATCTTATGGTGGGAGCCAATCACAAAAGTGTCATTGGAACTATTGTAGAACGCAAGTTTAGATACACCTTAATTGTAAAATTAGACAACAAAAAATCAGATCACGTAAGCAAAAGATTCTCTAAAAAATTGAATCAAATGGATCCAACTTTCAAAAAAACGATGACTTATGACAACGGAATCGAAATGGCAGGACATAAAAAAATTACGCAGAAAACAGGGATGCAAATCTACTTTGCTCACCCCTATTCTTCATGGGAAAGAGGCACCAATGAAAACACCAACGGACTCATCAGAAGATACCTTCCAAAGGGAACAAACTTTAATACCATTGATCAAAAACAACTGAAAATTATACAGGACAAACTCAATAACAGACCACGTAAAATCCTAGGCTACAAAACACCACAGGAAATGATGGATCTTGAACGAAAAAATTTATATTTGAATGCCTAACCTTTAAACTACGCTTTGTTGCGTTACAACCTTGAATCCAGCAAAATTTTTACTCCTATTTCCTTTCCTTGTCTTTATACCCTTTTTAACAATTGGGCAAGAAATTTCATATTACGATTTAAATACTAGTTCTCAAGATTTAAAAAATTTCTTTCTCAGTAGTAACGAATATTTTTCTGGAGGTACAGATGATTTACCTTATTTTCAAGGTAAAATTGATAACAAATACATAAAATTTTATAATTCTACAGGAGTTATTGCCATCATTGACTTTAAAGATAAAAATCAGTATTTGGAATTAGTGAGACAAATTCAGGAAAACGCTTTCTTTCAATATAAAGTTTGTACTGATCCGAATTCAAATATCACTTATAATTACAGAACTGCTCTAGGCAACGCATTTAGATTTAATTTTAATGAAATGAGAATTTCATTAGAATTTCCTTCAGAGATAAATAACTTACTGGATAAGCATTCTTACTTACAAAAAGGATTTGTTTGCATCAGTGAAGATGCATATGCCTTTCATACTAACATTCAATGTGAGGGATTAGGGAATTGTACTAGTGATATTGCTAAAACTAATTTAAGAGAAGCAAAAAATTACGGTTATAAATATTGTGAAATTTGTACTGATGACAGCTACTCAAAACAACTGCTTAAAGAATCTTTAGGTTACTATGATAATTCAAATCATTCTAATTATCAAATTTCAGATATCGATTTGACTTTTGTAAAAAAATATGAAAGTGAATATATGTTTCAAGAAATTTGTGAAACGGAGCCATTAAAATCGGATTTAAAAAGGCAATTTGGAGCAGAATTGTATGATAAATTTATAAACTACATAGCAGTCCAAGGTCCATTAGAAATAAATAATAATAAAGCGCTATTATCATCCTGTATGGCTCATGCCTGCGGTATATATATGTCATCATTATTTATAAATTTTGGAAATAATACTTATTATGCAGGGCTTTTAAATGATGAAGAGGTTTATGTAATATCAAATAATATAAATTTCAATAGTCAAGATTGGAGTACTTTTCCAGATGAATTTGCAGAATGGACAAGGGACGCCCTTAAAGATGCAAATAGTAATAAATAACTATTGCTAACAACGGTTCATCGCCAATAAGCGGCACCGTTAGAAAAAAAATAATTAACTTGACCAACAACAAAATACTAAGCCGACAAATCCGAGTCCCGCACTCCGCCAACTGGCGATAACCGATACCGTTGTAAACAAGAGCTCCAGAAAATTTTTACTCCTTTGAAAAAAGTAATTG
Organism: Christiangramia sp. 3-2217-3z; assembly: GCF_051195275.1. NCBI lineage: Bacteria > Pseudomonadati > Bacteroidota > Flavobacteriia > Flavobacteriales > Flavobacteriaceae > Christiangramia > Christiangramia sp. 3-2217-3z. The sequence goes on along the minus strand of NZ_JBNJLI010000017.1, from coordinate 2,315 downwards.
TTTTTTTAATTAATTTCCGCCTTCGAAATCAACAGAGAACTTCTTATAAGTTTGGGAATTAATTCCTTGTAAATTTGAATAAAGGGAATTAAATCTTGCCAAATTCTAGAATACTAAATATTCAAAAAAGAGGATAAAATTATTTAAGAAGTAATTGTTTTTTTTAAATCAATTTAATTTTATCCTACATGAAAAAAGAATCAATATTTTCTACAACAATTTTGTTATTTATATTCAGCTTTTATCTATTATCGTGCAGTACAGACGATAATGAAGAAAAACTTGCGCCATTCTCTGCTGACCCATGTGAATTAATCACACCAACACCAGATAGTTTAAGATTCAAAGCTATTTACGATCCACCCTCAATAAAATTAGAACAAAACCATATTTTTTATTCTAACGAAAGAATAGATATTGAATGGAATTTACCTGGAGATTTATGGAATACAGAATTGCAGTTTATAGAAACAAGCGAACCTTTTACATGTGATGATTATTACAAATTTCATCAACTTAATAATAATGGGACAGGATATGGTAACCAATATGTTCATTATTATTATAGTCCTCAAAGCTTAAATATCAGAGATACAATATATGTGAGTTATAGAGCAAGATCCACTGACGTTAAGATGATAAAGGATTATAGCTTATGGACAGCGGTAAAATCATTTATAATTGTACCAACAAATGATTTGAACAAAAGAACTGTTTCAGAGATATATAATTTAAAATTTCTTACAGAAGAAGTAAATCATCATTATTATTCCGGTGTTACTAAATTTCCAAATTACCGCCTTGAGAATATTGCCATTTCTCATGACATTCCATACGAAAAGATAAGATTAGTGAACATTACAGGATTCAATCTTAGTTTTAAAAGCTTCCAAGAAGATGGACAAAATCCGTTTGAGCGAATAATGATAGGGTACGATGAGATGGTGAATCCAGATGAAACCGTTTATCCTTTCGATATTATTGGTGATGCTTATCCCGGTTCCTATGAGGAAAGTCCTATGACAGGTACTCTATACGGGAATTTAGATCGAAATATAGCTGCCGATATGCAAAATTATGATTTGAAAATAGCTTATCATCTTTGGGGTGTAGCTGGAACTGAACAAGAATTGGATATAAATTTAAAATTTGATATTTACTATGAAGATTAATTATTAGTGGCCAATTAATAATTATATAGTCGCTCCAGTTTACAACAACGGTTCATCGCCAATAGCCGGCAGCGTTAGAAAAAAAATAATTAACTTGGCCAACAAACCAATACTAAGCCGACAAAGCCGTGTCCCTTACTCCGCCAACTTGCGATAACCGTACCCGTTGTGCAAAATTTTGAAGAAAATCAGAATTTCTATTGTTAATTAATGTGTTGAAAACCTGGTGTTTAATATTGGATTTTAACGATAGAAGAATTTAACTTTATAAATTCAATTCGTAAAATTTAAAAGAATGGGAAAACAACCTTCGAGACCTAATACTCCGCCTTCGGTTCCAAGTAGACCAAATCCACCTTCTCCAAAACCGAGAAATGTTCCTCCAGTTACTCCTAAACATGCTCCTCCATCACCACCTCCACAAAGAGGTAATCCTCGACCACCTAAAAAATAAATGTAAAGTAATAAATTAACATGCCTAATCCTATAAACATTAGTAAGGCACTTAGGTAGTTAGACCAAATAGTCAGATCACTTAGAATTTCTGATCGATCGTCTAAATTATCAATAACTTTCTTTTGCTTTTTACTCGGTTCATCATTACAATCGATTATATGCTCACACCAACGCCAATCTACTTCATTAGACTTGTGACCTAAAAATTGAGAAATAAAATTTATAATTATTGCCAGAGCTAAAAAAAGACCAGAATATTTAATTATAGAACTTAAATCTAAGTTTTCTTCTTTTAAAAATTTTAAAGCTTCTAAACAGACATAAATTCCAGCGCCACTGATAGAAACAATTAATAAATCAATTCTCTGAACGCCATATTTCATTCCTTCTAAGGATAAAATTTGTCGTTCCTTTAATTTTTGTAGTTTTTCAGTTTTGTCCATTGGAGGTGAATTTTGTATAAATATAAATTTAAAACAAAACTTTGCACAACAACGGTTCATCGCCAATAAGCGGCAGCGTTAGTAAGAAAATAATTAACTTGACCAACAAACCAATCCTAAGCCGACAAATCCGCGTCCCCTACTCCGCCAACTGGCGATAACCGATACCGTTACATGCAAGTGCTCCGAAACGATTTTAGCTACTAAAAACAATAAAAAAGTTAAGCTGACAATTTTAAATTTC
>NZ_JBNJLI010000016.1:0-8998 GCF_051195275.1 Christiangramia sp. 3-2217-3z | reverse complement strand
GTTATCGCCAGTTGGCGGAGTAAGGGACGCGGATTTGTCGGCTTAGTATTGGTTTGTTGGTCAAGTTAATTATTTTCCTTCTAACGGTGCCGCTTATTGGCGATGAACCGTTGTTGGCAGCTGTGTTTATTGTACGACAAATTCGTTGGGATCTATAAGATTTATATTAGGATTATTTTCCAGAAATAAATCTAAATACGCTGAATGAGTTCCACCAAAGATTATCAAAACTCGATCATTTTTGTCTTTTTTGATATTAGCAAAATTGGAATATATCGCTAAATTTCTTTTGTAAAAGTTGGAAATGATTTCTACCCCTTCAAGCTTTCCATTTGGTTGCATTGTAGCTAAAAAGTTATAGAAATTAATTGTTTCAGATCTCCATTCTTCAGTATTCATAATTTGAAATTTCCCTAATAAACTGAGATCATTAAATTCCTGGATATCCTTAGAGTTTTGTTTTAAAAATTCTTTATTATAATCGGAATCTGATTCTTTAGCAAGTTGCATTAGTTTGGGATAATCAAATCCTAATTTATAATCAATTCCATATATTTTTTCTACTCCAGATAATCTTCCAACCTCAAAAGCAATTGAATTTATTTCTTCGCTCCAATTTGTTGTGTTTGATTGATCAATTTTATATTCTTGATAAATCTCATTAATACCTTCAGAGTTTTTTTTAGGTATTTCTACACAAATAATTGTTGGCTCAAATTCGACTAGTTTTTGAACTATTTTATTTACGTCTCTTCTTACAGTAGGATTATTAATATCAACAAGAGATGAATTTGCATCAGTTGTGTTTGATAGATGGAAAGTTGCGTAATTTAAAACTGTGATTTTATCATTGTTTCCTTTTTCTTGAGCATAAGTGATTTTAAATGTTATTGTAATTAATAAAAGAAGTAAAGTAGTTTTTAAATTCATACGTAAATTTTGTCAAACATTGCTGCCAACGGTCTTGGTTAAGGCAAGTAGCGTGGAGTAGGGACACGTTCTTGTCGGCTTTGTTGATTTTTTAATTGGTGTCTAAACTAGCGCTTTTCATACGAATGCCCGCTATTTGCGCTTAACCGATGTTATGTGGCGTTTTTAACGATAAATCTTATTTTTCTTCTACAATTATCCCAAATTTCACTATCCCAATTTGAATCATTCAAATCATTCCTGTAACCATCTAAAAAACTTTTTAGAGAAACAACAAATTTCGTTGCATTTATTGTCCTTTTTTGCTCATCAAATAATTTTCCATCTCTTCTAATTTTGTAATTATCATAAATTTCTCCTTGATGCAGCAAACCGTTTCTTATTGATTTATAAATGTTTTGATTCTTAAAGATTTTCAAATCATTATTATATTCTTCACATTTTAGAAAAACTACGATATAGTTTTCATTCCCATTGCCTAATGTTTTATCATTTCCGCTAATGAATGAGGCTATTGATTCAATCAATAAGCAAGAACTACTCATCATTAAAAAGCCGTTTTTATATTCGAAATGGAATGCGTTATTAACTTCTTTCACTCCGCTGTTTTGATATTCGGTTTTATTCGTGCTATCGTAAAAGAAAATCTTTAAAAATCTTTCATAGAAACGATGATAAATTAATTCTGATATTTCTTCTTTATTACTTTCATTTTCAATTAGACTTCCAAGGTCATCTGTTGATTTGGTAATTAATTCTTTACCTTGACTAAAATAACTTGAAAAAACAGTCATTTACTTTTTATCAGAATTAGAACCGTCTGAGGATGATGAATCTGAATTGTTTCCCGAATTTTCTCTCGTGCCTTGGTTTTCTTGGTTTGTACTAGGTCTGGGGGATTGTATAATCCGTCCTTTTTCTATTCTATCTTTATCTGGCATAACTTCTTTTTTATTAAATAAATTTATGGAACAAAATACGATAATTAAAGCTATTCCCAGTAATAGACTTACTAATGAGAATTGATCGAGTTTACTTATTTTTTTGTTTCTCTCAGCTATATTATTTCTAAAATCTTTGTCTGATATATTAGAATCAAAATCTTCTAGGCTTTTCATAGTCAGTTTTCTAGAAGTTAGAATTGATATTAAATTAATAGATAATGTCAGAGCTAGGCATAACCAGCCCATTATAATTATAAAGAAATAAGATGCATAAGAAAGGTTTACAATTTTTTCTAGAAATCCTAATGATAGTGCTAATCCTCCGGCTGAGATGTATGTAATTTTTCTTTCTAAATCATTTTCTGATTTGTCAATTGAAGAATAAAATTCAGATCGAATTCTATCTATTTCTTCTGTTTCTTTTTCCAGAGTTCTTTCGTCTTTTTTATTCATCAATTAGAACTAAATTTTTTATAAAAATGCCATATAACGGTCTCGGTTATCGCAAGTTGGCGGAGTAGGGAACGCGGCATTGTCGGCTTAGACCTGTTTTGTTGATGAACTTAATTATATTCTTTCTAATGCTACCGCTTATTTGCGATTAACCGTTGTTGTGCCAAGTATTTATAGATCAAACCCTAAATTTAGTTGTAACATAAATGGGAAAATATTGCCATTTCCCTCCGTGTCAAAATAATATTGAGGTCCTATGTCGAATAATAAATGGAATTTTTCTCCATATTTTCTTTGTATTCCCCAAGTTGGTCCAAATGCAAAATCAAAGTCAGAAGTTCGAGTAACATTCTCTGCGATTGATGGACCTCTTGTTATGAACCGGGCCGAAATAAAATTTCCTGAATTATTTTGAACTGTCTTATTTTTTCCGATTCTTTTATTTAGGTTGTAAAACCATTTTTGTTGTAGATCTAAAAAAGGAGCAATTATGTAAATAATTCCATTGTCAATAACAGTAATAGCTCCATTCTCATTACCAGTTAGATCCTTATATCCACCACCGTATCCAATTCCTAATCCTGATGAAAAGGTCGAATAATTTCCAGTTGGAATTTCTATTTCAGCACTTGGATTCAAAAAGTTAATTCTCAATACTTTTTCTGTATTATAAGTATTTTGTTCTTGCGCGTAAGTAGTAATTGTAAATAAAGCTAAAAAAGCCAAAATTGATAACTTTTGCATTAAGTATAGATATTTAGTGTTTTAAGTTTGGATTGTTGGTTATTATGCAACAATTTTTATTAAAGATTAAGTTTTCAAATATAATTATTCCCATAACTCTTTCGCATATAATTAAGGAATTATAATATTAGAGTTCGGATTTCAATTAAATATTTGGCACAACGGTCTCGGTTATCGCCAGTTGGCGGAGTAGGGGACTCGGATTTGTCGGCTTAGTATTGGTTCCTTGTTTAAGTTAATTATTTTCTTACTAGCGCTACCGCTTATTGGCGATGAACCGTTGTTGTATGCAGTTTATTTAATCAAATCTCTCTAAAGGACCTGAATAACTTCCTATTATAGTTTTAGAATCAGTTATTTCAAAACTGTAATTGATGTCATAATCACTTGTCGTATCTACTATTTCAATTTCTATTGTCCCTTCATTTAAATAAGAAGTAGAATCAATAACTTCTTGTAATTGGCAGTTTTCTAGGTTATTATTAGAACTAGAGCAATTAAATTGGAACTGCGCAAAATTCAAAGTTGCGCCAGATGTGGTATCAAATATGTATGATCCGCTAGGTGCGAAATTTAAAGCTAGACCGTTACTTCTATCTTGAATACATCTAAATATTACCATACTCGTCGTTGAATCACTAAATTTAATTTCGTCGAAATTATTTGAAAATGATGTAATCTCACCATCTGTGAATATTATAATAAAATCATAACGTCTTTCTGTACTTAAATCTTTAGTATAATATGCTTTATTGATATTATAATCTTCAGAATTAACGAAATATTCTTCTTGCTTTTCTTGATTTAATTCATCGTCATTGCTACACGATGCTAATAGGAGGATAAATACAATTAATGTCGGGAGGTAAAGTTTCATAATTATTTAGATTAGTTAGATTGGAATTTTAGTCCTCAATTATTACGCCAGACTTCTTAATAAATTGCATACAACGGTTTCGAATAATCGTCAGTTGTGGTTGACGGTATTCGGATTTGTCGGCTTAGGTTTTTGTTTCCTGGTTTCTAAAAGTACTATTTTATTTAAAAAGGCCACAATTGCGAATATTCGTGGTTATATGCTGTTGCGACACGTCCGAGTAAGAACGGGAGATTTGCCGCTGTCGGGAAAATTATACTTTAAAAGAAAAATCTTTATCGAATTGTTACAATTCTTGCGTCTGAGTAAGTGTCCGTTTCTTGGTACTATTTATGTTTTTGATGAAGTTCTTAGTAGCTAAATTTGTGCTTGAGTAGCTACCAAAAGCTTTTTTAGTCATTATCTTATTTTGAACAAAAATCGCAGAATTCTGTTTCGGATCTAGATCTTGTAGCTTATCTATTTAAAAAAAATCTTTCCTCGAATCTTTCAATTTATAGCTTAAATTACGGATTTGTCCGTTTGGAAAATTAATGTTTTATGTAGCTAAAACTGTGCGGAGCAATTGCATATAACGGTCTCGGTTATCGCCAGTTGGCGGAGTGCGGGACGCGGATTTGTCGGCTTAGTATTGGTTTGTTGGTCAAGTTAATTATTTTCTTACTAACGGTGCCGCTTATTGGCGATGAACCGTTGTTATTGCGCGTTAATTTACCTTTACATATGTTTCATTGTAATCTTCTTGATTATCCTCTAAATTCCCATTTTCATTGAGAAATAGTACAAATGCTCCAAGGGAAGTTTTGTAATCATTTATTGTATCACTATTTGGCCAATGTTGTGATCCAAAATATCTGAAAAATACAGCACTATCTTCTGCAACAATATATTTTCCTTTTCTAATTAGTGTGTCATTCTGTTTTGTTACTGAAATTCTTTTCCAGGTTTTATCACCAAATACTGAAAGTTGTGCGTTTGAAACTTTATTATTTAAGTTCCATACTCCAGAAATATCAGGTTGTTCAGTTGAATTATTCTTTTCATTAGTCGGAGTACTAATTTTTCTTTCTATAGATTTTTCGTTTATACAACCAGAAACTATAATTGTATAAGAAAATATTAGAATTTTACTCAGTCGGTTTAAAAATTTTATGTTCAAATCTCAAAAAATTTATGCGCTACAACGGTCTCGGTTATCGCCAGTTGGCGGAGCACGGGACGCGGATTTGTCGGCTTAGTATTGGTTTGTTGGTCAAGTTAATTATTTTCTTACTAACGGTGCCGCTTATTGGCGATTAACCGTTGTTGTTGCCAGTTTTATATTCGAAAATTATGATTTTAGTTTTTTATTAATGAAGGTGTATCCTAAAACTTTCTTTTTTAAAAGGTTTAATTATTCTAAATTGGACATTGTTTGTCTTTTAAAGTTGCTTCTTTTTTAATGATAATTGCAATATGAAAATTTTTAGATCTGTATTATTAATATTTTCTCTTTTTCTAAGTATGTCTTTTTATGGGCAAACAGATGATTCTATACAAAATATAAATTCTGTCCTGTATTTCTCAGGTTTGTATTCGATGGATCAACCTATTGGTTTAGGAAAATTGAATGTTCAGGAAGAAAAGCCATCTCTTGTATTATATAATAGAACAACTAATTCCTATGATACTTATTTGAGTGAAAATGGTAGTTATAGTTACAGTGGCTCAAATAACCATTTTAATAATAAGTCTAACTTTTTTACAAATCTATTTCTAGGAAATAATTCCTTCTCAGAGAGTAATAGTCTTGTACCAAAAAGTTCTTTATTGTTAGAGGAGGACGATAGTTATATAGTTCGGGATTCTTTTAATCCGAATGGTGCTTCTAATTTTTCTGAAGCTGTGTTAGGTGGAGTTTTAGGATTACTCTTTAATTAAACCTTTTTTCACTCTAAACCTCAAATATAAAATTGGCTACAACGGTCTCGGTTATCGCCAGTTGGCGGAGTAGGGGACGCGGGTTTGTCCGCTTAATATTGGTTTGTTGGTCAAGTTAATTATTTTCTTTCTAACGGTGCCGTCTATTGGCGATGAACCGTTGTTGTGTGCAGTGATTATTCCGGATTTATAATTAGAAATCTGAAGTTTTCATCAAAAATAAATTCGGATTTAAACAATATTTTGGCGTTTACATGATTGCTTTCTAATACATCCACTTCCTGTTCAGTATAATTTTGGCCTTCTTTTTCATTCCATTCTCTAATTAGATCATCAGTTATTAATTCTTTTTGATATTCTGAAACTTCAACTAATAATTGATTTTTATACCAATTGGAATTCTCACTTACAAAAATATTGGCTTTTACATTAGTGAAATCTATGATGAAAATTAAATGACTGTATTTATTAAATGAATTAATTATTGGAATGTTATTATATCTTTTATGAGATATAGGGAAAGTATTATCTTGATAATCTAGTTTTCCAATTTTCTTTTCTGTTTGCCAGTTGGCAAAAATTACTAAGTTTTTCTTGTTTTTTGTTTTATCAATGAATGAATTAATGTCATCTTGAATTTGATTTGATAATTTTGGAGTTTTTATCTTCTCCAATTTACCGAAGAAAAGGTTGTCAATACTCCTTGCCAATCTAGATCCAAAATCATTAAGACCTATAATATCTTGATAATATTCTCCATCAATAAAGGCAAATCTCATTTTATTCAAAGTTTGGAAAAAACCATATCCATCTATTTTCTCATTATTTGGTAAAAAGTTTATTTTCTGAAAATGTTCTAAAACCCTAATTATTATAAGGTTTTCTTCCCATTGTTTTCCGACGTTCTGTCTGAATTTATCTATTCTAGTATCGGATAATGGAACTTTCCTGATTTTGTTATAACGATCAATCTCAATTTCTTTTTGAAGAAACTGAAATAAATTAAGAATCTTTTCTTTCCTTGATTTTAATTGTAAATCTAAATTTTTCACACTTGTATCAGGGAATATAAAATCCATATAAGATTCATTATCGATTCCTATGTTGTCCATTATTCTACTAATGTCATCTACAATAAATCTAAACCGATTGTTTAGTTTAATCCGAGTAAAATCTTCATTATTTCTAATCAGATGAGGAAACTTAAGTAATATTATTACTAAACCAAATCTTAACCAAATATTAGGTGTAAGTGCAAAATATGCTACATTCATCGGAGGTTCTTTAATTTCCCATTGATTTACAGCCCACAATCCATTATTTTCTACTTTATCAAAAAGGTCAAAAAAATCATTCAAAAAATTTGAATTGTATCGAACCGTTAAATTCTCAAAATTTTTTTCAAAGTATTTCAAGTATGATCTCTCAGAATCTAAATCACTGTGAAATTTCAAATAATATACCCAACATAAGTTAATGTTTATAAACTTAAAAAAATATCCACTTTTATCTTTTTCATAATCAAGACGGAACAAGGATTGATCTACTTTGTTATATAAATCGTCCAGTAAGTCATATTTTTTCTCTTGGATTAGAAGCTTGGTGATATTGATTAATGGCAGATATGAAACTTCAATATAGTTTTGGTCAATATCCTCATAATTTTCTCCTACATTAATTTTCATAACCAATGATTCAAATATCCTTTCGGCTAGAATAACTCTATGAGAATCTTTAAGACTTTTAAATATGTAAATACTTAAAGTTGAAGTCTTAGAGTACGCCTTTAAATTTTTATTGAAGGATTTCGCTAGCAATGTGTATTGATAGAAGTCAAGCAGTTCTTTAAAGACTTCATCATTATCTTTTTGTGATGCATCTATTAAATTTTTTTGGATTGAATAAATTATATCATTTATGTATTTAAAAGATATAGTGTCGTAGTATTGATTTAATCCTATATTCATATTTCCAAATCTAAATATTGTTCATAAAGCATTTCCATATTTTTCAAATTGTAATTGAGGTTTGAAGAATCATTAGACACTGTATTATCAGATACCTTGTTAAGCAGTCTTTCTAAATGCTCTAATTGATAATCATTGTCAAAATAAGGTTTGTTTGAAAATGAGTAATATTTATTTAGTTTTAAATTGTTTTTATTCGAAAATGATAACGAATTAATAACTTGATCAGCAGGAAATTCTTGATCAAATTCAACAGGATGATAAAATCTTCTTTTGTCATTTATTTTTTTCATCTTATTATCTAACTCCTTCACATTGATATCCCTTAAATAAACTGGATTTTTACTTTCATGTGTAAAATGAAACAAATCTTCTGGTGAATTCCATTTTATATATTTTAGAAAATCATTTTTTTTAAGAAATTCTAAGTATTTACTATTGAAACTGTCCTTAAAAGTATTTCTGTAGTAAGCATTAAAAAATTCAATCTCTAATTCGTTTTTTATGATCTTAAGTCTTTTTTCTTTGTGAATGAAATTAAATACAACATCATAAAGTTTAACTAACTGGATAATATAAAATAGGAAATTGGCAAAAATGAAAATAAGAATATTAGAGCTTACATTGTTATTATGAAATGATGGACTTAAAAAGTAAAGAAGTAAAATCCAGAAAATAATCGAGAACCCGAAATACGTTAAAAACTTAAAATTGACTCTTCTATCGATTATGGATTGAATATCATCCCGATCTTCTCTTAAGTGAGTGAAAAGAAGATTAGTAACAAATAGATTCATCGATACTAGAGTTATAATTCCAGTTGTAAATGTTTTAACGTTTTCTTTAAAATCGACTTCAAAAAATTTTAAAAATTGAAAATCTATATAGAATGTATATATAGTTACAAGTAGAATTCCAATAAGGAAGTAAACGAATATTTTCCCGAAGTTTAAATTATATAATTTAAAATTTTGATTATTAGACTTTTTTAATTTAGAATAATCTTTAGATAATTTCGCTTTTAGTTCTTTTTCAGTTTCTTTTTTTATACTCATTTAAAGCAGAATGTTTGTTAATCATTGCACACAACGTTATCGAATAGGAACAGTAGGGGATTCTATATACGGATTTGTCAGATTAGCTTTCTGTTTGTTGATGATATC
>NZ_JBNJLI010000015.1:0-9077 GCF_051195275.1 Christiangramia sp. 3-2217-3z | reverse complement strand
GGTGCCTAACTAGAGACCGTTATAGTTCTCCCCTTAGTTCTCTCTTAAAATATGAAAACAAAGTAAAGGAGACCGTTGGAGCTAATTTATATGAAGAAACTACTGCGAAACATAATTCCGATTTTTTTGATTGCGTTTAATTCATATTCTCAATCAATAACATCTGGTAGAACAAAAGTATTTGAGCAATACAATACAGAATTTGGTAAACCGAAAGAGATAAAAAATAAAAATACTTTTTATAATAAGTCAGGTAAGGAAATTAAAGAGGAAAAAATTACGTTTTCAAAAAACCTGGATACAATAACCGAGCTTAGATATAAAAATTCACAATTAGATGCCAGGCTAGTATTTATATTTGATGAAGACAAAAATTTAATTTTTAGATCTTTTAAAAATAAAGTTCCTCTATTTGGTTGGCAAAGTCAAAAAGCGGAATACAAATACAACAGAAAAGGTATACAAGAAATTAATGATCTTGATCCCAATAATAACATTTTAAGAAAAGCAATTTTTGAAAATGATTCAATTGGAAATCCGATTTCAATGAAACTCTATGATAGAAATAATAATCTTTTAGGTTACGAAACAGCGGAGTACAAATATTCAAATAATAGTTATACTTATAAAGTCTATGATTCCAAAGAGAACTTAAAAACATCAAGTCAACATACGATCGATAATAAACAATCAAAATCGAATAATTACAATGAACACGGTGACGTAATATCATATCCTAGAAATTGGAATGAAAATGACAATATTTATTATTTGCTAGAATACAAGTATGATGATATGGGCAATTGGGTTGAGAAAAAAATCTACAAAGTTGAAAAGCAAGGCGATACATTCGTGAACAAGGAAAAAGATAGAAGATTTAAAAGAAAAATCGAATATTGGGAAGAATAAACTAGCCCCAACATCGGTTAATCGCAAATAACGGGTTTAGTCGAAAAAGTGTAATTTTAGAAACCAGGAAAGAAAATATTTAATCCGACAAGTCCGCGTCCCTACTCCCGCAACTTGCGATAACCGTAACCGTTGGGTACAATTACCAAAGAAAGTGATCAAATGAAGAATAAGACAGTATTATTATCGATTCTAACTTTGCTTTTTGGATTTCAGAAACTATTAGGGCAGAATTATCTGAATTATTATCAAACTATAAATGACGCTGAGATTGCTCATTTAGATGGGAATTTTCAAATATCAGATTCATTATATCGTGTCTCCTTCAACTTAGTAAATAAACCTTTTAAAGAAGATTACTTATTAGCAGCAAAGAACTCTGAAATGTTGCGTGATTCGGAAAGGACTTATGAATATCTCAGAAAAGCGATTGCCAATGGATTGACTTTCAAAAGGATGAAAAAACAACTATCTATATTTAAAAAATCAAACAGATGGAAGATTATTAAGAAGGAATATGATTCATTACATAACGACTATTTGAAAACTCTGAATATTCAATTGAGAAGCGAGATTGCAGAAATGGTAAAAAATGATCAAAAAGCACGAACTCCAATTTTTGGTAGCTGGCGAAAAATGAGAAAAATTGATTCTTACAATTACAACAGACTTCTAGAAATTATTAAACAAAACAATGACAAGTGGCCGGGATTTTCTGTAATTGGAGAAATTACGCCAAGAGGTAAATATGATGTAACCGAAAATATCACTTTATTACCTTTGCATTTTAGAAAAGAGTGGATAGTTCAATTAAAGCCTTATATGCTAGAAGCTGTTTTGCATGGAGATATGTACCCATACCAATATGCTAGAATAATTGACTATAGAATCGGAAGTGAAGAACAAGAAAATATTGTATACAAGGAAAATAACAGAGTAAAGATTTCTGACAGATGTAATTTGTATGGAACTTATTTAAATGTAAAAGTTTGTGATTGCGAGATAGCAGAGATTGAAAGAAAAAAAATCGGATTCGAACCATTGGAAGATTATTATCGTAAAGTAAAAGGAAATTATGAATGTTTGGGAAATAGGTAACTGTACCCAACATCGGTTAATCGCCAATAAGCGGCAGCCTTAGTAAGAAAATAATTATCTTGAACAACAACAAAATACTAAGCCGACAAATCCGCGTCCCTTACTCCGCCAACTGGCGATAACCGAGACCGTTGTGCAAAATTTAAATCAAGATTTGAAATACGTAAGAAAATCCATTCTGACCCTTCTTTTTATTTCAACTTTAATTAGTTGTAATCAAAAACAAGATTCAAAAACTTCCGAAGAAAAAGTAGTTCCAAAGTTTTCTCAAAAGCAACAAGATTCGTTGATTGATATATATCTTAAAAATGGTGCTTGGAAAAAAGGAATTTATTCACAAGATTGGCAAAAGGAAATTGACAAAGGATTAAAAGTTGATTCAACAGTTGCTTATTTCTGGCAACAAAAAGCAATGCCACTTTTTAAACAAAGTAAATATGAATTAGGAATGCATTTTATTGACAAGGCAGTAAAATACAATCCTAAAAAATGGCAAGACTACAGAGCATTTATAAAATGTATATTTTCTAAAGAATATAAAGATGCAATAAAGGATTTCAAAAATTACCAGGAAAAATATGGATATGGATTTGTAATGGATCATTCATATAATTTCTACATTGGATTAAGCTATTTGCAACTCAACCAATTCGAAAAAGCAGAAAAGCTTTTTAAAGAAGATTACCAAAAAACTATAAAAGAAAATGGAAAAGGCTGGTTGCATCATTTAGACCTTTTTTACTATGGAATTAGCAAATATGAACAAAAGAAATATGAAGAAGCTTTAGAACTATTTGACCAAGCACTGGAAATCTATCCTCAATTTTCAGATGTTCAGTATTACAAAGCCAAGATTCTATATAAAATCGGCAAACCAGAGGAGGGAGAAGTTTTATATAAGAATGCAAAAGAGAATGCGACTAATGGATATTCAATTAATGAAGATAATGTCGTTTATGAGCGGTATCCTTATCAAATTAGGTGGCCTTAAACTTTGCACAACATCGGTTCATCGCAAATAACGGGTTCAACCGAAAAAGTGTAATTTTAGAAACCAGGAAAGAAAATACTTAATCCGACAAATCCGCGTCCCTTACTCCGCCAACTGGCGATAACCGAGACCGTTGTGTGCAAGCGAAACAGAATGATAGATAAAGAACAAAAATACTATAATAGAATTCTCTCAAAATTGATTGGAAGAAGTATAGTTGGGGTCTTTTATGAAGAATTAGATTATCAGAATAATTTAGAATATTGGGAATTTTCAAAAGATATTCATTCGGTTGATTTGAGTATTATTTTTAGACTTGACAATAATGATTTAATACAAATAAAATGGGATGCGGAATTTTACTCTTATGGGATAGGATTTGAAAATTTATCTCAAATAGAAGATAAAGACTTAACTAAAATAATTTCACCTAAAGAAAATAATAACTGGAAAAAAGTTTTAAATAAAAAAATCACAGAGATCGTTATTTATTGGGATAATTGTATAGAAAACAGTTCTAATCAAGAAAAAAATAAATCACACAAAAAATTCATTCAAATTCCTTCAATTTGGGAAATGGAATTTCAAGAACAAAAAATATGGATTTCGACATATGAGATAAAAGAAGAATCTGACAATATATCTTGGGCAGATCATTTGACAATTTTCTTTAATAATAAAAATGAATTAAAGAACGAGTTAGTAGGTGGCGCCAGCACACAACAACGGTTAATCGCCAATAAGCGGCACCGTTAGAAAGAAAATAATTAACTTGACCAACAACAAAATACTAAGCCGACAAATCCGCGTCCCTTACTCCGCCAACTGGCGATAACCGAAACCGTTGGCATTCATTTTATGCTTAATGATACTGTTACTTAACCCCTAAAAAATGATAATCCATAAAATAATTAAACCAACTTTAATTTGGCTTCCTTCAATAATGATGTCAATGATTTTTATTCAAAATGGATTGGGTAAAATTTTTCAAATTAATCAACCAGAGAAAATAATTGAAAACGAAGCTATTTTAATTGTAGTTGGTATAATTCTAATATTTGCAACTATACTATTCTTGATTAATAAAACCATTTTATGGGGAACCTCTCTTTTAGCTTTATATATGACATGTATATCTATTATTCACATCCTAAAAGAAAAACCATTTGAAGTTGTAGCTATGATTGTTTTGGGTACAATATTTTCAGCATTTCTTAGAAAACCGAAAATATTTCATCAAACAAGAATAGAAGAATGATCAGTAATTTATAATTTCATTCAAATAAAAAGAAAAACTCATTTACGTGATCATTTAGATTGAGTTGCATAAAACGCAAGCCAACAACGGTTCATCGCCAATAAGCGGCACCGTTAGTAAGAAAATAATTAACTTGACCAACAAACCAATACTAAGCCGACAAATCCGCGTCCCCTACTCCGCCAACTGGCGATAACCGAGACCGTTCTATGCTATTTTCTCAGAAAGATTTTTACTAAAAAGTTCTACTTATGAGAACTTTAATTACCTTTGTTTTAGATTTTATCAAATGAAGAGAATAATTGCAAAAAGTACATTACGAGAATTCTGGAAAAAACATTCTGATTCAGAACAGTATTTAAAAACTTGGTACGAAACAGCAAAAAGTTCAAATTGGGCTTCTCCAAGTGATATCAAGAAGACGTATGTAAATGTTAGCATTTTAAAAGATAGTAGAGTTGTTTTTAACATTAAAGGAAACTCTTACCGATTAGTCGTTAAGTTTAACTACGATAGACAATGGGCTTTTATTCGTTTTGTCGGAACACACACTGATTATGATAAAATAGATGCGAACACAATTTAAAAATTAGAGCTATGAAAATTAAACCTATTAAAAGCGATAAAGACTACGAGAAGGCTTTAGAAAGACTAGAAGTGATATTTGACGCTCCAATTAATTCCAAAGAGGGCGACGAGGCGGAAATTCTTTCTATGATGATTGATAATTATGAAAATGAGGATTATCCGATTGAGGCTCCAGATCCGATTGAGGCAATAAAAATTAGAATGGAAGAAATGAATCTTAAACAGAAGGATTTAGTTGGTGTCATTGGAGGGAAAAGTAGAGTTTCAGAAATTTTAAATAAAAAGAAAAGATTAACGGTAGATATGATTAGAGAACTTGAGAGAATTCTACATATTTCTGCATCTGTATTAGTAACTAATTACCAATTGACGAAGTGAAAAAACAGCATAGAACAACGGTTCATCGCCAATAAGCGGCAACGTTAGTAAGAAAATAATTAACTTGACCAACAAACCAATACTAAGCCGACAAATCCGCGTCCCCTACTCCGCCAACTGGCGATAACCGAGACCGTTGGCGAGCATTTAATAAGAATATAATTAATGAAAATATTTCGACTACTTTCAATTCTTATTCTTTTCATCAGTTGTAACGAATCTGATAATAAAGGTGATACTACTGAATTTCCAGTTCTCACAAATATTAAAACTGTAAAAAAGATCAAAACTGATTCTTTAATAACCAGATCAAGCAGTAGCATCCTATATATCGGATATCTAAAGGATACAATAGAGCTGAATTACGAATTGGTAGATTTTCCTTTCAACCCACCTCCACCACCACCTCCTCCTCCTGAGAATGGGAAAGTGCAAGAAATAGATACAATAGAATTACGTAAAATTTTCAACACCTACAATGAAAAATTTAAAAGTAATCCTGTTTATCCTTTTTATTCTGGTTGGGAAGAATCCAGAAAATTTAAATCTTGGAATGAAACTAACATTAATATAGAAGTTGATACTAATACAATTATAAAACAATTAGTTATTGACAAATATTTCCGTAAAGAATATTACAAAGCTTATCCTGTTTTTATAAAAAATCAAGAAAATGATACAATCAATATAGGCTACGATAGATTTATCCCAATTATAGTTGAAGCTAAAGACTCAACGAATAAATGGAAACCTATTGAAAAAATGTATTCTTTCATGTGCGGTAATGGAATCAATTCTCTTATTTTGCCACCAAATAATATTATAATCAGTTCTAAAGTTATTTATCAAGGTGATTATAATACAGAATTGCGAATCAAATTAGGAGATAATTATTCGAATAAATTTAAAGGCTCAATAAATTATAGTCAATTTCAAGATTCTCGATATTAAACGACTCGCCAACAACGGTTAATCGCCAATAAGCGGCAGCGTTAGAAAGAAAATAATTAACTTGACCAACAAACCAATACTTAGCCGACAAATCCGCGTTCCTTACTCCGCCAACTGGCGATAACCGAGACCGTTGTGTGCAATATTTAAGAAACTTTTGATGATAAATGATAATTCTAATTTTCCGAAGATAAATAATTCAAAAATTATTGAAGAACAAGGACTTACAATTTTAAAAAGTATAACTGAAAATGAGTTAGGCTGGATGTTCAAAAAAAATAATTTAGAAGACGATTTTGGAATTGATGGATATTTAGAAATAATTTCAGAAAAAGGACAAGTCACAGGTAAATCAATTGCATTTCAACTAAAAACTGGAAAAAGTTTCTTCAAAGAGCAAAATGAAATTGGCTATGTATTTAGAGGGAAAAATAAACACTTAAATTATTATTTAAATCTCGATATACCAATTTTAATAATATTAATAGATCCAGTAAAAAGTGAAGTGATTTGGCAAATTTTTGATGGATCGAAAACCGAGAAAGCAGGTAATAACTGGAAATTAACTATACCTAAAAATCAGATATTAAACATTAAATCAAAACCAGATTTAATGAATTTTGTAGGTCCAATAACTGATTACGTTTCTCAACTTGAACAAGAATGGCAAATAAATGAAATGCTCAAAGCTGGAAATAATAGAATTCTTTTTAGAATTCCAAAAGAAGAAATTCTAAATAAAAAATACCAGTTTATTTTATCTGGATTGGAAAGAGTTCAGGCAACAGCAGAATTAGTGCTCAATCTAAAAAATCGCATAGATATTTCTTTCGATGACTATGAAAGTGATGAAAGGGAGTTATTTGAAATTCCAGAAGTAAAAAATTGGATATTAGAACTATATAGTAAAAGCAACTGTTGGCCTTATTTAATGGCTATGGATCATACTAGCGGTTTTATGAGACTCCTATTTTATTGCCAAATCGAAAACTTAGAAATAATTCGTGATCACAAAGCAAGAAAATTTGATGTTCCGTATAGTGGCGAAGATTTTAAGAAAATAGTTTATCCAATGTTTCATAAACTAAATAAGTACTGCAAAGAAAAAGGATTAAGTATGGAAACGAATAAAGAGATTTCAACCTTAATTGCAAATTATTATTCTCAAGGTCAAATACCTCTATAAAAAAATTTAGAACAAATACTGCACACAACAACGGTTAATCGCCAATAAGCGGCAGCGTTGGAAAGAAAATAATTAACTTGATCAACAAACCAATACTAAGCCGACAAATCCGCGTCCCCTACTCCGCCAACTGGCGATAACCGAAACCGTTGGCAACAAGCTAAGAATAAGTGTAGAATAAAATAAGCTTACTTTGAATCAAGAAGAAATTAAAATATTATATAATGATTTGTGGGATGATTCAAAATTTACACCACAACAAAGAGGTTACAAATTTGAAAAATTAATTGAAGCTAAACTTGAGAACGAAAAACTAGAACCTAGAGCAAGCTATAAGCCAAAGGGAGAACAAGTTGATGGTTCATTTTTTTGGGAAGGGCAAACTTATTTACTCGAAGCAAAGTGGGTAAAAGATAAATTACCAGCTTCCAGCATTTATGCTTTTAAAGGTAAGTTGGATGGAAAATTCCATACTACAAGTGGAATTTTTTTAGCTGTAAATGGTTATAATGAGGATGTTGAGGATGCATTAAAATTTGGAAAATCATTAAATATTTTATTATTCGATAAAAACGATATTTCATTAATCTTCAATAATGAAGCTAGCTTTTTAGATGTCTTGAGATTTAAATTACGAGAGGCCGGCGATACAGGAAGTCTAAACGTACCATATAAACTAAAGCAGAAAGTTCAGAGTATATCAGACTCCCAAACCATAAAATTTATAAATCTATCAGCTTTCAAGAAAAAGTATAATAAGCAAACTGCATCCGAAGACTTATTAATTTTCGTGGAAGGACAAAAGGATGTTCAGTTAATTGATAGCCTTTTAAAACCTCTAGGATCTGATTTTTACTTATCCTATAAAATTGTCGTTTTAGAGGGTTCGAGAAATATCAGACAATTACCGGCTCTTCTAAATTTATATGCCAAGTATCATCAAACTAAAGCTTTAATAGTCTTCGTTGATGAAGATGAATTTTCTTTTCAATTTAAAAGTATAATTGAGAACGTTACTGACCAAATAGAAAATTCATCAATTCCGGTGGAAACCAAATTTTTATTTTTAAATGAAAATTTCAAAAGAAAATTATTGCCTGATGTTGATATTCCACAAAGCCATTCAGAACATTTTACACATTCACAGATATACAACGACCTGTATAATTTTATTCGAAACATAACTGAGGAGTATTATGACCCTGAAATCGACATTCCACTTGAAGCCCTAAATGGGACAATGTCTAGAGCTCATTGGGATTTCGAAAAATCAGAAATTAGTTTTGACGAAGACATTGGATATGACACTATAATCAACAATATTGAAGATTTGATCGATTATTTAAACCAATCAGTAGTCAGTGCAATGGACGGTAGTATGCCGTTGATGTGGCTAAAAGAACAAAACTACCTCGATTATGATACAGAAGCTAGAGAATTTTTGCATCAGTATTATATTGATGATTTGGAAAAATTAAAATGGGATATTAATGCTTTATAGATTTGAAAAATAGCCAGTTGCCAACAACGGTTCACCGCAAATAACGGGTATTCTCGAAAAAGTGTATTTTTAGAAACCAGGAAAGAAAATAACTAAGCCGACAAATCCGCGTCACTACTCCCGCAACTTGCGGTAACCGGGACCGTTGGCTGTAATTATTTAGAGTGAGTGTAACTAAAGCATTTTTTCTGACTTTGCTATTAATGATGGCATATTT
>NZ_JBNJLI010000014.1:0-10194 GCF_051195275.1 Christiangramia sp. 3-2217-3z | reverse complement strand
GTTCTTATTCATTTTTCATCTTTTTCCAAATATACCCAAAATTGGTAACTTTCACAAGTTGAAAAATTACACCTAACGGTTACGGTTATCGCAAGTTGCGGGAGTAGGGACGTGGACTTGTCGGATTAACCAATTTCTTTCCTAGTTTCTAAAATTATACTTTTTCTACAATACCCGTAATTTGCGATTAACCGAAGTTGGCAGTAGTTTTATTATCGCTATTTATTTTTATAAGATTTTACTCAAAAATGATTGTTTCTTCTTGATTTTGCTCGTCAACGTTAATTATTCTAGTTAAAGAATTGTCTGAATTACTAATCGTAAGAGTAATGGTTGTACCTATTACAGCTCCAATACTAAAGCTCTTTGAATTATCGCTTTCAAAATTAATAGTGTCATCAAATTCTTCATAGCATAAAGAGTCAACTTCGAGGTTATTTTCGAAGTTCTTTATACAAACACCAATTATGTAATTATAATCTACTCTGTAATCTAATTCAGAATTGTTTAAAATTTTAATCGAAACTGAAGAAGTTGGTGTGTAAATAAGCGGCGGAAATTCTATTGACTCACCGATCGGATAATTAGAATATTCAAATGTATATTCTGTCAAATATTGATTAAATTCTTCTTTGACTCCTAGCTTAATTCCAGTATCGTAACTATTTCCTTCACCTTCAAAATAACCATTTTCATCAGTAATAAATTCAGCAATCTTTTGTTCAAAATTACTTTCTAATATGATTGTTTTGTTACTTACCGGATTACCTTGTAAATCGATTAAAGATCCTTTGTAAGTATTCTGACCAATAACATTAGGGTCGTCATCGCCTTTCCATCCATAATAGCATGATATTAGACTTGAACAAAAGAAAATTACTAGTGAAAAACTTATGGTCTTTTTGTAAATCGATTTCATAATTTTTTATGTTGTTTCCTAAATCATGTTGTAAAATTACTGCCAACGGTCCCGGCTATCGCAAGTTGCGGGAGTAAGGACGCGGATTTGTCGGCTTAGTAGTTTTGATAATTGGTCTCTAAAATAGCAATTTTCAGTCAACTACCCGTTATTTGCGATGAGCCGTTGTTGGCAACTGGCTTTACTTGTTTTTAAACTCGAACCATTTTTTTAGCATATAAACCTCATCTAATTTTTCTTTGTTTTTGAGGACTGCTACTTTTATGAAACTATCCTCGGTTGAAATATATTTTAGGTTAATATTATCCAAGCCGCTTGTATCATAATAAGCTCCATATTTACAGTTGAAAGGATTATTTTCTACCTCATTTGTGAAAATTGACAGAAGGATCATTTTTTCGGAGTAAATATCTTTATTTTTAAATCCAAATATTCGATGATCTCTTTTAATATTTGCAGTTAACGAAATTGAACCATTTTCTTTAATGGTAGCTTTTCCCATATATCGTGGATCAATTTTCTCAATAATTTTTATAGAACCATTACATGCATCACCCTCTTGTGTTCCTGCTACCCAATTTTGAAGGGTTTTAATTCGTTTTTCAGTGAGTTCTTGTAAATATTGTGCTCTACAGATTGGATGTATAGAACCATAATTTTTACTCGGATATGGCGGAAATTTCATCTCTAATTCAGCATCCCGAAATTGAATCCAAGCAAGTTGTGAACTTTTAAGATTTTGCAGGAATAATGTGTCGGTTTTGTAAATTGATTTTATTTTGTGGTAAACCTTATTTAATTTTTTATCAGACTTTTCAAATTCATCATAAGCTTGTTGATTCATCTCTGCTTGTGTTTGGGAGAAACAAGTAAAGCCTGAAATCAATATTAGAAATGCATAAGTTTTTTTCATAGAATTTTTCTGAAGCTTGTTGCCAACGGTCACGGTTATCGCCAGCAGGCGAAGTAAGGGACGCGGATTTGTCGGCTTAGTATTGGTTTGTTGGTCAAGTTAATTATTTTCTTTCTAACGGTGCCGCTTATTGGCGATGAACCGTTGTTATAAGCTGGGCGTTAATCGAAATTTTCAATCACTGTAATCAAAGAAATCGAATTCAATGGTATCGTAAACAGAAATATCTCCTAGGTTAACAAAGGTTCCTATCTCTATTTGTCCTTCAAATGGATCGAATAAGAATATACCTCCTCCAGCATTTGTACCTACTGTTATTCCAAAAGCGGGATGGATACTGTTTTCTCTTGCTTCAATTCCGATGGCAGGTTTTATAAATTCAAATTTAGATACCCTATCTTCATATATAGGATCATACCGTATTGAAGAGATTTTTTCATTCAATTGTTCAATTTTTTCTTTTGAAGAATAAATTTTTTTGTGCTC
The DNA here is from genome assembly GCF_051195275.1 of Christiangramia sp. 3-2217-3z. Classification (NCBI taxonomy): domain Bacteria; kingdom Pseudomonadati; phylum Bacteroidota; class Flavobacteriia; order Flavobacteriales; family Flavobacteriaceae; genus Christiangramia; species Christiangramia sp. 3-2217-3z. Next base: position 7,876 of record NZ_JBNJLI010000014.1, on the reverse strand, counting down.
CAGTTTAAAAGCTATAATTGCAGAATTCATCTTATTATGAAACCTCTTTTTTATAAAATTAAATCTGTAAGTTTTTCTCTTTTCAAGTTGATTTGTCTTCTCTAAATCTTCTATTAATTGAATATCCGAACTCAGAATTTTTATATCATATTTACCAAAGATTCGTTTCCATTTTCTGATTAGCTTTATTTGTGCAAAATCTTCCTCTTTCCCGAACGTCAATGAAACGAAAGAGTCGCTTAGAATATATTTTTCTCTTATTCTTGTTGTATATTTTTGATTTTTTAAAGTAGTTGTTAAACTACCTAAATGTTCTTTTTTACTAAGATTGAACATTATTTATCTTCTTTATTTGATTTTCAATCAGCCTTGCTTATAACGGTCTCGGTTATCGCCAGTTGGCGGAGTGAGGAACGCGGATTTGTCGGCTTAAATTGGTTTGTTTGTCAAGTTAATTATTTTCTTTCTAACGCTGCCGCTTATTGGCGATGAACCGTTGTTCCCTGAAGTACCGTTTTAATTATATTGTTTTGAAATACTCTTTAAGAAGCAAAGCTTGTACTAGTTAATCGGTTGTGGTATAAACTCAATTCCTGTACAATTCTGTTTATCAATTTCCACCTTTAATTTTTCAGATACAAAATGTTTAAATCCACCTGAAACATGTCGTAAAGAAAAAAAATCTTCACCTATGGTAGATTTTAATATTACATTATTACAGAAAAATTTAATACGTTTTGATTTCAAATCACAATTCAAAACTTTTTTAAACTCATCAATTGTTCTGATTTCGATATTCTCCAAAAAAGTTCCACCCCCTAGCTTTCTTTTTCTTAAAACAAAATTTGATTTCTCGAAATCTATATAATTAAAACTGAAAGTATGCGAGTGCATTATCCAGTAATTTTCATAGTACTCATTTTTATAGATAATAGGAGCTCTAAAAAATTGAAATTTCGAATTAGAATGCTGCTCAAGTATATTTTTCAACTTAGAACTCATCAATAATTTCAAAGAAAATCCTATAATATATGCACTTACTAGATCAGTAATTTTAGCTCGTTTATGCAATATTGCATTTGATGTTATAACTTCACTATCTATTCTATCGAATTCGAATCTTTCAATAAATTTTGGATCATCCCAAATATGGCAATTATTTTTTGCAGTCTCTACTTGAGGATACTTTCCTATCTCCTTAACATTTAATGAATTACGAATCTCGAAGTATTTCATCAGTTAAATTTTAATGTTCAGTTTAATATTATTCATCGGTATTGCTGGGAACGGTCTCGGTTATCGCAAGTTGCGGGAGTAGGGACGCGGACTTGTCGACTTAACCATTTTCTTTCCTGGTCTCTAAAATTACACTTTTTCGATTTAACCCGTTATTTGCGATGAACCGATGTTGGCAACAGTATTTATTTAAAGTATAATCCTTTACCATCTAGTTTACCAAAATACTTTTCATATTGTTGAATAGCAAAAATATCCATCATACCTCCAATGTAATCGAGTACCATTCGAGTCCAATTATCTTCAATTCTATAATTTGCAGGTAGTAAAACTAAATTCTTATTAAATTCTTTGTCGGAATATAATTCGAACAATTTAGTTAGCACATGCTTCCCTAACTGTTCATATTCAATAATATCGGATTGCCTTTTGATAGCTTGAAACGTCAATGATTTCAAACCTTTGACCAACTTGCCTAGTTTTTTATAACCCAATTCATTATCAATTACATCAATATCCGTAACAAAGGCTTTAGCAAGTAATGAGCTCAATTCCTTTCTAAATAGCATTGAATATTCTTCTGAAGAGTTATATGTGTTTGATTTGCTAGCAAAATCTTTTGCGTTCTTTACGATAGCTTCAAATTCAGCCGTTACAGATTTAAATTTGTCGCTTATTTTAAATTCGTAAATTAATTCATCGATGGTAAAATATTTTAATTTTAATGCATCCTCAAGGTCATGAATTGCATATGCAATTTCATCTGAAATATCCATAATTTCACAATCAATGGTTTTTAGCTTTAAATCATAAGTGTCAAGCCATTCACTAACGAGTTCGTAATCCCTGTTGTATAAAAACTTTTTAATATCTGGTCCTTCCTTGACGTAGTATTTAACAACACCTAACATAGTCCTCAAGGTTAAATTTAAACCATTAAAATCATGATGTCTTTCTTCTAAAAGCCTCAAAGTTCTAAACGTCTGTGCATTACCTTCGTATGGATTTTCAATATCACAATTGCTGAGAAATATCTCACCCGCATGCCCAAAAGGCGGATTTCCAATATCATGAGCTAGTGAAACCGTTTGCACGGTAACTAAGTCAATTAATCCTACCTTTTTAGCAATTGTTTTAGCCATTTGAGCAACTTCTAAACTATGCGTAAGTCTATTTCGATAGAAAACTTGGCTCTTTGGTACAAATAGTTGCATTTTTCCTTGGAGTCTTCTACAGGAAGAAGAATATAGTACTCTGCTATAATCAATGTCTGAATCATCCCTAAATTTATAAGTATTACCCGGGTAGTCATCTTCAATCCTTATTTTTGAAATTTTCTTGAGTTCTAACTCTTTTTCTGATGCGTAATCTGATAATTTAGTCATTAATTGAATTTTTGTATAAATATTGTTGCTAACGGTCTCGGTTATCGCCAGTTGGCGGAGTAAGGGACGCGGATTTGTCGGCGTAGTATTTTGTTGTTGGTCAATTTAATTATTTTCTTTCTAACGCTGCCGCTTATTGGCGATTAACCGTTGTTGTTGCACGTTTAATTACTCTACACTAAGTTTTAAGTAATGATTGCGTCCAATGGTTATTGGATAAGAAATATACAATAGCCCTCCCAACGAATATAAAAAGATTAAATATTAATTTATATCAACTAAAAATGATATCCCTATAAAGATTACTTGAATAAGAATTAGGATCGGTAAAATCCACTTATTCTTAGTGAAGCCAGTCAATTCCACTGCTTTTGTTTCATTTTCTTTTAGTAATATTTCCTGTTCTTGACTACCGCACCAATCGATTTTTGCGTGCAGTTTATACTTTCCTTTTTCTAGATCAAATTCCTTCGTTTCTCCGTCCTCAATCGTTCCAATTTTTTCGTTATTTAAGTATATACCAATACTTCTTCCTCTATTGGCAAATTCAGATCGTCTATTTATTACTAGTTTACTCATTGATTTCGAACTTCTAAAATTAAATGTGCTACAACGGTTACGGTTATGGACAAGTAGTGGGATTAGAGACGCGAATTTGTCGGCTTAACCTTTTGTTTATTGGTTTTCTAAATTACACTTTTTCGGTAAAACCCGCTATTTGCTATAACAGATGTTGTGCTATCGTGCGAATAGACTGACTGTGTTACAAATCGATTGCTTTTAACTTCAAACTTGTAATTTTACTTAGAGTAACTTTAGTACACTCAATTTTATTTTGATCGAATAGAACAATATTTTTACCTTTTGTATCTAAAGAACTTCTAAATCTTATTCCGTCCGCACCTGTTTGAACCTTAATGAATTCACATATGAATTGAGTTGGAATGTATTCAATTTCACTGTCATATCTTCTCATCGGTTTTGATAAATCAATACTTATTTTCTCCCTTAATAGCCTGGCCTTGATGGTATCTTTAACCATTGTCGGTTGAAACAATGATGTATCTTCTGTGAAATCGACTATCCTTAAATCCTCAATTCCACCTTTAAGTTTAAAAGTTCCTACACTTAATTCATCTAAGTACGCAGCTCGAACTTCATATAAGGTTGTTTCTTTTGAATCGCTTAAATATAGGTAAGGAATTCCTAAAGGATTGGCTCTACCCCCAGAAGCTTTATTTTTGGGAGGACAAAGCATATCTGATGTACTTATAGCTGGCAAACCGCTCATATGATGAACTCTTGCTCTAAATAGTAAATCTTTAGATTTTAATTCATATTGAGTATTGAAAAATCCATCCCATCCTAAATCTTCTAATTGAGCAGTATTAATGAAGAATCTTTTTGACCATTTTAATTCTTCTTTAATTATTTCCCAATGATTATAATTTTCCTTTATTTCAGAAGTATAGTCAACTAAATCATCTGAACTAATTATTTCTGAAGAAATTTCAAATAAAACAGAATTTAAAATTTCAGTTGCTGTTCCACGAGATGCGAAAAAACTCCAATTTGATTGAATTTTGGATCTTAGAGGTTCCCCATCTTCTACAATTTGAAAATTTTCAAGAAGTTCTTCAAAAAAGTCGTAAAGTTCTTTAATATCTAGTAAGTGAACATCTTTGGAATTACAGATGTTACAATTACCTTTTTCCTCTGAAGTTGAGATTAATCCCTTGATTTCTGTATCAGAGAAGCAATTTGGGCAAACCTTCATTTATCTGTTACTTAGAAATTCTTGGATTATTAAGAGGTGGTTCTTCATAGCTATTTTTTTTACCACTCCTAATCCAGGATAATGCTGATGATTGTAATAATTTTCAAGTTCCTGTATTGCGGAATTATTTAGATTATTCTCTCTACAAAACATGACAGCTTTTTCCGCCGCTTCTGCAAATTTACCTTGAACGTTTGCAATTGAATCATTAGTATTTGAAGTGAAATGACGTATCCAGATTTGATTTTCTTCGTTTAGATAGGTTAAATGAATTACAACTGCTCTTGGAGTACTTCCGCCATCCATAAATTCACTTGGTAGAACAGTATAATCAGAAAAACCGGTGTAACCTTCATCTGAATAATATAAATGTTCTTCCGAAAATCTATGTTCTTGAATATCTAAAAAGTCACTATTCCTTACTTGCTTTTCAAACAAATCATCTAACCGTATATAATTTTTATTTAAATTTTTAATAAATCTATCTAGGGATCTATTCCTTCCCGGGTCATTAACGGTTATAGATGTTATTTGAGGAAAATTTACGATTTCTCGGAAATCGGTATCATCGTTGTTAATGTCGTTTTCGCATAACAACATCACATTATTCAAATTGTAATTTTGAATAGATTCTTCTATATAATTTTTATTATTTCTATAGTAAAATGCAGGAATTAATGTTTCTCCCTCTAATGTATTGATATAGTCTAGATAATAGTTATGATCTCCCGATCTTTCTCCAAATTCTGGATTTAAAATTAGGTAAGCTTGTTGTCCGAATTTCACAAATTGGCGAATAGCCAAATTCATATTATTGTGACTTTCCTTAACTGGTTCTAAAATAGGAAGAATGAAATTTTCTAATTTACCTTCCTTGGTCAATTCACGGAGAGCGATAAGTTCAAATTGTCTAGCTCTAAAAAGAGGATAATACATTTATTAATTCTTAATTGAAGATTTTAAATTCAAAATCATTTCTTCTTTTTGTTTTTTACTAAGCTTTAAAGATAAATTAATTTGATTAAATTCTTTATAATTTCTTTTAGAAAGGGTAGGATCAAAAAGTCTTTTTTTCATTTGATGTATAAAGAGCTTATTTAGATCCATCAAAGGAATCTGAAAAATTAATTCTTTGCAAATTTGATATTGACTGAAACTTGTCATTTTAGGAAGCGTTCCGAAATATTCTTTCACTATTGATTTGTATTCAGAAGTATGAAGAATATTCATTATAACACTTGCTTCAATGTTATGATTAACTTCTGCATTTCTGTATAACTTGAACTGCTTTGTACCACCTGAATCAAAAGTGATTATGCCAATTGAGTTATCAAACTTCTCGTATTCGAAAATTTTTGATTCAGGAACAACAACAAATATCTGATTGAAAGCTTGCTTATAATTTTCAAGTTGCAGTTCTAATCTATTGGATGTGTCTAACTCTGATTTGATCTCAAATGCTTTTGAATTCCCGTTAAACATAACCAAATCAGCGACAGCATTTCCAACTCTAAATTCATTGAAAATTTTTGATTGACAAGTTCCTAATTGATCGATTAGCCAATTGTTAAGAAAAGAATTTTTAAATATATATTCGTTTGGATAATTTTCTTCTAAAATTTTATAAAGATGTTTTAGATAATCAATGTAAGTAGCATTTTTATAATTTATCCATTTTCTATCATATCTATTCAATTTACTATCAATTGAATTGAAATCTCCTTTAATCCATTGTTTTGCTTGGCTCCTTGTAAATAAGGAAGAATAATCTCTTAACTGATTAATACTATAACCTGCATCTCTACTCATGTGGCTAATTTAGCTATTATTTTGTAGGTCTTAAAAAGGAACTTGAATTTTAATTTGGCATGGAGCACAACGGTTTCGGTTATCGCCAGTTGGTGGAGTAAGGGACGCGGATTTGTCGGCTTAGAACTGGTTCGTTGGTCAATTTAATTATTTTCTTACTAATGCTACCGCTTATTGGCGATTAACCGTTGTTGTGCAAAGTTATATTGTAGGATCTTGTTAGGAAATCCACATCGTAAGATGGTGAAAGCGAGTCCATTTCCCTTTAATTTTTCTAAATATTACTAAATCACCTGAACTACCAACATCAAAGTGATAAACACCATATATGTAGCTTATGGCCCACGTCTTGTCACAGTTAAAAATAGGTTTAGTCAACACTAAATAATTATTGCCGCTTTTCAGATGTTTATCAGTTTCATTTATTTTCACGACATTATTTTTCAGTTGTGAAAAATCAATTAAACTATCCGATTCATTATTTAGTATCGCTTTTTTTTTAGCGTTCTCTAAATTGAAATTATTTAGAAATAAGTTTATATCAGGCACATTACTAATTGGTAGTGGTTCCCAACTATTTTTCACGAAATTCTTTGTAAGATACTTGGTTATAATATCATTATCTAAGGCGTCAAATTTGTATTTTATATAAATCGTATCATCATTATTTAATCTTTCATTCAAGAGCTCATAGGTTTGGGCTTTCGCTAAACCGGTGAATAGAAATATAATTACTATAATTTTGTTCATTTTATTTATCATTTGCAATGTATATAATTTTGCACAACGGTTACGGTTATCGCAAGTTGCGGGAGTAGGGACGCGGACTTGTCAGATTAACTATTTTCTCTGTTGGTTTCTAAAATTACACTTTTTCGGAAATACCCGTTATTTGCGATGAACCGATGTTGGCAATAGTTATGATTTCGATCTCTTGAATCTATTACCATCTTTTAGGATTATTAAATTTTCCTTTACTTCTTCTATATCATACTCGTAAACTTTATTAGAAATAATTCTTGGACCTTGTGATTCTAGTACAATCTCTATAGTTTTAGATGAAGAGTTAGACAACTCGAACTCAAATATTTCATAGCCTACAAATAGAATCTTATATTTTTCTTTTTTTGAGCTACGCCCCTTTGAGATTATTGCTTCCCCATCTTCATTTGCTTGATAAGCTTTCTTTAAGTCGTAAGAATCTGACCCTAATAAAATGTTAGCTGGAAGTGGTCTCATGTTTAGATTTCCATCTAAAATCTCAAAGTGTAATTTTATTGAGTCTTTCTTATTTTGATTATGAACATTTTCAATTTTAATTTGGCTTTTTTGACTCGTTGCCACCTTATCAAATTTTAAAATAAGTTTATTAGATTTAAAACTAAAATCTCCGATTCCAGTACTCTCCATTCCCAAACAGCCATAAGTGTAAAATTTAAATTTGGTATTTTCTTGAAACTCAATACAGGTTGAATTGAATCCTCCATTTAATGAGCTACAAAACTTACCTTTAAGATCGCTTTGAGAATAGGTAAATGAAGCCGTCAATATTTGTAGTAAAATTATAAATTTCTTCATATCATAATTATTGCCAACGTTATCGAATAGGAACAGTAGGGGATTCTATATACGGATTTGTCAGATTAGCTTTCTGTTTGTTGATGATATC
>NZ_JBNJLI010000013.1:0-11227 GCF_051195275.1 Christiangramia sp. 3-2217-3z | reverse complement strand
AGAAGAATGTGTATTCCCGACAGCGGCATATCTGAGGTTCTCACTCGGCTGTGTCGCACCAGCATGTAACAACGGTTCATCGCCAATAAGCGGCACCGTAAAAAAGAAAATAATTAACTTGACCAACAAACCAATACTAAGCCGACAAATCCGCGTGCCATACTCCGCCAACTGACGATAACCGAAACCGTTGTAAACAAGAGCGCTTAAAATTTTTCAGTAAAAGAGATTGATTTTTTATATATTTTTATTCTTCAAGAGGTTTTAAATAAGATAACCTATAAGTTGTTATTCAATTTACTATTTCGAGTATTTTCCAATATGTAGATGAACAAGAAAAATTGCAATAATGAGCTCCAAATATTTTCTTAGCTTATTGATTATAGCTATCTCACTGAATACTTTCAGTCAGAAATTAGATTTATGTGATAAAAATAATGATTCAGTACTCACTCCAGAAGAATCGGATTCTTTAAATGCCTACCTATCTGCTGAAAGAAAGGAATTCGATTTTAAAAATAAAAAAATACTTTTCGTTACGGGTAATAGTGGAAACTTGATCGGCTGCAAAGAACAATACTTTGCTTACATAAATGAATGGAAAAAGATAGATTCCAAAGTTGCTTCAGGGATATACATTTTTACTACTAATAAAAAAAGTATTTCTGGTGGATATGATGCAATTATTACGTATTGGGTAAAGGTATTTACAGAAAAACGTAAAAGGAAATTAATTGAAAAAGTCGGGAAGAACCAAGGAGAACTTGAGTTTGAAATATTGGAAAGCATAATTAAATACGAAATTTCAAATGAAGAATTATATATCCAATGTCAAAAACCTAGAACATATTTTGATAGACAGGATTTTATAGAACAGGTTTCGTATGATTTACAAATTGAAATAATTCAAGAATTAGAAAAGAATGCGTCGATAAGTAAAGGTGCGTTATGGAATTCAAAATGGATGACGGACTTAAGTAAAAAGTATAATTCACTAAACAATAGAAATTGCATCACGAAAAATGATGTTTCTAAACTTTTCGAAAAAACCAAAAAAAGAAACTCAGTTTTAACTATCAGTGATCCTATTTTTAGTAATAATAATGAATATTGTATTGTTTCAATATCTTATTTAATGTTTCCTGGAAGTGCTTACGGGAATTCCTATTTTCTCCAAAAGGTTCAAGGAGAATGGACAATTTTAGCATCATATGACAATTGGTTATCATAGCTTTATTCACAATATATGTATAAAAGGGTTATCCTAATTTCGATATTATTTCTCTTATTTTCCTGTGATTGCCAAATCGGTATTCAAGGACAAATTTTATCAGCTAATACCAATAAACCTATACACGGTGCAAAAATAGAAATGATAGATCGAGAAATAATCTCTTTTTCTAACAGAGATGGATTTTTTGGAATCGGTGAAATGACAGGATTTTGCTATAATCCAAAAATTAGAGTTACGTACAAAAATTATAAACCTTTCGAAATTGAATTATCATCAGACTTAAACGAAACGATATTTAAAATAAAAGAAGAATCCGAATATATTGATTTAGATAAACCATATTATCCAAATCCAGAAAACAAAAGAACTTCAATAGGAGCAATACCAATAGAAAATTACAGTAGAAATTTTAAAGTAATAAATGACAGTCTGTTTATATATTTAGATAAGGAGAATTTAAATGGAGAGATTGACTCAATAAAACAAATTTTAAGCAAGCGTTACCAATAAGAAAAATCAGAATAGATGAAAGATATTTTCTTTATTTCAGCCTTATTTATTTCGTTGCATACAATATTTGCTCAACAGGTAAAAATTGACATTGTCGATTCATATCCAATCATTAAGGATATTAAAATTGCTGGAAAAAATTCAGAATTCTATTCAGACTTAGATTATGAAGCATTTTTATTCCTGTACCCAAATGAATTTGACTTGCTTAATAAAATAAGCCCAGAAACTACTCATTTGCAAAAATATGAAGATTATCAGGGAGCAATTATAAAATTACCCTTCCGAAGTAAAGAGATCAAAAGTATTTTTAGTAGTACGGAAAAATTGAAACAAATAATCAAAATGATTAGTCCCGAAACAGAGTATAAGTTTGGAAACATATATTTAAGAACTCCTAATAAGGTTTTCATCAACATATATGGAGATGCATGGTCGAGTTCTTATGGTTTTCAATTAGAAAAGGAGAAATTGAAACTGAAATATGAAATTAAAAATATTGAATAGAGAGCTTGCTCACAGAATTTAAAACGAGAAATTGATTCAATAAAATTTCTTTTAATTTCGTTCTTAAAACAAATATTTAGGTGCGCTCCAGTTTACAACAACGGTTCATCGCCAATAAGCGGCACCGTTAGTAAGAAAATAATTAACTTAACCAACAAACCAATACTAAGCCGACAAATCCGCGTCCCCTACTCCGCCAACTGGCGATAACCGAGACCGTTAGCAATAATTATTTAACCGAGAAACTGCTTGAGAATATTTATAATCTTATTTCTAATTGGTATTCAAAGTCTAACAGCTCAGGAAGTCAGAGGTATTGTTTATGAATCAGATGAAAGAGTATCAGATTTTGAAATTGTAAATTTGAATAGCGGAATATCTTCTACTACAAATCAAGAAGGGTATTTTTCTATACCAAGTGACTTAGGAGACACTTTAGTATTCAACTCGATACAATTTGAACAACAAATTCTGATCGTTGAAGAAAATAACTTACAAGCAACTTTAGTAATTGAACTTAAGAAGATAGTTAACTTATTAGATCAAGTAAATATCAGTTCGTCGTCAAAGGCATTTGATGTGAAAACGGCAAATAAAGAATTAAAAGAAACATTTCAAACGGATCTAGAAAAAAATTGGTTTATATACTATCCACCAAATCCTAAAGGAAATCTATTAGCTAGTATTATACCAGGTAATAAGAAGTCAATTCCTAAAAAATCTGAGATACGAATTATTCACTTAAGTGATTATGTAGAATTATTTGCGTCGGACGATACTTTGAATTGTGAGTATTTAAAAAATTCCCTCGAAATTCCCGAAAACCGATGTAATCTATTTTTTGGTTATTTAGAATCTAAATCATTAAATTATGAGTTATTAGAGCCATCAAGGCGTCTAGATTTGATACAAAAGATTTATGAAGCAAGCGAAGAATATATAGTTATGCAAGAAAGTAAGTAACGCAAATAACTATTGCTAACATCGGTTGATCGCCAATAAGCGGCACCGTTAGAAAGAATATAATTATCTTGACCAAGAAACCAAAACTAAGCCGACAAATCCGCGTCCCCTACTCCGCCAACTGGCGATAACCGTAACCGTTGTAGCCAATTTTATTTTTGGATTCAGGATTGGAACTTGACAAAACTCAAGGATAATAAATACTTCACATGTTGCTAATTTAATAGCAAACCAAAGACTCCGCCGATTAAAGCTTCGGACATACTGGAAGCTCCATGTGGATTGAAAGAGTCACGAATTCTATAACTAACGTCATCGGCTAATAATATGCTTCTATGTTCCAAAACCGTATTGCTTTCTCCGAAAGAATCATTTCCTAGAAATAGTGTAGTGAGAAAGTTCGTTTTTGGTTTATAAAATTTAGTCGAACCACTATAATAATATACATCACTAGTAGCGGAATATGTGTCGTATAAATCTGTGGTGCTATTATATAATACTAAAGTATAATTGCTCTTATAAAGGTCTTGATTATTTGCGAAATAAGTTGGACTTGAAGTAGAAGAGTCAGAACTTGAATTACTAACACTTGAAACTGAGTCTTTAATTTGAGCATTCATCGATATACTAAACGTAAGAACTAAAATAAATAATAATGGTTTTAGACTTTTCATATTTGAGGAATAAATCGGTAAACAGCCGTCTTAAAACTGAGTTTAATAGAAAACTCTTTAAAGTAACTATTACTATAACTGTTATGGTCTAAAAATAGTACATTTAAATTTAATTATTGATCAGGTAATTTAATATTAGTAGTTAATAAAACTGGCAACAACAACGGTTAATCGCCAATAAGCGGCAGCGTTAGAAAGAAAATAATTAACTTGACCAACAAACCAATACTAAGCCGACAAATACGCGTCCCTTACTCCGCCAACTGGCGATAACCGGGACCGTTATAGGCAAGCCACCAACAAAATATGAAAGAAGATTATTTAGCTTATTTTAAATATTCAGGACAAGAAGTTGAAAATGGATATTTAGATTTAAAGAAATCAGCAGAGGCTTTAAATGGTATAGATTCTTTATTTCGATTCTATATAAATAAAAAAATACCAGAGCTTTCGAATATCAATTTCGAACTACCAGCAAGGGTAAGAAAGGGAAGTTGGGAAACACTAATCCCTGAAAATATTGGTCAATGGATTGCATTTATATTAGGAACAGGAGTTACAACATATAGCGCTGCTGCTCTAAAAGAAATGGCTAAAAATGATTTTAAAGATAAAGGATTTAAAGACCTATTTAAACAAATAGTAAAAGCCATTAAATGGAGTATACAAATTGCCAAGCATATTGGAACCACATCAAAAAAGACATTTGATAATGTTCTTTTCAAAGAAGAAAATGGAATAAATTTTATCGGTATAAGAAATGAATCAGGAAATATCCTGTACGTTCCTAAAATGTATTTAGAGTTATTTTCAGAATTACCTCCTCAAATATTTAATAAACTGTCCGAGCCAATCGAAAGAGAAAGGGAATTATACATTGATTTTTCTGAGCAAAATAAAAATGACAAGGATGATACTAGTGAAGCATCCATTGAATATGAACACAAACACATATTTTATCAAGAAGAGGAAGAAAACGAAATCTTATTTCCAGAATTGGAACACGGAATGTTTGTAGAACTAAATGGCCACGTTACTAGAGGAAATGAAAAATCAAATACAATTGGTTTTTTATATAAAGATCATATTCTAACATGCTATCCAGAAAAAGGGAATATCATTGAACATAAAATAAAATTATTCACTAACTGTCTAATAAGAGGTTATATAGATAGAAAAGATAAAAAAGGATTTTATATAGAAAAGAGACCAAGGATAAAATTCATTGAGCTTGTCGGCACTGAGAAAGAAGATACACAACAAAAGCTGTTCTAGTGGCCAGCCTATAACAACGGTTAATCGCCAATAGACGGTACCGTTAGTAAGAAAATAATTAACTTGACCAACAAACCAATACGAAGCCGACAAATCCGCGTCTCCTACTCCGCCAACTGGCGATAACCGAGACCGTTGCCCACAATATTTATGATGAGTAAAATAAAAAGATTATTACAAGGACTAGTATACGGACTTATTCCAATCACTATATATTTAATCTTTGGAATTTTATTTAATGGCGACCACAAATGGATGTTACCATTAATTCTAGGATCAATATTTTTATTTTATTATTTTATATCCTCAAAATTTGATTTTTGGAAAACTGGCATTTTAATAATTCTACCACTATTCTTATCCTTATTATTAATATCATTTTTCACCGGATTTAATCTAGTGTTTCTATATATAATTTTTGTTCCTATTAGTGCTTTTTTAGGAAGCCTATTTTATAATAAAAAGAATTATTTAATATTAATTTTTGTTCTCGTTTTTTTTCCTATTCTGGGGTATTATGTTCTTCCAAATCAAATTGTACTATTTAATAATAGATCAGCTCGGCAAATTAAAGAATTTAAAGGATTAACTGTTGTCAATAAGGAACGAGATACAATTCAGTTTGACAAGAATAAAATTATAGCACTTGATTTTTGGACAACATCATGTGCAATTTGTTTTAAGAAGTTCCCTGACTTTGAAAAAATTTATCTAAAATTAAAGAGTAATCCAGATATCAAAATGTATTCAGTAAATGTCCCTTTGAAAAGAGATGAATTCGAAAAAACCGTAAGATTAGTAGATAGTTTGAATTATCAATTTCCTACGTTATTTGCAACCTCAATGGAAGAAGCCAGAGAACTAGGAGTAAAAGCTTACCCACATTTAATAATATTAAAAAATGGAAAGGTTCATTATGATGGTCGTCTAGAAACAGAAGAAAAGATCTTTATTAATAATATAGAAGATGAAATAAAAAGATTAATTGAATAAGAATACTGTGGGCAACAACGGTTCATCGCCAATAAGCGGCAGCGTTAGAAAGAAAATAATTAACTTGGCCAACAAACCAATACTAAGCCGACAAATTCGCGTCCCCTACTCCGCCAACTGGCGATAACCGAGAACGTTAGCAATAATTATTTAACCGAGAAACTGCTTGAGAATATTTATAATCTTATTTCTAATTGGTATTCAAAGTCTAACAGCTCAGGAAGTCAGAGGTATTGTTTATGAATCAGATGAAAGAGTATCAGATTTTGAAATTGTAAATTTGAATAGCGGAATATCTTCTACTACAAATCAAGAAGGGTATTTTTCTATACCAAGTGACTTAGGAGACACTTTAGTATTCAACTCGATACAATTTGAACAACAAATTCTGATCGTTGAAGAAAATAACTTACAAGCAACTTTAGTAATTGAACTTAAGAAGATAGTTAACTTATTAGATCAAGTAAATATCAGTTCGTCGCCAAAGGCATTTGATGTAAAAACGGCAAATAAAGAATTAAAAGAAACATTTCAAACGGATCTAGAAAAAAATTGGTTTATATACTATCCACCAAATCCTAAAGGAAATTTATTAGCTAGTATTATACCAGGTAACAAGAAGTCAATTCCTAAAAAATCTGAGATACGAATTATTCACTTAAGTGATTATGTAGAATTATTTGCGTCGGACGATACTTTGAATTGTGAGTATTTAAAAAATTCCCTCGAAATTCCCGAAAACCGATGTAATCTATTTTTTGGTTATTTAGAATCTAAATCATTAAATTATGAGTTATTAGACCCATCAAGGCGTCTAGATTTGATACAAAAGATTTATGAAGCAAGCGAAGAATATATAGTTATGCAAGAAAGTAAGTAACGCAAATAACTATTGCTAACATCGGTTGATCGCCAATAAGCGGCACCGTTAGAAAGAAAATAATTATCTTGACTAAGAAACCAAAACTAAGCCGACAAATCCGCGTCCCCTACTCCGCCAACTGGCGATAACCGTAACCGTTGTACACAATGCCATGAGGAAAAGTTTACTTCAAATATTAATTCTGACAATTATAATTGGATGTTCTCCAAAAATTAAATCCATAACTGAATATAAAAAAAATGAAAATCATCTTTCAAAAAATAGAATTGCAGAGTTGGATAAAAATGGCAATAAATTTTTAGAAAGAAATTATGGAAATCAAAGAAGCAATAGAATTGAAAGAATAGAATATAAAAACGGTAAAAAAATTAAAGAAACGGACTGTGATTACTTCGAAAAGCAAGATACTTGTGTAGTTAGACAATTTTCAGTTTATGAATATCTCCCGAAAGAAAATTTGAAGATTCAAACAATGTATGAAGCTGATTCCGCAGTTAGATTTATTAGAAAATATCGTAAAACTGGAGATTTAGAAGTAATAAAAACTAACACTTGGGAAATGTTTCCTACAAAAGATCCAGACCTAGAAAAAGCAATGAAACTAGCGGATTCTGTCTTTTATGATTCAAAAGGAAGAGAAATTAAAAGATTGCATTATAACGAAGATTTTGAAAGGCCTTGGATAGAAGAATATCAGTATTCTGATAATGGTTACACAAAAAAAATATCTGGGACTAGAGATGATACTACTCAATTCTATAAATATTCAGAACTTGATAAAATAGCCAACAAAAGAGATATTGATTTTGAATTTAGAGACACGGTAAATTATAAATACGAGATTGATTATTACTAACGCACTGTGTACAACAGCGGTTCATCTCAAATTCCGGGTTTTAGAAAAAAGAACTAAATTAGATTCCTAACAAACTAAAGCGTTAGCCGACAAGTCCGCGTCCCTACTCCCGCAACTTGCGATAACCGCAAACCGTTGTGTGCAATTTGCCAGAAAATGAAAGAGATAATTGATAATTACGAAGCTATTTCAACATTGGTGATTTCATTCATTGCGTTGATAATTTCTATAATTGCACTTTACTACACAGCTAGATCATTTCTATTAAAATCTGGTCATAAAATCAGAAGTGATATATCAACTGTAAGTGATATCGATACGGACGAAATTTATATTTCTTCAGTAACGTTGGAAAATTTAAAAGATAGAGCCACAGTTATTTTTTCAATATATCTTAAAATGGGTAGAGGAAACTATTTAGAAATTGAAAACTTTAATAACAGACCTCTTATCCTGAAGCCTTTTGAAGTTTATTATAAAGAATATGATCCTGTAGTTTTTTATAGTACTGGAGTAAATAAAGTCAGTATATCTAAATTAATCTATAACAGAAAGATTAAGAAAAAAATACTTTTGTCAACTACAAAAGGAAAGTACACTGTAAAAACGAATATAAATAGGTGGCAACCTATTCTCAAACTATTCAATAACCATTACACAGCTTTGATAAACCCCATAAGATATACTGTAAAAGGGAAAGGTTTCGGAAATAGAATTAGATATGTTCTTATTTTTAAAAATGAAAATGGTGATGAAGAAATTATAAAAATAAATGATAAAAGAGAGAGTTTATTAAAATTTAAAAAATTCACTTTAACTAAAGAAAGTTTAGAAAGTTCTGCTACGCTAAAAGCTTTTTTGGACCAAAAGAAGGAAGAGCAAAAAATAAAATACGAGAGTTTAGAAATTGTTGACTTTCAAAATAGAATTGAACAAATTTCGGAACAATACGATAAGGGAATTGAAAAATTAGAAAAACTCAGTTTTTGGGATTATAATATTAAGGGCTGGATATATACCAAAATAGATGATTACAAACTTGAAAGAAAAAATCGTCAGAACAGGAGAAAAGTTAGCAAGAGTAAATAAATAGTATAGTTCGGCAAACAGCACACAACAACGGCTCATCGCCAATAACGGGTATCATCGAAAAAGTGTAATTTTAGAAACCAGGAAAGAAAATAAATAAGCCGACAACTCCGCGTCCCAACTCCCGCAACTGGCGATAGCCGAGACCGTTATACACAAGTGCTCCGCAACGATTTTAGCTACTAAAAACTATTAGAATCCAATCTGAAAAATTCGAATTTTAAAGCCTTCAATTGATAATTTTGAACTAAGAATCTTTTGTTTATCGATAACTTTCGAAATCCTGGTTCTATTGAAAATTCAAGAAAATCGCTCAGGAAGATTATTATCAAAAAAGAATCTTTTGGTCGCTACTCAAACACAAATTAGCTACTAAGAACTTCATCAAAAACAAGCTTAGTACCAAGAAACGGACACTTACTCGGACGCAAGAATTGTAACAAAACGAGCAGGATCCTGAATTGATTGTGAAAATATTCCCGACTGCGGCATATCTGAGGTTCTTACTCGGCTGTGTCGCACCAGTGTATAACAACGAATATTCGCAATTGTGGCCATTTGAAATAAAATAGTACTTTTAGAAACCAGGAAACAAAAACCTAAGCGGACTAATCCGAATACCGTCAACCACAACTGACGATTATTCGAAACCGTTGTAGCCAATTTTATTTTTGGATTCAGGATTGGAACTTGACAAAACTCAAGGATAATAAATACTTCACATGTTGCTAATTTAATAGCAAACCAAAGACTCCGCCGATTAAAGCTTCGGACATATTGGAAGCTCCATGTGGATTGAAAGAGTCACGAATTCTATAACTAACGTCATCGGCTAATAATATGCTTCTATGTTCCAAAACCGTATTGCTTTCTCCGAAAGAATCATTTCCTAGAAATAGTGTAGTGAGAAAGTTCGTTTTTGGTTTATAAAATTTAGTCGAACCACTATAATAATATACATCACTAGTAGCGGAATATGTGTCGTATAAATCTGTGGTGCTATTATATAATACTAAAGTATAATTGCTCTTATAAAGGTCTTGATTATTTGCGAAATAAGTTGGACTTGAAGTAGAAGAGTCAGAACTTGAATCACTAACACTTGAAACTGAGTCTTTAATTTGAGCATTAATCGATATACTAAACGTAAGAACTAAAATAAATAATAATGGTTTTAGACTTTTCATATTTGAGGAATAAATCGGTAAACAGCCATCTTAAAACTGAGTTTAATAGAAAACTCTTTAAAGTAACTATTACTATAACTGTTATGGTCTAAAAATAGTACATTTAAATTTAATTATTGATCAGGTAATTTAATATTAGTAGTTAATAAAACTGGCAACAACAACGGTTCATCGCCAATAAGCGGCACCGTTAGTAAGAAAATAATTAACTTGACCAACGAACCAACACTAAGCCGACAAATCCGCGTTTCTTACTCCGCCAACTGGCGATAACCGAGACCGTTACCCACAATGGCTAAGTTAGAAATATGAAAATGAAATGGTGAAAAATATGGACTTTTTGAAAAGAGAACCTAAAGCTTTAAAGCTAATGTATGCTCTAGCGCTCTTGATATTTATCTTTAATGCTTTTTTGTTCATAAAAGAAGGAGAAATTAATGGTTATCTAACTATAATTTTTAATCTTATTCTGATAATTTTTACAATCCGCCTTGCAATATTTTCAAGTCAGAAAAAATAGATTATTGATTATATCATATTGATAATAAATAAATCGTGATTCCAATTATGTTGTTGATAAACGAAAAATAGAGAATGATTTTATATCATAGCAAACTGATTATTTAAATATTTAAAATAGAGGTGCACTGGATGAAAAATAATAGCAGCAACTTTATTAAAAACGAACTAATATTTTTAAAGTTCTCCTAAATCATAGGTTTTGTTTGCGTTATCGCTTCTGTGATATTAAGGATGTTTAATAATAACATAAATCTTATTTCAATAATTGGGTGTTCGAAAGTAACGTTATTCTATACTCGATTTCTAACAACCGGTCAAAAAAGTAAAATTAATGATTAGTTTAAGCCACAGTGGGTAACAACGGTTAATCGCCAATAAGCGGCAGCTATAGAAAGAAAATAATTAACTTGACCAACGAACCAATACTAAGCCGACAAATCAGCGTCCCCTACTCCGCCTGAAGGCTTCCCTGTTTTTCATACAGTTTAAAAATCAACTATTTTTAAGTTATGAAGAAAAGCAGATTTACAGAAG
>NZ_JBNJLI010000012.1:0-11775 GCF_051195275.1 Christiangramia sp. 3-2217-3z | reverse complement strand
AAATATGCCATCATTAATAGCAAAGTCAGAAAAAATGCTTTAGTTACACTCACTCTAAATAATTACAGCCAACGGTCTTGTATAACGCAAGTGGCGTGGATTAAGGACACGTTTTTGTCGGCTTAGTTGTTATTAGTTACTTGGTCTCTAAAATAATACTTTTAAGCAAACTGCCCGCTATTTGCTGTTATACGATGTTGGCGTTTCGTTTGTTTTCTTTTTGCAAAGGGTTATTTTAAGTACACATTTCTATTCCCCACTGAGTGTGACCTCTGTTAGATTGACATTTCCAGTTTTTCTTTATAGAAATAACTGTCCATTTATTATTTGTCATTTTCAACTCCATAATATGTTTTTCTCCCTTTAGAGAATCATCTAATAAGTTATCGTGGATTAAAATTATTAAAGTATTTCCATTCTCTGCGTTTTTTTCCGATACTTCTATTTTCTCTTTTCCTTCTTTTCCATTCACATTGATTGGATAATATAATTTCATCACTTCTTTTGCAGATAAATTTTCAATTCTTTTATTCAATTTTTGGTTTATATCATCGGTATCTACAATTATGAATTTTTCATCTCTATTATTTTTATCTTCTGATTTTATATATTCGTATGACTGACCATTTTTTCCTAAAATCAATACATTTTCATTCAGTTTTTGAATTTCATATATTTCTTCTTCAGTTGAGGAAGTACCGTTTCCGATACTTTCGACTATCAAAATTAATTTATCATTGTTAATTCTCCACTTCTGATATAATAAAGTTTTCATATTGTCGGAACGAGCTGTTCCATCTGCGAATAAGGTAAAATGAAGTTCTGATGACGAAGTATCTTTCCACGATCCAATAATTATTTCATACTCGTTGTCTATATTTCTTTTCTCATTTGTTTTTGATAAAGATTGAGTCTCATTTTCAACTTGATTCTTTTGTTCATTTCTACAAGAATTTAAAAGAACAAGACAAATAATTAATAAAGCAGTTTTCATTATTTTGTGTAATTATTGATTATTCATTCGAAAATATCAACTTAAATGATATGTTCCAAACATTCCGAACAAATGAACGCCAACGGTTTCGGTTATCGCCAGTTGGCGGAGTAAGGGACGCGGATTTGTCGGCTTAGTATTGGTTTATTGGTCAAGTTAAATATTTTCTTTTTAACGCTGCCGCTTATTGGCGATTAACCGTTGTTAGCTGCTGTATTTCTTGTTCTAAGCAACCTTAAAATCTCCATCACCCATTTCTATGCTGAATTTTATATTTGCTTTTAATGCTTTGAAAACTTTTAAAATGGTTTCAATAGTTACATTTTTAGCATTCCTCTCTAATTTTGAAATCTGAGATTTTTGAACACCAATTAATTCTCCGAGTTGTTCTTGAGTTAAATGTCTTTCTTTTCTAACTGATTTTATCATTTCTCCAAGAACGTCTAATCTTAAATCAAATTCATATTTTTCTCTTTCTTCAGAACCAATTTCTCCAATATGTTTGTCCTTAATTTGGTCTAAAGTCAGTCTTCTATTTTTCATCTTTGTTTCCATAACTCTTACTTTTCTTTTACATAATCAGTCCTGATTTTTTCTGCTTTATCGATCTCAGCCTTTGGAACTTTACTCACTTTCTTAACAATTCCGTGTGTTGAAATTACTAAAGTCTCTTTATTATCAGTTTTATCCCAAAATGCAAATAATCTATATTGAATTCCACTAAATTTTGTTCTAAACTCCCAAATGTTGTCTGTCAACTTTTTAAATAACTTTGGATCATTTACATATTTAGCTTTGTCAATATTATAGATTATTTTCTTTCTGGATTTAGGATCTAAACTTTCTATGAAGTCAATCGCCTGATCCAAAAAGAGAACATCAAATTTTTCTTTCATCCAATTTCTATCAAAATTACTTGATTCAAAATTACACATAAGTTTCAATATATGGAAACTTTATTTTGTAGAAATATTGCAGCTAACGGTCTCGGTTATCGCCAGTTGGCGGAGTAAGGGAGGCGGATTTGTCGGCTTAGTATTGGTTTGTTGGTCAAGTTAATTATTTTCCTTCTAAAGGTGCCGCTTATTGGCGATGAACCGTTGTTAGCTCCAGTTAATTATAAATCCCATCCGCTTATAAAACTGGGATTATCTTGTTCCTTTTCATAATAGAATATTGGTATTATCTTTTTCGTTTTTTCCTTTAGATTTTCTCTTTCATTACGTTTTCTAAAATTTATGTTTTTAATGCAATTATCGACTTGGGAATTTAGTTGAGAATTGCTGAATTTTTTAATCTGTTTAATTTTTTCAACAGTTAGATCTTTATTTATTGAAACTTCATAAACAGCAAATTCAGCTACTTTTGCTTCATATCCTTTTATACTATTTAAACAATCACTTGATAAAATTGAACTGATAGAAGAGTTACTTTTTGATATAATGTTTTTCTGATTTAAGAATTTTAATAACTCTAATTTTCTTTTTATAGATTTTTTGTAATTTTTCTCAGCGTTAGGATATTTATCTGAATTTAAATCTCTATCTATTTGAATTGATCCTGAGCAATATCCGAAACTCAAATTATCATTTTTATCAAAAGAAGCATATACAAGCCATTCAGTTCCTTTAGGTGTATATATATTGCACATGCTTTTGTCCGTAAGTATTTTAAGATCATTATTAAAATTTCCTTTGAAAATATCTAATACTTCTACGGTAAGATTTAAATATTCTGGATTTATTGAATCTCTTTCAATTTGATTAATTTTTACTCTTCCTACAAAATCGGATGATTCTGTTTTTTCCATTGTACTTCTTAGAGCACATTCGCAAGCATAAATATTAAATGAAATTAGAGTTATTATTAATGTGATAAATAGTTTCATTTATGCAAAATTTCTCTGATTAATTGGAGCTAACGGTCTCGGTTATCGCCAGTTGGCGGAGTAAGGGACGCGGATTTGTCGGCTTAGTATTGGTTCGTTGATCAAGTTAATTATTTTCTTACAAACGGTGCCGCTTATTGGCGATGAACCGTTGTTGTGCTGCGTTTAGTTGTCCGACTCCACGGATTTTAATATTGTACCATCATTTAACTTCCATTCGATTAATCCATTTGCACTTCTTCCCATTACAACAGCAGCTGCAGCACTTGGACTTGAAAATAAATGATCTTCTTTAAAGATAAGTTTATCATTAATCAGACTTATGATATCATCGTCTATTAAACTTTGTCTTAAGTTAATCAAGTTCTGTGGAAACGAATTTGTTGGAGAAGATGCGATTTCTGAATTTCTCAGTACGACAAAACCTTCATTGGTCATTTGGCCTTTTGCATTTGCACCTCTTGCTGCATTGATATAAAATGTACTTTTTATTTGTTCTTCAATAGTTTGATCTTTTCTTAATTCCTCGAAGATTTTAAAACCTAAAGCATTTACTAGGAGTTTTATATTTTCTAAAAACTCTTCCATTTCTGCTTGGTCAGATTCTGAGATTATTGATCTTGTTGGATTATTACCATTTTCTAAATCATATCTATTGACCTTTATGGCAATCTCATGTAATCTACTTTCTAAATATTTGATATGAGCTTTATTCAAGTTTTCATCTTTACTTACAAAAATGAGAGCTTCGTTCCAGAAATCTTTAGCTGATAAATGTTGGTTTAGTCTTTTGTATATTCCTTCTGCTTCACCTATGTATGCTAGTTCTTTGTTTTCTGATTTGTCAGATTTACCAAATAAAATATAGATTCCAGTATTTTCTAATTCTGGTCTGTCCGATGACTCTTTAATTTTTTTCCTTGGAATTTTTAATGCTTTTCCTGTCCAGTTTGAAAGTTCGCAGGTCATTCTTCCATTTGGTTCTCCATCTACCAGGAAGATTTTTATTGTTTTACCAAAGTTTTTCATCAATGTATTTTAGTTGGATTTTAATCTAAATGCTGCACAACGGTCTCGGTTATCGCCAGTTGGCGGAGTGCGGGACGCGGATTTGTCGGCTTAGTATTTTGTTGTTGGTCAAGATAAATATTTTCTTATTAACGCTGCCGCTTATTGGCGATTAACCGTTGTTAGCTCCTGTTATGCTTTTTCTATTATCTTTTGAAGTTCTGAAATTTCTACCAACTTTTCATTTCCAGATATTTTTTTAAATATGAAAAGGTTTAAATTTTCAAGTTTTTCAATTGTTTCAAAAATCTCCTTAAATGAGCTTTCAATTTCTTTATCGAATTCTGTAGTATCATATTCGAATTCTTCCGAAAATATGTGGAAGATTTCAATTGCCTTTTTTGAAAATTGATTTATTCCTTTTAAGTCTGTTCTGATCTCCGGAACATTTAAATCTTGATGTGCAAGATATTTACTGCGTACAGCTTCATAATTTTGATCAGTATATATTTTTGTTATTTCATCAATTCCTTTTTCGAGTTTGTCATAATCTGCTTTAATCTTTAAGTTCTTTGCAATATTGATGATTTTTATAAATGAAAATTTTTCTCTAGCATTAATTAGTTTGTAGAAATCAATTATTTGTATTGCCATTGTGTTGCTCCAAATCCATATTAATGATTTATTACTATGTAAACTATGTGTACTTCTATGAAGTCCAAAAGCCATAAATATTAAAATTTCCACATTATGATATACACCGTGGATAATATTTTCTAATCCTTCTAATCTTTCTTTAAAATCTTCTGGCATAATTGGAGCTAACGGTCTCGGTTATCGCCAGTTGGCGGAGTGTGGGACGCGGATTTGTCGGCTTAGTGTTGTTTTGTTGGTCAAGTTAATTATTTTCTTTCTAACGCTGCCGTCTATTGGTGATGAACCGTTGTTGTGCGCCGGCTAAATAACTAAATCGTCTTTGTAAAATTTAAATATTGTAAATTTTAAATTAATGGTTAATTGAATTACAATTAGGAAGTATACGTACCATAAATTCATGATATTTAGTATATTATCAGGTTCCATGTTATTATAAAAGAAGCTAAAAACTATAAAAGATAAAATTGATAATAGCATCATGAATTTCATGTTTTTCCCACTTCTGTGAAAAAGTTTTCCGTTTAGGTAAATTGTAAGAAAGGGAGCAATAGTAAATGCTGAAATACAAAAAGCAATATCAGTGTAAAACCAATTTCCAATATTTATATCATTAGAAATATTTAAGGATTTTACTATTTTAAACCAAAAGGCCCAACCGAACCAACCTATAAGAAACGAAAAATAAGAGGCTAGAATGCTCAATAGAATGCTATAAATAAATCTTAGCTTCAATAATCTAAGATTTAATACTATTAATGTAAAACTAAATAAGAATGGATAAAACCATAGATTCAATTGCAAAATATAAATCACTACCAAGGTAATTATTGGAATTATAAAAACTTTTGTAAATAGTAAAATCTTGTATTTAATTTCCGAATTCAAAATTTCATTCTAATTTAGCTTGCGCACAACGGCCTCGTATATCGACAAGTGGCGCGGATTTATGGATGCGGATTTGTCAGCTTAACGGTTTTGTTAATTATGGAAACTAATTTAATTATTTTCTATTAAACCCGCCATTTGCGATATACGTTGTTGGCAATAGTATTTATTATTGCTCATATGTTTTTATGTTCCTATTCAATTTTTTGTAATTACTAATAACATAGCTTATTATAAAAAGAATTAGAATTAAAAAAGGGATTTTGAAGTGCCCCCAATATAAAATGTCTCCTTTATTATCTGAGCTTAATAAAGCTCCGAAAAGAATAATTAAGGTGAGTACGATCATCAAAACTTTGGATGTATTATTTTGATTTAGATAATTAATATGTTTTTCAAAATTTGCATTTAAGACTTTATTATCATCTGGTTCTTTTTTCAAACTCACATTTTTTAGATGATTCATGAGTAGAATCTCAAGTAGTAAGTGCGGAGTTAATATTATAAAGGCGAGTCCGGACATCACTATTGAGGATGAATCGGCCCATTTTTTATCAAGACCGAAATTAAAACCTAAGTTCGACGAGTCAATTGCAATAATTATTGAAAATAATATAATAGATATATTAACTAAAGAGATAAGCCATAGAAAAAACAGTCGATTATTGATTGATTTTTTTCTCTCACCAATCATCGACTTGAACTTATTTATGATTCTAATTCTATCTTCCATTTTTTTCAATAAAATATTACCTGTAATATCCCAAAAAACTCCCATGAATGCAAATAAGCCTGTTAGAATCGGCGTAAATTTATTATCGAATAGATATCAATTGTTAACCCAGTTATAATAGAGAATATTGATAAAAAGCTAATTTAATACGTAATTTACTAATCATTTCTGTCTGTAAAATTATATTAAATATTTTCCAGATTTTCGTTTGTATAAATATTATTGCCAACGGTTTGCGGTTATCGCAAGTTGCGGGAGTAGGGATGCGGACTTGTCGGCTAACGCTTTAGTTTGCTAGGAATCTAATTTAGTTCTTTTTTGTAAAACCCGGAATTTGAGATGAACCGCTGTTAGGCACTGGTATTTTATTTACATTTTTAATGATTTATATAAATTTTCAGAATCTCGATAATTAATTGCTTCAAATGAGTTATGTTTCCAGACCATCTCTATAATTGGAACTTTAAATTTATCAGCATATTTTAAGAATCTTTCTTTCTGTTGTTCGTTGGCAAAACTTGATATGAAAATTGCTTCTAAACATTCCTGAATATCTAGCATCATAGAATTAAAAAAATTAAATTCTCCACGAAATTTTTCTACAGCACATTTTTCTGCATCGTAGTAAACACCAATTCTAAATTCATCCTCACCTGAATAATCAATATGTTTACAAAAAAAAGAAGATTCAAGTGTCTGTCTTAATTCCTCTCTGTATTGATCCAATCCCACTTTAGCTAAATAATTTCCAGATATATCATCTATCTTTTGACAATTGAGATCAATATAATTTAAATAGTCAACATCTTTATGGAGAAGTTTAAATCTATTTTTATTTCTATTTAATATTTTTTCTTTTGAAAATGCTAAACAGACACCTTGGTAATTATCTCCATAACGTTCCCACATTCTTGGCTTTGTAAAGCCAAAAAGTTCTTCATTTCCTTTAAATTGAGTTATATAGTTTTTATTTGCAAAATCGCTACCCATTGAATTTTTGCAAAAGCAAATTTGATAGAATGCCTTTTCTAAATTCGAAATGTATCTAATTAACTCATCTGATTGATTATAATGATCGGAATTAATTTTATTATCATTTACTCCACCCGTGTTAAAAAATGTACTTCTATTTGCTTTAATGCTTTCTACCGGATCTATAGACTTTTGTCTTTGGCTAAATCTTAATTCCTCATTATATAAAATGAAATCAATTGCTGTAGATGATGTTGTATAATGATAAAGTATATCTTCATTATAGAGTTCTTTGAAAAAATTGATATTTATATCAATCATTTTACATTTTTTAAATTTGAAACGTGCTTAAAATACTTGTGCCTAACGGTTTCGGTTATCGCCAGTTGGCGGAGTAAGGGACGCGGATTTGTCGGCTTAGTATTGGTTTATTGGTCAAGTTAAATATTTTCTTTTTAACGCTGCCGCTTATTGGCGATTAACCGTTGTTAGCTGCTGTATTTCTTGTTCTAAGCGACCTTGAAATCTCCATCACCCATTTCTATGCTGAATTTTATATTTGCTTTTAATGCTTTGAAAACTTTTAAAATTGTCTCGATGGTTACATTTTTAGCGTTTCTCTCTAATTTTGAAATCTGAGATTTTTGAACACCAATTAATTCTCCGAGTTGTTCTTGAGTTAAATGTCTTTCTTTTCTAACTGATTTTATCATTTCTCCAAGAACGTCTAATCTTAAATCAAACTCATATTTTTCTCTTTCTTCAGAACCAATTTCTCCAATATGCTTATCCTTCATTTGGTCTAAAGTCATTCTTCTATTTTTCTTCTTTGTTTCCATAACTTTTACTTTTCCTTTAAATAATCAGTCCTGATTTTTTCTGCTTTATCGATCTCAGCCTTTGGAACTTTACTCACTTTCTTAACAATTCCGTGTGTTGAAATTACTAAAGTCTCTTTATTATCAGTTTTATCCCAAAATGCAAGTAATCTATATTGAATTCCACTAAATTTTGTTCTAAACTCCCAAATGTTATCTGTCAACTTTTTAAATAACTTTGGATCATTTACATATTTAGCTTTGTCAATATTATAGATTATTTTCTTTCTGGATTTCGGATCTAAACTTTCTATGAAGTCAATCGCCTGATCCAAAAAGAGAACATCAAATTTTTCTTTCATCCAATTACTATCAAAATTACTTGATTCAAAATTACACATAAGTTTCAATATATGGAAACTTATCTTGTAGAAATATTGCAGCTAACGGTCTCGGTTATCGCCAGTTGGCGGAGTAAGGGACGCGGATTTGTCGGCTTAGTATTGATTTATTGGTGAAGTTAATTATTTTCCTAATAACAGTGCCACTTATTGGCGATTAACCGTTGTTGGCAGCTGGCATTTAGTAATAATCTTCTTGAATACATGTAAACCCTTTGTTTTTAAAAAGAAACTATTTTTTCAATCCAATTTTCATAAATCCTTCTTCCATTTTCATTCTGAGATACAGAATTTCATTACTCATAGAAAATGGTAATGTATCATTCATTGTATTTTTTTCTGATAATATGACGTAATTATTATTTCTATCTATTTTGTAAGTTCCTTTAATTTCCGCCAACATTGGATGAAGCATTTCGTACTCATTATTATCTTTGAATGTATAAGTAACAGGTAGGATCATCATTTCAAACATTTTTCTAAAATTCTCCGCTTCTGTCTTTCTAGATTCATCTTTATAATAAATTGAATCTGTCGTTTGATTATAATAAACAATTTCGTCTTCATAAGATGTGACATTCCACGTACCGGTCAATTCCTGAGCAGTGATATTGATTGATAGAAATAGAAATAATATTATAAGTTTTTTCATAATGAAATTTTTAATGCTTGCTGCCAACGGTTTCGAATAATCGTCAGTTGTGGTTGAAGGTATTCGGATTAGTCCGCTTAGGTTTTTGTTTCCTGGTTTCTAAAAGTACTATTTTATTTCAAATGGCCACAATTGCGAATATTCGTTGTTATATGCTGTTGCGACACGTCCGAGTAAGAACGGTAGATTTGCCGCTGTCGGGAAAATTTTAGTTTGGATGAAAAAGCTTTCTCGATTTGTTTCAATTATTGCGTCTGAGTAAGTGTCCGTTTCTTGGTACTATTCATGTTTTTGATGAAGTTCTTAGTAGCTAAATTTGTGGTTGAGTAGCTACCAAGAGCTTATTTACTTATAATAATCTTTCTGAGCTATTTTCTTAAATTTTCAATAGAATCAGAATTTCGAAAGTTATAGATTCACAAAAGATTCTTTCCTCGAATCTTTCAATTTATGCCTTAAAATACGGTTTTGTCCGTTTAGATAATTAATGTTATATGTAGCTAAAACTGTGCGGAGCAATTGCATATAACGGTTACGGTTATCGCAAGTTGCGGGAGTAAGGACACGCACTTGTCAGATTAACTATTTTCTTTCTTGGTTTCTAAAATTAAACTTTTTCGGCTATACCCGTTATTTGCGATGAACCGATGTTAGCATAAGTGGGTTCTTTATGCCATTTCTACTGGAGTAAATTCAAATGTTTTAGATATTGACATTTTGTGTGGAAACAATTTAAATGTTTCTAACGGTTCAATGTGTTCGAAATTTATATTCGAAAATTGTTCTCTGTCAAAATCTACCGTATATAAATAATCATCCTTTTCTATACCGTCTTTTTTGTCAACCCTTTGAGAATAACCAGAAATACTTACTTTTTCGACTCCAACGCCAGACATAAAAGCTACACCACCAATTAATAAACCAAGCCCAGTAATACAATTAGCATAATCTTCTTTTAGCAATTTTTGAGTTTTATCCTTTACCGATAATTTGCCTGATTTTAAAATATTCGCATTTTCTTTTGGTAAATCTTCTATTTCTGGGAGATCGAGATCAATGTGGAAATGCTTTAGATTTTCATCATATTCAAAGTCTAAATGAAACTCTGGTTTAATGCTTATTTCATTTAAAATTGTTTCGAAATTCATAAGAACAGCTTCACTCGTGCCTTCAAGATTACCTTGCAATATTCTTTTTTTGAATTCGAAATCTTCTTTGAATTTCTTATTCTGTTTTTCTTCTTTTTCTGACTCCTTACTTTCAAAAAAGCTTTTCTCATTTTCCCAGTTTTTTAATCTGGTTTCAAACCTATTCTCAATATTCTCTGAAATATATATTTTACGTTTTTTTCCGTTTTTCCAAAAAAGAATTGATTTATATTTTTCTTTAGCTTCACTAAGAAGTTCCTTTTCAATTTCTTGAAGTAAAGGTTTATTTTTCTCAAACCTTAGTCTTGAATAAATTTCAGGTTTTAATTTTTCAAGTTCTTTTTCTACAGTTTTCCTTTTTATTGGAGTTATGATTTGTTTATGAATCTCGGTAAATCCTAAAGTTTCATTC
This sequence comes from Christiangramia sp. 3-2217-3z, assembly GCF_051195275.1. Lineage (NCBI taxonomy): Bacteria > Pseudomonadati > Bacteroidota > Flavobacteriia > Flavobacteriales > Flavobacteriaceae > Christiangramia > Christiangramia sp. 3-2217-3z. The sequence goes on along the minus strand of NZ_JBNJLI010000012.1, from coordinate 1,207 downwards.
TGTATTAATTCATGATATTTCTTGTAAATAGTTTTTAGGTTCTCCTTATATTCTGGAGTTCTTTTTATTTTATTTACTAGTGTATCGTTAGTTATATTTTGACCAGATTCGCTCAATATTTGAATTACTGGATCATAATTTTCATTCAGATCAAGTTGAACACCAACTTGCGTACTAGAAGAGTTTTTTGAAGTAGTAGATCTTCCATTGGAACTTGAAATTTTATTTCTATTATATAAACCTGTACCTGGAATTCCCGTATTTAAATATGATCCATTTTTTCCAATATTGATATTTGCTCCTTTTGGTCCTACAGTTGTACTGATTCCTGATTTGGACAAATTTATGTTAACACCTGGTGCTAATTTGATTCTATTTCGATATCTCATTTTAGTTGGATTGAATTTATGCTAACGGTTTCGAATAATCGTCAGTTGTGGTTGACGGTATTCGGATTTGTCGGCTTAGGTTTTTGTTTCCTGGTTTCTAAAAGTACTATTTTATTTGAAAAGGCCACAATTGCGAATATTCGTTGTTATATGCTGTTGCGACACGTCCGAGTAAGAACGGGAGATTTGCCGCTGTCGGGAAAATATTAGTTTAAATGAAAAGCTTTCTCGATTTGTTTCAATTCTTGCGTCTGAGTAAGTGTCCGTTTCTTAGTACAATTCATGTTTTTGATGACGTTCTCAGTAGCTAAATTTGTGCTTGAGTAGCTACCAAAAGCTTCTTTAGTCATTATCTTATTTTGAACGAAAATTGAAGAATTACGTTTCTGATCTGGATGTTGTAAATTATCTATTTACAAAAGATTCTTTCCTCGAATCTTTCAATTTATGGCTTATTATACGGTTTTGTCCGTTTCGATAATTACTGTTTTATGTAGCTAAAACTGTACGGAGCAATTGCATATAACGGTTTCGGTTATCGCAAGTTGGCGGAGTAAGGGACGCGGGTTTGTCGGCTTAGTATTTTGTTGTTGGTCAAGTTGATTATTTTCTTTCTAACGCTGCCGTCTATTGGCGATGAACCGTTGTTAGCTACTGGCGGTTCCACGTAAATATGTTTCAGGAGTCATTACTGCCAATTCACTCTTTTTGTAATCCTTAATATTCCTGGTTAAAACAATGCTTATTTTACCATTTTTGACTGCTGAATAATTTTGTAGCGCATCTTCAAAATCTTTGAAATTTGAATTTAAGGAATC
>NZ_JBNJLI010000011.1:0-26592 GCF_051195275.1 Christiangramia sp. 3-2217-3z | reverse complement strand
GTTCTTATTCATTTTTCATCTTTTTCCAAATATACCCAAAATTGGTAACTTTCACAAGTTGAAAAATTACACCTAACTGTTACGGTTATCGCAAGTTGCGGGAGTAGGAACGCGGACTTGTCGGATTAACTTTTTTCTTTCCTGGTTTCTAAAATTACACTTTTTCGACTAAACCCGTTATTTGCGATTAACCGATGTTGGCAGTAGTTTATTTGAAAATTTTCATTTTGGATAACTTGCCTGCGTCAAACCATATTTGAAAATCACTTTTTCTATCTATTTCTGTAATCCCATAAAGGAAAATTTTATCGGACGGGTATGTTTTTACATAGTCATTGTCGACTATTTCTAAAGCTTTTTCTTTATTTATTCCGATATATAATCCGTTCGGAGACTTTCCAGAATACGGCGGATATACAATAACAGAATCAATAATTGGATCAATATTTTCCCAACCTTTATCTACAATTAAGGAAATTCCTTTATCTAAATATTTAATTAATTTACTCCCTTTTTCGGAAATTATAGAATCGTCTGGTCTCCCAAACAATTTTATTATATCACTATATTTTGTTAATCCAGGTTTAATTCCATCTACGTGTTCAAAAGGTATAATTTGACTGACAATTGATGTTGTTTGTGATTTTATTTTTAATAGAGGTTTTATTTTATCTATGCCTAAAATCTCATCGACAAGATTTTTAAATTCTGAATCAAAATTTTGGTTTGAAAAATCGGCATATAATCTATTGCCCATAAATCTTGGTAATGCTTTTTCTTTATTACTCTTAACCATCACCGGAACGAATTTCGTAGTACCTAAATCTTTAATCATTTCACTAGTTACGATCATCTTTTCATAACCAACTCCTCCTTTCATTGAATTAGCTTTTTCTACATAATTCTCTGAACAGAACATCAGAACTCGATCAGCTAATAGAATATTCTCTTCCATAAATCTGGGAAGATCTTCTCCAAATTTTAAATCCCAAACATCGATAATAGCGTCTATTCCATTACTTCTTAATCTGGTTGCAATTTCAATAATCCAATTTTTATAGATAGGAGTATCGTGTGAGTAGGAAATGAAAACTTTAGGAGTATGCATTATATATTATATTATTAGCTAAATCTTGATATAAATTACTGCCAACTCGTTATATCCACCCAAATATACATATTTATCCGAGTATGTTTCGGGATAAACGCAGATCCGACTGTTCTTTATCTCCCTTCTCCAGTAATTTCTTGATGGTGGAATCCAGCGGACTCTCAATTTTAAGTAAGTCTTTTTTGGTTACATGCGTATAGATCATCGTAGTTTCCGGTTTGGCGTGGCCAAGGAGCTCCTGGATATATCTTAGATCTGTTCCGTTTTCCAGCATATGGGTGGCAAAACTGTGTCTTAACGTATGCGGAGTCACCCTTTTCCTGATTTTCGCTCTTTCGCAGCTATCCTTCAGAAATCCGCGAATTGCGGAACTGGAATATTTTCCTCCGTTACCTTCAGCGAAGTAACGCTTAGGTTCATAAGTCTGTAAATAATTCAGCAATAAAGGAAGAAAACTTTCCGCCATCATTACATAACGGTCTTTCCTACCTTTCGCCTGTCTAACCAGAATTTGCCTTCTATCAATATCAAGATCCCGCAACTCGAGATTGATCAGCTCGCCAATTCGCAAGCCTGATGAATAAATAAGGGCGAGAATACTTCGATGTTTCAAATTTCGGGTAAGTCGCAATAGATCGATTAGCTCTTCCTTGCTTAGAACCGTAGGTAAATAACTGCTTTTCTTGGGGCGCTTCAAGGCATTTAGATCGAATAAAGCATTTTCATTAAATTCAAAATAATGCTTTAACGCGCTAATACATTGCCTGTGTGTACTTATAGAATAGCGTTTCAGAGCAACTTCAGATTCTATAAACCTGGCGACATCCCTATGTGTGTAATTCTCTTTTTCATGATGAAATTTCAGAAATGAATGCACAAAAGAAGAATAGGTTTTGATCGTACTTGGGCTGTGTCTGAGTCCTTTTAAGTATTGTACGAACTTTCGCATGGCCAATCTTACTTCAACAGTTTCTACCATGGCAATATCCGGGATCCTGGAGAAATCCAGTAAAGCGGTATTTATCTCTACTTCAATAGTTTTGAAGTGGGAGCTAAGTTTTTCAAGATATTGTTTGCCCGAAGGAATATAAAAGCAGGAATGGGTTCGACTCCATCTTACTTCCTTCAACGTTTTTAAATGGGCTTTTAGTTCCATGTCGAACCTAAAGTCTATACCAATCTGTTCAGCACTTTTATGTCTGAATAGAAACAAATTTAATTGCTTCATAAAATTTAATTAACCTTCAAACATAAATTAAAATACGATTCGTAAAACCGTATTACTTGTGAAAACGTTTAAAAACAGAAAGTGCTGGTTAAGAGGTTTATATTTCAATTGGGTACAAAAAAAGGGAGCCGAAGCTCCCTCAATAATTCGTGAAATTGAACAATGTCTTATGCCATCATTACAGATTTTGCATTTACGAATTCATGCAATCCAAATCCACCATGTTCTCTACCATAACCTGAATCTTTCACACCACCAAAAGGCATATTAGGCTTGGCAAGTCCAAAAGAATTGATAAATACCATTCCGGTATCAAAATGCTTCTGTGCTAATTCCTTAGCCTTAGCTTCGTCTTTAGAGAAGATTCCTCCGCCAAGACCAAATCTACTGTCATTCGCAATTCTCATAGCATCATCAGTATCTTTTGCTTTGATTAACGACGCAACAGGTCCAAAAAGCTCATCATCGTAAGCCGGTTGTCCTGGCTCAAGATTTTCAAGTACAGTCGCTGGATAATAGAATCCGTCGCCTTCTGGAAGTTTCCCTCCACATAGAATTTTAGCTCCTTTTTTCACGCTCTCTTCTACCTGCTCATGTAGCTCTTCCCGTAGATCCTTTCTAGCCATTGGTCCCAGATCGCTGTCTTCGCTTGTAGGATCTCCAAGTTTAATGTTTTTCATTTGCTCTACAAAAGCATCTCTAAATTTGTCGTAAACTGCATCTACTACGATAAATCTTTTCGCGGCAACACAGGTTTCTCCATTATTATAAAGACGTCCCTGTACACAGGTTTTTACAGCAAGATCAAGATCTGCATCATCAAGCACAATATAAGCATCATTACTTCCCAGTTCCAATACCGTTTTCTTAAGTGCTTTTCCAGCTTTTTCACCAATAATTCTTCCGGCACTTGGGCTACCTGTAAGGGTAACTCCGCGTACTAGTTTGTTTTCGATCACCTCATCACTCTGGTCATGCGAGATCACCAGTGTTTTAAATAAATTTTCTGGCAAACCAGCGTCCTTGTAAATTTGCTCCAGTAAGATTCCTGTTCCGGTTACGTTTTCAGCATGCTTCAGCAATACTCCGTTTCCAGCCATAAGGTTGGCAATAGAATAACGCACTACCTGGTAAGTTGGGAAATTCCATGGTTGTATTCCATAGATCACGCCCATTGGAGAGTAGGTAATAAAACCTTTTCCACCTTCTGGCAATTCTCTTTCCTCATCCTGCAGACTCTTTGGTCCGTTTTCGGCAGTATAATCACAAATAGCTGAACAGAGTTCAATTTCCTGGTGTCCCTGCTTTTCCAGTTTCCCCATTTCCTCTGTCATTAATTTGGCAAGTTTGTCTTTATTCTTGTCAAGCTCTTTTCCAATATTAACAATAATTTTTGCGCGCTCTTCAGCAGGCTTCATTTTCCATTCCAGAAATGCTTCGTGACAGGACTCGATCGCCTTGTTCATTTCGTCATTGGTCATCGTATCATAAGATTGAATTTCCTTCCCGGTTGCTGGGTTAATAGTGGTCATTTTTGATTCCTTAGACATAATTTTCTTTCTTTTTGTTTAGCAATTTTTCTTGAAAGCTAAGTTACGCCTTAAGAGAGCCGAAGCTTAATAAGACTTCGTTAAATGAATTCTTCGGTAGGCCCCTTAACTTTAAAATTTTTATAAAACTTTCTTCTGAAGTATCAATATTTCCCGAATTCAGCGAAGCTTCCGAAGTATCCTACCAAATCGCTGGGAATTGTTCTCGATAATCTTGCTAATTTTAAAGGGTAAAAATCCTAACTTATGATGACCGAATTGCAGGAGGCCTATGGTTTCCTATTTGAAAGAGAATTGCTCGAAGAGATCGCCGAATGTGGATCTATTCGTAAGATCAATGCAGGGGAGCGCATTATTGAGTTTGGCGATTATGTTACCGGGATGCCCTTGCTGCTCAATGGTGCTATCAAAATTTTACGCGAAGACGGTGATGGTGATGAATTGCTGCTTTACTTTATAGAAAGAGGGGATACCTGCGCCATGACTCTTAATTGCTGCATGGGCCAGACCAAAAGCGAAATTCGTGCGGTAGCCGAAACCGATACTACCATGATTATGGTGCCAATCACTAAAATGGAGGAATGGACGGCGAGGTTTAAAAGCTGGAGAAATTTTGTTTTTGAAAGCTATCACTCCCGTCTTTCTGAAATGCTGGATACTATAGACACGATCGCATTTCTTAATATGGATCAGCGTATTATGAAATACCTGCGGGACAAGGCTAAGATCAATGGTGATGAGAATGTTCAAAGTACCCATCAGCAAATCGCATACGATCTTCATACGTCCAGGGTGGTAGTTTCCAGGTTATTAAAGAAACTCGAACTGGATGGAAAGATCAAACTACAAAGAAACCAGATCAAGGTCATCGATCTATAATGCTTCTGTAACACTTGTTACTGCACGTGCTCTATGAACCCAATACATTTGTTCCGAAATTAAATTACTATGGATATTCTTGAAATTCTCGGTTATTTTGGAGCTTTACTTATAGGAGTGGTGCTTGGACTCATAGGTGGTGGAGGTTCCATACTTACGGTGCCGGTGCTGGTGTACCTTATGGCAATCAATCCTGTGACCGCGACGGCTTATTCTCTTTTTGTGGTGGGAACTTCAGCTTTGGTGGGAGCGCTTAGAAATCTTCCGAAGAAATTAATAGATTTCAGGACCGCGATTGTTTTCGCAATTCCCGCATTTATCGCTGTATACCTTACCAGGATGTACCTCGTTCCAGCAATTCCAGAAGAGATCTTTAGTATTGGCGGACTCATGATTACCAAGAATATCGGGATCATGCTATTTTTCGCGATTATCATGGTGGTCGCCTCAATTTCGATGATCACTCAAAAATGTACTGAGGATACTGGTGAAGAACAAGCAGTGCAGTATAACTATCCTTTGATCATTTTAGAAGGGATCGTAGTTGGACTGTTAACGGGGATCGTTGGAGCTGGTGGTGGTTTCCTTATCATCCCGGCATTGGTCTTACTCGCCAAGCTTCCCATGAAAAAAGCGGTGGCTACTTCCTTACTCATTATCGCATTTAAAAGCTTGATCGGCTTTATGGGGGATGTTCAAAACCTTGAGATCGACTGGCCGTTTCTACTCATATTTACCGGGCTCTCCATTGCAGGAATCTGGCTGGGAGTTTATCTGAATAAATTCATAGATGGGAAGAAGTTGAAAAAAGGCTTTGGTTGGTTCGTTCTGGTGATGGGTATCTATATTATTCTAAGCGAACTGCTATAATCTCTTTTGAAGTTTTACTTCGGAAAATTCTAAAGTTTTTGATTCTTCTGAAGTCTTCATGGAACATGCGTTAAATTCAGAAATTAAAGTGTTTCTGAAGGGATGAAGCCTTTAAAATTCAGTAAATTTACAAGCCGAAAGAACAGGTGTTCCAACCTTCTTTTTGAGGTCGGAATATCATCCAAATCATTCCGTTATGGAAAACCTCGATTACGCCAGACTCCAAATGGCTTTTACCCTCGGATTTCATATTATTTTTGCATGTATTGGTATGGTAATGCCCTTTTTTATGGTCGTTTCTCATAAAAAGTGGCTGAATACCCGAAAGCCTATTTATTTAAAACTTACTAAAGCCTGGCAACGCGGAGTTGCCATTTTTTTTGTCACCGGTGCAGTATCGGGAACCGCGCTGTCCTTTGAGTTGGGAATGCTCTGGCCTGAATTTATGAAACATGCCGGTCCTGTAATAGGAATGCCATTTTCGCTGGAAGGTGCAGCCTTCTTTGTGGAAGCGATCGCACTTGGATTCTACCTGTATGGATGGAAAAAACTTCCCGAAACTTTTCACTGGATCACTGGTATTATCGTAGGAATTTCGGGAGTGATCTCAGGGATTCTCGTAGTATCTGCTAATGCCTGGATGAATTCCCCAACAGGATTTGATGTGCTTAATGGCGCATATGTGAATATAGATCCGGTAAAGGCTTTTCTTAACGATGCATGGTTTACCCAGGCTCTGCATATGACCCTGGCTGCTTTCGCCGCTACTGGCTTTGCTGTTGCCGGTCTGCATGCCATACAAATATTACGTAACAAACGCCCAGATCTGCACAAGGCTGCCTTTAAGATCGCCATAGTTTTTGGAGCGGTTGCAGCGCTTTTACAACCAATTAGTGGTGATCTGTCTGCCAAGGATGTAGCACAAAGACAGCCAGTAAAACTGGCGGCAATGGAAGCACACTATGAAACCCAGAAAGGAGCTCCGCTTTACATCGGTGGGATCGTGGATGCGGAAAATAAAACTGTGAGCAATAAGCTAGAAATACCAAAAGCATTATCCTTCCTGGCCTTTGGAGATTTTGATGCTGAGGTAAAAGGACTGAATGATTTTCCTGAAGAAGATCTTCCACCGGTTCCTGTTGTACACTACGCTTTCCTGGCCATGGTGGGAATTGGTAGTTTACTAATGCTGGCGGCTTTGATCTATTTTATCAGTTTAAAGAAGAAAAGCTGGCTCAATAACAAAAAGTACTGGTGGCTGTTCGCGATACTAACGCCTTTAGGATTTGTGGCCGTGGAAGCAGGTTGGGTAGTTACCGAAGTAGGAAGACAACCCTGGATTGTGTACAATATCATGCGTACTTCTGAAGCTGTAACGCCAATGCCTGGATTAAAATTCAGCTTTTACCTATACGTAACAATTTACGCCATCCTTGCGGCGATGGTAACCTGGCTAATGCACAGGCAGATCAAGGTTCTTAATAACTCAATCGGGTAGGTATGTTATACGTAGTACTTTTTTTTACGTTTTTCTCTCTATTTCTATATGTTCTCTTGGGTGGTGCCGACTTTGGAGCTGGCATCGTGGAGCTCTTTTCGTCCAGGGAGAACAAGGAATTGAATAAACTAACGGTCTATAAGGTCATGGGACCGGTATGGGAAGCAAATCATATCTGGTTGATCATTTTGATCGTGATTCTCTGGATCGCTTTCCCTGTATACTTTAATATTATCATCATTTATCTTCATATTCCGCTTACGCTGGTGTTACTGGGAATTACCATGCGTGGTGTAGCTTTTATCTTCAGGCATTATGATGCGGTAATCGATGGGACACAGGTATGGTATAATCGTATGTTCAGGATTTCCAGTCTTATTACACCAATTTTCCTCGGAATGTCTTTTGGAGCATTGGTAAGCGGTAAGATTGTAGTTACAGATGATTACTCTAATACTACGTTCGCTGAAATTTTTATGTATCCTTGGCTGAATACCTTTACGGTTCTCACAGGATTATTCTATGCTGCACTTTGTACTTTCCTGGCTTCAACTTTATTAATTGGAGAAACTGAAGGTGATATCAGGAAAATGTATAGTCAAAAATCGGCAATCTTTACAGTAGTGCTGGTATTGGTGGGTGGTGCAGTGCTGTTCTATGGGTACTGGTATGATTTGGTTTTTATAAAAGAATTTCTTCAGAATAAAATATCTCTGATAGCGATCGCATTATCAGCATTATTACTTATTCCTCTATGGTTTGCAATTGGTAAACAGAAACGTGTACAGACCAGGATCTATGCAGGCTTACAGATTCTATTAGTCATTTTTGCTGCAGTACACACTCATTTTCCTCGCCTTATCATTACCAGTACTTCGGAAGTAAATATGGTCGAAAACACTGCTCCGGAATCTGTAATGTATGTTCTGGGTATTTCTTTGATCATTGGAGGCGGGATCATATTGCCGGGATTATTTCATTTGATGAAATCGTTTAATATGATCAGGATTCCGTCCAGATCAGGAAAACATACAGCTGAAGACTAAATAATACGGAACTCTATTTATGAGCTAATAGATTTTCATTAATTTCATCCTTTACAATCTAATTTAAATTTAAGTCTATGAAATCAACAATTTTAAAAGGTATGTTTATGAGTGCGATCCTTTTGTTCGTCGCTTGTGGTGAAAGTACAGATGCTGTGGAATCTGGAACTTACCAGGGAACAGTAAAGGAAGTAGAAGCAGATAAGACAGAGATCTACGTTACTACAGATGATGACAAGACTTTGGAGCTATATTTTACTGAAACTACCAGCCTTACCAGAAATGGAAGCGAAGTAGAGTTTTCTGAACTTGAAGAAGGACAGAAAGTAGAAGTGGAAGTTGAAAAGAATGGAAAAAGACTGGATCCTATTTCAGTAAAAATCATGGAATAATGGAAACTCAAATTCCTGAATTTTGGCGGACAGAGGTTTTTCATCCTCTGTCCGTTCATTTTCCAATAGTTTTATTGTTACTGGCCACCCTTTTTAAGATCATGAGTCTATGGTCTGGAAGAGAAACCTGGCATTTTGGTGGCCGACTTTTACTAATCCTGGGGGTTATTGGGATCTGGATTTCTATTTATACCGGTGATCTGGCAGATGGGATCGTTTCCCGTAAATTGTGTGATCCAACTATTTTAAAAGATCACGAGAACTTTGCCTACACGACTGCCTGGTTATTCAGTATTGGGCTTTTACTGGAGATAGTATTGCATTACTTCAAAAGCTTCAGGAATAAACTGACTAATTTTGTGGTTGTCCTGCTTTTAGTGGCGGGTTCTGCTTGCCTGGCCTATGTAGGTCATCTTGGTGCAAGCCTGGTCTACCAGCAAGCCGCAGGTGTGAATATTCCTTCTGAAAATTGTGCAGAATTTAATTGAAAATGGATTTAAAAGAACACTGGGAAAAGATTTATAATGCCAAACAGTTTGAGGAAACCAGTTGGTACCAGCCAAAGCCGGTATACAGCCTTGAGATCATCCGTTCTCTTGGTCTTTCACCTGAAGCCAATATCATTGACATTGGAGGAGGAAATAGTTTTCTGGTAGATCATTTATCGGAATTGGGATATGTGAACATTCATGTGCTGGATATTTCAGCAAAAGCATTGCAGGATTCGCAAAACAGATTAGGGGCTAAAGCTGAAAAAATTAAGTGGATAGAGTCTGATGTAACTAGCTTTAAACCAGAAACATCATTTGACCTGTGGCATGATCGTGCGGCCCTGCATTTTCTTACCGAAGATAAGCAGGTAGAGGATTACGTTTCAGTTTTGAAGAATTCTTTAAAAATTGGCGCTTATTGTCTTCTATCAGTTTTTTCTGAAAACGGACCCGATAAATGTAGTGGAATCACGATCAGGAAATACGCAACTTCAGATCTCGAGCAGCTTTTAGAATCAGATTTTGATACGGTAAGGCTCGAGAATCGGGATCATACAACTCCGTGGGGAGCAAAACAGAATTTTTCGACTGGGCTTTTCAGAAGAAAATAAAGAGCGAACTCAGTCGCATTTTCATAGAAAACTTTAAATTTAGAATGTTTCTTCAATTTTAAAGGCTACTCTATGACTTCACAAGAACTATCAGATCTACTAAAAATTCAGCAAAAGGCATTTACAAAGTCCCCTCCAGAATACGAACAGAGAATGGAGGCCTTGGCTAGTCTTTCAGAAATGGTAGAAAAAAACCAGGAACGATTGATAGAAGCCGTTTCTCAGGATTTTGGTCATCGTAGCTCTGAAGAAACAAGCATTCTGGAACTTTTTCCTTTACATGATGAGATCAAACATGCCCGGCGACATCTTAAAAGCTGGATGAAAAGAAAATCGGTTCGCAGTTCATGGTTTTTGTTGCCTTCTACTGCATACTATCAATTCCAGCCTCTAGGTTCTGTAGGCATCATGGGCGCCTGGAATTACCAGGTTCTGTTAACACTTAGTCCATTGGTAGACGCAATAGCCGCGGGAAATCATGCGATCATCAAACCTTCGGAAATTGCTCCGGCATCGGCAGAAGTGATCAAAGATTTGATCAATAAGACATTTGACAGATATTATATCCACTGTGTCACTGGTGATGCAGAGCTTGCCAAAGATTTTTCTTCGCTACCATTTGATCATCTATTCTTTACCGGTTCCACCCGGGTGGGAAAATTGATTATGGAAGCAGTGGCACCAAACCTTACACCGGTCACTCTGGAACTTGGTGGAAAATCCCCGGCGATCATTCATGAATCCTACGATCTGGAACTAGCTGCAAAGAGGATCATGGCTGGTAAACTTTTTAATGCCGGGCAAACCTGTGTCGCACCAGATTACCTGGTTATGCCTGCAGATTTAAATGATAAGTTTATAGAATACAGCAAACAGGTAGTAGAAAAGTTCTATCCAGATATTGCGAACAACAAACAGTATTCCTATATCATTAGCGATAAACATTTTAAACGTTTAATATCTTTACTCGAAGAAGCTAAACAAAAAGGTGCCAAAATTATCGAATTGTGCAAAACCAATGAGTTACCAGAAGGAATGATGACTCCAAAATTGGTCCTGGGCGTTAACGATGAGATGGCGATTATGCAGGAAGAGATCTTTGGTCCGCTATTGCCCGTATTAAACCGTGAATCCGTGGAGCAGGGAATCGAATATGTAAACGCGAATGCGAAACCTCTGGCACTTTACTATTTTGATGATAACCAGGATCGTATAGATCATCTTTTAAAATTCACGCTTTCAGGTGGAGTGACCATTAATGATACTATTTACCATCTGGCGCAACACAGGTTGCCTTTTGGTGGAGTGGGAGCAAGCGGAATGGGGCACTATCACGGTTTTGACGGTTTTAAAACCTTCTCGAAAAAGCGGGCAGTCATGCAACAGAAGAAATTCGCGGCAACAGATATTCTGCATCCACCTTATACCGACATTATAAAGAAACTAATTGGCGTAATGGGAGATATTAGCAAAGTTTAGAGATTTTATGGAAGGAGATTTAAAACAGAAAATAGTTGAGGTAAACGGATTCCCGCACATTCCCTTTTATTCTGAAGAGTTTACAGAGGCCGAAATGCTGGTAAGAGCCAGAAAGTTCTATTCAGCACTTACTGCTCGAAGATCGGTTAGACATTTTTCAGCTCGACCGGTAGCGAAAGAAATTATTGAGCAATTGATTCTTTCTGCTGGAACGGCGCCTTCAGGAGCACATAAACAGCCCTGGAAATTTTGCGCGATCTCTTCTGAAGAAATTAAAAGAGATATAAGAATCGCTGCAGAAGAGGAAGAACAGACTAATTATAGTAGCAGGATGAGCGAACAATGGCTGAAAGATCTGGCGCCTTTGGGAACCGATACCAATAAGGAGTTTTTAGAGATCGCCCCCTGGATCATTGTGGTTTTTAAGGAAGCCTACGAAATCGGATCTAAAGATGAAAAACTTACGAATTACTATGTAAATGAGTCGGTTGGGATCGCCTGCGGAATGCTAATTTCTGCTATTCATAATGCCGGACTTGTCACTTTGACGCATACACCCAACCCTATGAACTTTCTTTCAAACATTCTCAAACGGCCAAAGAATGAAAGACCTTATTTATTATTGCCGGTAGGTTATGCTTCGAAAAACGCCTTGGTACCGGATATTGAGCGAAAAACGCAATCACAGATCACGGAGTTTTACGAATGAAAAAACGCCGTATCTGTAGGGTGATACGACGTTCAATTTTAAAAACCTGTAAAATCTAACCGCTTGCAATGTAGGTGAAAGCTCAAAAATTGAAAGTAACATTTGTTACAAAACCTAAACTAATCAATTAAATGCCAGTTATGTACATACAGCGTGATTCAGAATGGGCAAATAAAATGAGAAATTTTGAGCTATATCTTAATGGAAAAAAGATTGGTGATATCGGCGATAATGAAACAATTATGTATTCGGTCCCGCCAGGTATTTACAGTCTGGAAGCTAAGATAGACTGGTGTGGTAGTCGGCCACTTGCTTTTACACTTAGTAAAGATGAAAGCATACATATCCAGGTTTCAGGATTTGTGATGTCAAAGTATTTTATGCCCTCTGCGATCCTTATCGCTTTGCTATATTTCTTTCTGTATTTAAAATATGATTATAACAGCCTCGTACTTGGGGTGATCTTAATGGTATTACTTGGCTATTTGATATTCTTTCTAAGCTTTGGAAGAAACTATTACTTAAGACTGCAACTAAAATAGAAAACCCCGGTAGATGCCGGGGTTTGAGGATTATTCTGGAGTTTCACATCTGCTATCGATGAGGTTCCTCTCTTTAAGCTCCTGCCAGAAACCTGATGGAATCTTCGTCTCAAAAGCTTTCATGTTCTCTTCTACCTGCTCTGGCTTACTGGCACCTGCCAGCACCGTATTTACAACTTTAGGAGCATAAGAGAATTGAATGGAAGCCTTACTTAGATCCACGTCATACTTCTCTGCTACTTCTTTCATTCCGTTTAACTGCTCTACTTTATCATTGGGCATTGCCCCACTATAATTATAGCGCTTCTGTCCTGATAACAGGCCAGCACTAAATGGTGCTGCAGCAATAAGTCCCACGTCGTGTTTCTCAATCACGGGAAATAATTCATCCAGCGATTTTTTATGATCGATCATAGAGTACTGAATAGCAGAAAGGAACAGATCAGGATCTGCATCTGTCTCTTCCAGGGTTTTTACTATAGGTTCTATGGTATTAACTCCAAGACCCCAACCTTTAATAATTCCTTCTTCTCGCATTCTGGTAAGTTCTGGCATCGCGCCAGTTTTTGCTACTTCAAAATGATCCAGCCAGGTTGTACCATCTTTATATTCATCGTTATGATCTGGTGAAAGATCATGAATAAATACATAGTCTATGCTTTCAACTCCCAGTCTTTGTAAACTGTCTTCAACAGATCTTCTTACAGCTTCTGCAGAATAATCATATTCATAATCGAAAGGAGAAGGTTCATTCCACATTGTTTCCGGCTTATTTCCATTAGCCTTTAATAGTCTACCTGCTTTGGTCGTAAGGATATAATCTTCACGTTTTTTGTTATGCAGAAAATGTCCAAATCTTCGTTCACTTAATCCCAATCCATACCATGGAGAGGTATCATAATAACGCACACCTGCATTCCATGCTCCTTCAAGGGTTTTTTCTGCTTCTTTATCGCTAAGTACTTTGAAACCGTTTCCAATGGCTACACCACCTAGTCCGAACTTTTGTTTTAAAACTTCTCTACTCATAATTCATTTTTTTAGCAGTTTAAAATTAGGCAAAAGCTATAGCCTGAAAGGGATGTTTAACGCACTCTAACATACAAGGTTTTCGTACGTTAAGTTTCTCAAAAAACAACTGTAACCAATGTTACTTCCTATCCCACAAGATATTTCTATTTTTGTAAAGCAATGAATGTGGAGAAATATCTAGAGATCATCCAGAGTTCTTTTTCAGGGTATGCAAATTACCTCTGGAACGAGATTACCAGTCCTACCTGGACCAGTTATTTTTACTGGCTTATAGGTTTGTCCCTTTTGGTTTGGACGTTAGAGGTATTGATCCCCTGGAGAAAAGAGCAAAAACCAATACGTAAGGGATTCTGGCTCGACTCTTTTTATATAGTATTCAATTTTTTCCTGTTTTCGCTTATTGGATATAATGCGCTGAGTAATGTTGCCGTCGAGATATTCAATGATTTTCTGGGACTTTTCGGGATCAATAATATTGTTGCTTTTCAAATAGATCAGCTACCAGCCTGGACGCAATTACTTATCATGTTCGTGATCGCCGACTTTATTCAGTGGAACGTTCACAGGCAGTTGCATCGCAGGATATGGTTATGGGAGTTTCATAAGGTACATCATAGTGTAAAGCAAATGGGTTTTGCGGCACAGTTCCGGTTTCATTTTATGGAAACCATCATATATAAAACGGTTCAATATATTCCGCTGGCTATGATTGGCTTTGGGATACAGGAGTTTTTCGTGGTACATATGTTTGCAGTATTGGTTGGTCATTTAAATCATGCGAATCTAGGTTGGGGCTACGGACCCCTGGGTTACATTTTTAACAATCCAAAAATGCATATCTGGCATCATAGTAAAGAATTGCCCAAGGACAGACCCTTTGGAATGAACTTCGGGTTAAGTCTTAGTATCTGGGATTATCTCTTTGGTACCGCCTATATTCCGAAGAATGGAAAACAAATAGAATTAGGATTTCATGGAGATGAAAATTTTCCGGAGACTTTTAAAAGTCAGACCCTGTATCCTTTCAGAAGAAAATAAAGTTTAAGAACAATAAATAAAGATCATATTATGGATTTAAAGCAATTTAAAGACGAACCACTGGCACATTATTCTTATGCTATTGTTAGTGAAGGTAAAATGGCGCTGGTTGATCCATCCAGAAACCCGATGCAGTATTATTCTTATGCTGAATCCAAGAATGCTAAGATCGTGGCTATTTTTGAAACGCATCCACATGCCGATTTTATTAGCGGACATATGCAAATTCACCAGGAAACGGGTGCGACTATTTATACCAGTGAGATGGTGGGAGCAGATTATCCTCACCAGGGATTTGATGATGGCGACAGTTTGGAAATGGGTAAGATCACCTTTAGTGCGATCAATACCCCAGGGCACTCACCAGATAGTATTACGATAGTTGCGAAAGAGGACAAAGACACTGCACTTTTTACCGGTGACACTTTGTTCATTGGAAACGTAGGAAGACCAGATCTTCGCGAAAAGGCTGGGAATATGACCGCTAAACGAAAGGAACTGGCGAGTGATATGTATCACACGATCAAGAATAAATTTACAGATCTTCCAGATGATGCGTTGGTGTATCCTGCTCACGGTGCAGGTTCTCTCTGCGGAAAAAACATGAGCGATGATTCTTCCAGTACACTTGGAAATGAAAGACAGGGCAACTGGGCATTTAAAGAACAGGCAGAAGAAGAGTTTATTGAGGAAATACTGAAGGATCAGCCATTCATTCCTAGCTATTTTGGTTTTGATGTAGATGTGAACAAAACCGGGCCAGAGAATGTACAGCGTACCAAATGGGCTAATGAAGTACGTCTTTATGTTACTGAGAAAGAAGATGAAGATATGCTGGTAGTAGATACCAGGGATGAAGAAACTTTTAAAAACGGTCATCTTTCTAATAGTATTAATATCATGTGCCGTTCAGAAAAAGATAAGTTTGAAACCTGGCTGGGTGCGATCGTTAAACCGGAAGAAGCATTTTACCTGGTGATCGAATCTGTAGACCAACTTGAAGAAGTACTTGAAAGAGCTGCGAAGATTGGTTATGAAAAACAGATCAAAGGAGTTTATACGCTTGGAGAAAATCTTCCAGTGGAAAACAGGGAATTTGACCTCGAAGATTTCAAAAACAACCAGAACAACTACACGATCGTGGATATTAGAAATACCAGCGAAGTGAATGAAGGTAAGTTTTTCGAAGATGCGATCGCTGTTCCTTTAAATCAACTTAGAAAGGAACATATCGAGATTCCTTCACACAAACCGGTAGTGGTTCATTGTGCCGGAGGTTACAGATCTGCTGCAGGTAGCAGTATTCTTGAAAATATCTTTGAAGCCACAAGGGTTTATGACCTTAGTGATGATATCAAGGAATTTAAATAATAGTAACTAAATTCAAAATTAGAGCCTGGGAAATTCCCGGGCTTTTTTTATGGAAAGCTGTCAAATTTTTAATGATCGGCTTTAAATCGAGAAACCTTTAGATAGAAGTTTAAATATTTTGGGCTTTTTTTGATATTTCAGCAATAGAAATTGCTTTGTAATTTTTCTATATTTACGCTCCTACGGTTAAAATCAATACATAAACGTATTTATGGATAAAAAATACAAGGTTAAAGTAAATGAAGATTTTGAGTTCGAGTTCAGCCAGGAAGAGATCGCTGCACTGGATACCCAGAAAACTTCAGAAGCACATTATCATATCTTAAAAGATAATCGTTCCTTTTCCGCAGAAGTCTTCAAACCAGATTTCCTTCACAGAAAATATGACATTAAGATCAACTCCAATATCTATTCGGTAAGGATCAATAACGATCTGGACCAGTTGATAGAGGAGATGGGACTTTCATTAGGTAGCTCTCAGCAAGTAAACGATATCAAGGCACCTATGCCAGGACTTATCCTGGAAGTAAATGTAAAAGAAGGTGATGAGGTCAAAGAAGGTGATTATCTGCTGGTTCTTGAGGCCATGAAAATGGAAAATACACTTACGGCACCCAGAGATGGCGTGGTGAAATCTGTTAGCGTAAGCAAGGCAGATACGGTAGAAAAGAATCAGTTATTGATCGAAATGGAATAATGATAATATTCAAAATTTCAGGATTAGAAATATGAAGAAAATATTAGTAGCAAATAGAGGCGAGATCGCGCTTAGAGTAATGAAAACTGTAAAACGTATGGGTATAGATACGGTTGCAGTTTATTCTGAAGCAGATAGAAACGCACCTCACGTTCGGTTTGCAGATGAAGCAGTTTGCATTGGACCTGCGGCATCCAGCGAATCTTACCTTAAAGGAGATAAGATCATTGAAGTTGCCAAACAACTCAGCGTGGACGGGATTCACCCAGGTTATGGTTTCCTTAGTGAAAATGCAGGTTTTGCTGAAGCTGTGGAAAAAAATGGCATTACCTGGATTGGTCCTGGTAGTAAAGCGATCAAGGTAATGGGAAGTAAGCTTGCCGCGAAAGATGCGGTTAAAGCCTACGATATTCCTATGGTTCCCGGGATAGACGAAGCGATTACCGATACTGAAAAAGCAAAGTCAATTGGAAGAGACATTGGCTTTCCAATTCTTATCAAAGCCTCTGCTGGTGGTGGAGGAAAAGGAATGCGTGTTGTTGAGAAAGAAGAAAACCTGGAAGACCAGATGAAGAGAGCGATTAGCGAAGCTGAATCTGCTTTTGGCGATGGCTCGGTCTTTATCGAGAAATACGTTTCTTCACCAAGACATATTGAAATACAGGTATTATCTGATACTCACGGTAATTATTTACATCTGTTCGAAAGAGAATGCAGTGTACAGCGAAGACATCAGAAAGTTGTGGAAGAAGCACCTTCAGTGGTTCTTGATGATGACTTGCGGGCAAAAATGGGGGAGGCAGCAGTAAAAGTTGCCAAGGCCTGTGATTATGTAGGCGCAGGAACAGTGGAATTTCTTTTCGATGAGAACAGGAATTTTTATTTCCTGGAAATGAACACGAGATTACAGGTAGAACACCCTGTAACCGAATATATAACGGGTGTGGATCTTGTTGAACAACAGATCAGGATCGCTCGTGGGGAGGCAATTGCTTTTAGCCAGGATGACTTAAAGATCAAAGGACACGCTATGGAACTCCGCGTTTATGCTGAAGATCCTCTGGAAGATTTTATGCCAAGTACGGGAACCCTTGAGAAATACCAGATTCCGCAGGGTGAAGGAATTCGAATGGACAATGGTTTTGGAGAAGGAATGGAAGTACCTATCTATTATGATCCCATGCTTGCAAAATTGGTGACCTATGGTAAAACCCGGGAAGAAGCGATCGAGGTGATGATCAAGGCGATCGACAATTATATCGTGGAAGGTGTTTCCACAACCCTTGCCTTCGGAAAATTCGTTTTCCAGCATGATGCTTTCAGAAGCGGTGATTTTGACACCCATTTTGTCAAGAAATATTATTCGCCGTATGCGCTGAAAGAAGAAACAGAACAGGAAGCCAGACTGGCAGCATTACTGGCGCTTAAACAATATTTAAATGATAAGGAACAGCTAAGGCTGCCTTCAAACTAATTCTATATAATTCAGAATCATACGAATGAGTCAGAATCTAGAAAAATTAAAAGAAAAGATTGCTGAAGCCCACAAGGGTGGAGGTGAGCAAAGAATAGCCAAGCAACACGAAAAGAAGAAACTTACCGCCAGAGAGCGCGTAGATTATCTTCTGGATGAAAATTCCTTTGAGGAGATAGGCATCCTGGTGACCCACCGTACTACCGACTTTGGAATGGACAATCAGAAATTCTATGGTGATGGGGTTGTTACAGGTTATGGAACAATTCACGGCAGGTTGGTGTATGTATTTGCACAGGATTTCACGGTTTTTGGAGGTTCACTTTCAGAAACCCACGCCGAGAAGATCTGTAAGATCATGGATATGGCTGTAAAGGTTGGTGCACCGCTTATTGGACTAAACGATTCCGGAGGAGCAAGGATCCAGGAAGGAGTAAAATCTCTAGGTGGATATGCTGATATATTTCACAGAAACGTAAAAGCTTCAGGCGTAGTTCCTCAAATTTCAGCTATTATGGGACCTTGTGCCGGTGGAGCTGTATATTCTCCTGCTATGACCGACTTCACCCTAATGGTGGAGGATACTTCCTATATGTTCGTTACCGGTCCTAACGTAGTGAAAACGGTAACTAATGAAGAGGTGACTTCCGAAGAACTTGGAGGAGCCAGCACACATTCTACAAAATCCGGGGTTACACATGTGACTGCTGCAAACGATATCATTTGTCTTGAAAATATCAAGCAATTAATAAGTTATATGCCGCAGAATAACAAAACTGCTCCAGAAAAGCTGGAATTTAAATTAGGCGATGAACACAGGGAAATACTGGAAAGTATCGTGCCTGACAGTTCCAATAAGCCTTATGATATGCATGAAATCATTCATGGTATTATAGATGAGGATTCATTCTTCGAAATTCATAAAGATTACGCCGAGAATATTATTGTTGGTTTTTCACGAATTGGAGGACGTAGTGTCGGGATCATTGCGAACCAGCCAATGAGTCTTGCGGGAGTTCTGGATGTAGACGCTTCCAAAAAAGCAGCGAGATTCACCAGGTTCTGTGATTGCTTTAATATTCCCCTATTGGTGCTGGTTGATGTACCAGGTTTCCTTCCGGGAACAGATCAGGAATGGAACGGGATCATCCTGCATGGCGCAAAATTGTTATATGCATTGAGTGAGGCGACAGTTCCTAAAGTCACGGTGATCACCAGGAAGGCTTATGGTGGTGCCTATGATGTAATGAATTCCAAGCATATTGGAGCCGATCTTAACTTTGCCTGGCCTACTGCGGAAATTGCGGTAATGGGAGCAAAAGGAGCTTCAGAAATTATCTTTAGGAAAGAGATATCACAAGCAGAGGATCCGGAAAAGAAACTGTCAGAAAAGGAAGCTGAATATGCTGAAAAATTCGCCACTCCTTTTGAAGCTGCACAACGTGGCTTCATCGATGAGGTGATCATGCCGAAGGATACGCGTAGAAAGTTGATACGTGCGTTTAGTGCACTTGAAAATAAAGCGGTTCTAAGACCGGATAGAAAACACGGTAATATCCCGTTATAGGGAATTTCAAATTACATATAAATGCTGAATGGGAATTCAGCATTTATTTTTTACTGAAATTTGAAAATGATGAAATTCAATAAGATCGTTCTGGTAGACCATACAAAAATGAACGAGGAGTCCATAACTAAACTGAAGGAATTTTCAGATAACGGGGTAGAGGTATATGACGATTACCCGGAAGATGAGCAGACAATTATAGATAGGATAGGTGATGCAGAAGCGATTATTTTGTCATGGCATACTCAGATTACCGAAAATATCATAGAGTGCTGTTCCAGCTTAAAGTATATAGGAATGGCTTGTAGCCTGTACGATGATGAATCTGCAAATGTGGCGGTGAGGTTCGCCCGGGATCACGGAATCGAAGTGTGCGGAATTCGCGATTATGGAGATCCTGGTGTAGCTGAATTTATAATTTCTGAATTGATTCAATTATTAAATGGGTATTCTGGTAAACAATGGAAAGACATGCCCCGGGAGCTAACCGATCTTAAAATTGGGATTGTAGGTCTGGGAACTACCGGAAAGCTGCTGGCAGATTGTTTAAAGCCGTTTGGAGCAGATCTTTACTATCATAGCAAAACCAGGAAACAGGATTATGAGAAGAAAGGTTTGAAATATCTTGAATTACCGGAACTAGTGGAAACCTGTGATGTACTAAGCTTCCATTTGCCAAAAAATACTCAGGTAATGACTTCAGAATATTTTCAGAAGTTTGGAAATTCTAAAATTGTTATCAATACCAGCCTGGGGCTTCCTTTTGAACTTGATAGCTTCAGTAACTGGATAGCGCAGGATTCCAGTTTTGGGATCTTCGATGGTGATGGTGGGAAAGAGCTTTCCGAAGAAATAAAGAAAGGAGATAATGTGATCGCCCACGATAAAAGTGCAGGCTGGTCGTCCCAAACTCTTGTAAGGCTTTCTGAAAAAATACTACAAAATCTGGCAAACTTTTGTGATGATAGATAGTGTAACCATTGTTACTTAAATATCGGTGCACTTCTCGCATCTTTGCAATCAATAAAAAATAATTATGGATCTAATTTTTCAGGGTTGGCCCTGGTATGTGGCTGGACCGCTTATCGCACTCATTATGTTTCTCCTCATTTTTATGGGGAAGCAGTTTGGAATGTCTTCAAACCTTCGAACTTTATGTACTATATGTGGAGCAGATAAATCTGCCGGCTTTTTTGATTTTAACTGGAGAGCTCAAAAGTGGAATCTTGTGGTGATCGTTGGAGCCGCCATTGGTGGTTTTATAGCGATGAACTTTCTAACCGTAGATCCTGCAGTGACCATTAATCCAGATACGGTCGCAAACCTTAATGAACTTGGTTTTTCCAGTGCAGGTGAAGCATATCTTCCAGATGAATTATATGACATTGATGCTCTTACAGACTGGAAAGCGCTTAGTATCCTTATTATTGGAGGATTTTTGATAGGTTTTGGTGCTAGATGGGCTGGTGGATGTACTTCTGGACACGCGATTTCAGGACTTAGTAATTTACAGTTGCCTTCGTTGATCGCTGTAGTTGGATTTTTTATAGGTGGATTATTTATGATCCATGTGTTGTTCCCTTTAATTTTTTAAGAGATGAGAGTAGTAGGATATTTAGTAATAGGAATCATGTTCGGTATTGTAATGTTCAAGTCTGAAGCAGCTTCCTGGTTCAGGATCTACGAGATGTTCAGGTTCGAGTCATTCCATATGTATGGAATCATAGGTTCAGCTCTAGTCATTGGCGTACTTGGGACTTTACTGATCAAGAAAAAAGGAATGAAGGATGTTCAGGGTGAACCAATCACTTTTCAGCCAAAAGAAAAAAGTTTCAGTAAATATATGTATGGCGGAATTATTTTTGGATTGGGATGGGCGCTAGCAGGAGCCTGCCCGGGACCAATTTATACACTCATTGGTGCAGGTTATGTAGCCGTGATCGTAGTTTTCCTGGCAGCAATGCTTGGGACCTTTGTTTACGGACTTTTACGTGATAAACTTCCGCATTAATCAATAGACTATAACATAAAAAAGCTTGCTGAAATCTTAAATCTCAGCAACTTTTTTAATTAAATCTAAACTCTGGAAATAAGCTCTGGCTAATTCACTTTTTCAGCCTTCATATATAATTCCTGGGTCCGAATTTTATCTATCATTTCTTTACCTTTTTCAGCAACAGCTTTCCACTTTTCAGAATTATGGATTTTATCATAGGCAGCTGAATCTGGCCAGACACCTTCCATAAAATAGCTGTAATCATTATTCTCTGCGATTTTATACAAATGATAACCGGCTTCCGGGTATCCTTCTTCACTAATCGCATGATTCATTTCCTTAAGGAAATCACTTACTTGCTTCTCACTAACATCATCCGGAAGCTTGAATAAGTGCAGACTTTTTTTACCAGCTGCTTTGGTATTGTTCTTTAGTTCTATCTGAATTACTTTAAACGAGGTATCACCAATGTTCATAGGTTCGTGTTTGGTTTTGTCCACCCATAAAACATCTCCGCTATTTCCCTGCATTTTAAGCGTCTTTCCCTCACCGGTTTTCATACTCGCAGTATGCTCGGTAAGAAACACGGCTACTCCTTCAGGATGCGTATGCATTTTTGAGGACTCCCCGGCATTGTAGTTAATTCGAAGAACTCTAACCTGGTCATTTTCAAGTTCTACTTTGTAATGTTCAGGATCGATCTTTATCGCATCCTGTGCATGTATTTTTATTACTGAAAACAGGAAGAGTAAGGTAAAAACCTGAATTCCTGAATACTTTAAAGATATTATATTCATTGTCTATATAGATATTGATGATTTTATATTACTAATATCAGCAGACTTTGCTAAAACACTCCTTTAGAACTTTGAGGTTCCTGTCTACAAATTACTACTCGATGGAATCCTGCATGCTTCTCGATTCTTCCAGCATTCTAAGAGCATCGTTCATTCCGGCATTATCGAAATAGAGATATTCCTTTACGATCTTTCCATCCTGAAATCTGGCGGTTATATGCACCGGGATCACGATCATTGAATCGTTTTCTGCGATTGTACCTTCCCATTCTCCCCAGAAATTAACCCAGGTTTCCCCGGCATCTGTCACCACCATTTCAAATTCATTTTCAGAATCCACGAAATCATAGGAAGAAAGTGCCGAGTTATTCTGCTTGTGCATAGCTACCGCGGCAGATACATCTATTGATTCCCGACTATTATAAAAAAGTTCTACGCTGTCTGCGAAGTGGGATTGATACTCATCCCATTCTCCGTTCTCATAATTCTGCAGAACATTTTTAAAAGTATTGATCTGTTCTGAATCTTGCGTGTACCGGATCTTTTCTTCCTCCTTATTATTCTGATTACAGGAAATAAGTAGAAATATGCATGAAAATAAAATGAATAAATTTTTCATAATCTTAATTTTCAGCCTGGTAAGAGATCTCAGGTTTTACATGTCCCGTAACAACTTCACGTTTAGAGAAAACTTTCTGTATTTCTGAAGATAGCTTTTCACCTTCTTCGCCAAGTAACTCCCCATTCTCTTTTCTCATTTTTTCTACTGAAGCAGCATCCTTACCAGAAACGGCTACCATAAAATAGGAATCCATAGTTCCGAAGCCACTTCTATAAAGTCGGTAGTAAGCTTTTGAATCTTTATCTTCATAAAGTTTCTTGGCAGCTTTAGCCATTTCTACAGCTTTATCTATTTTTCCTGGAGGAATATGATAAAACACAAGCTCTCTGTAATTCATTCCTTCCATACTTTGATCCATACCTTCAGGCATGTAGGAATGCTCTTTATCAAGATTTAGAATATAGTCTCCGTGTTTGGTAAAAGTTTCAGCAAAAGGTTCAAAGAGCTTTTCGAAAGCTTCTTCGCCCATTTTTTCCTGCAGGTCTTTGAAAGGATTTTTATCCAGTTCCGCAAAATTGTCAATTTCAGTGAGGTACATTAGGCGATTATCATCTGCCTGAAATGCCAGCCATTCCATTCCATCCATATTGTGCTCTTTAGCAGCTTTCAGTAAGGCTTTGTCGGCTTCAATATGCTTATCCATCATACCGTCTTTAACGCGATCTTTGTGAACAACATACATTTGATAATTATCATTCTGCGCGGTCAATAGACTTGTGGAACATAGCGAAAGAGTCAGGAGAATCGAAAAGGATCGTAGTAATTTCATTTGGTCTGGTTTTTTATGGTTAATAACCTTGAATTTAGCAAGTAATCCATTGTATATGAGTAGGTTTTGGACGTAACCAGGCTAAAACTGTCCGGGCGTAGCTAAAAAGTTTCCGAAGAGAAAAAATTTAAAGATAAGGAGGATGAGTTACAACGCTATATGACCTGTAAATGTTGAAATAGCTCTATTCTCATGTTCTTACTCAGAGGAAGTGTATGAGAAGCGATGAGGACATGATTGCTTCCTATCTCATCGATATGGGAGAGATTGGCAATATACGATCGATGAATTCTTAAAAAACGTTTATCGGTAATTTTATCATTGACTTCTTTCAGGGAACAAACCAGCAGAAATTTCTTATTCCTGGAATATACCTTGCAATAATTGCGGTCTGCTTCGATATAGTGAATATCATCAAGCGAAATTCTTACCATGGTATCCTGGCAGCGAACAAAGATCCGGTCTTTCAGAATAAGTTGACAGTCCGTTTTCGCTGGCTTCTTTCGTAATTTTTCTAGCGATTCTGAAATCTCCTCTTTAAAGAATTGTTTCTGATCTTTCAGTTTATGGAAAATTAACTTCTGAAGTGACTTTGTTTTACTTCCGTTGAAATACAGAACTGAATGATCCCCCTTTGACTTATTGGATTCAAACCCATTCAGCTGACCTTTAAGATGATCTTCCATCAGAATAAGATCTGGTGCATCCTGTTCTATAAAATTAAGCGCATCTTTTGCTCTAGAGAATATACCTGTGATTTGATAGCCCAGTTTATTAAGCCGTAAAGATAACTTTGCAGCCATGGGAATGTTGTTTTCAACAATAATGATCTTCGCTTGCCTGGTCATTCATCAAAAGTATACTATAAATATACTGAAACTATTGATAACCAGAGGAGTATGAGGGGTTTATCTTATTCTTGAACTTCCGGGGGAAGTAGGATAGAAGGAGGGAAGTGTGATTTTATATTTTACAACAACAAGTCTTATGCTAATTACTGTAAGCGCTGTAGCGAGGTAAATTACGTCCGCATTCATTCCCAGGTCGTAAAGAGTGACATAGGCAAGCGCTCCAATAAGGCAGGCGGTTGCATAGATCTCTTTTCTAAAGATCACCGGAATTTCATTACAGAGAATGTCCCGTAGAACACCACCAAACGTTCCAGTCATGGCGCCAAGTGCTACAGAAATTATTGGATCAAGACCGTTCTGTATTCCGGTTTCCACTCCGGTAATGGTAAATACACCAAGTCCTATGGTATCAAATAGAAAAAGTGATTTCTTTAAATAATTCAGCTTATTTCTGAAGACGATCGCCAGAATTGTTACGATACCAATGAGATATATGTACATGATATTTTCCATCCAGGTAACCGGGGTATCTCCAATTAGAATATCCCGCACAGTTCCACCGCCAATAGCTGTAACGAAAGCAATTATAAAGATACCGAAGAGATCAAGTCTACGGTTCATGGCAGATAAAGCACCGGAAATCGCGAATGCGATCGTACCGAGGATATCCAGGATGCTAAACAAACTTATTTCCATACT
Organism: Christiangramia sp. 3-2217-3z; assembly: GCF_051195275.1. Classification (NCBI taxonomy): domain Bacteria; kingdom Pseudomonadati; phylum Bacteroidota; class Flavobacteriia; order Flavobacteriales; family Flavobacteriaceae; genus Christiangramia; species Christiangramia sp. 3-2217-3z. The sequence goes on along the minus strand of NZ_JBNJLI010000011.1, from coordinate 1,273 downwards.
TGGCAAAGGTAGTTTTATCTTTTAAATTTGCCTGATTGAGTGATAGTTTCGTGCTTATTTTAGCTTCCTATTTAGATATAGATTAAGTTAGTATCTATTTTTGTAAGTTTTAGCACAAACTACCTACTTTTATAACATAGAAAACCAAAAGACATGAGTGATACTATCGAAAGAATAAAATGCCTGATCATAGGTTCAGGTCCTGCGGGTTATACAGCAGCGATCTATGCCGCAAGGGCAGATATGAAACCAGTTATGTATACCGGAATGGAACCAGGCGGACAGTTAACTACCACCACGGAAGTTGACAATTTCCCAGGTTATCCTGAAGGTATCGATGGTCCAAAAATGATGATGGATCTGCAACAGCAGGCTGAACGTTTTGGAACAAAGGTGAGAATTGGAATGATCACTGAAGTTGACTTTTCAAAAGAAGTAGGAGGGATCCACAGAGCTCTTGTAGACAATAAGACCTGGATCGAAGCTGAAAGTGTAATTATATCTACCGGTGCAACTGCCAAGTATTTAGGTCTACCTAGTGAGCAAAAGCTTAGAGGTGGAGGAGTATCTGCATGTGCAGTATGCGATGGGTTCTTTTATAAAGGTCAGGATGTTGCTATAGTAGGTGGTGGTGATACCGCTGCGGAAGAAGCTACTTACTTATCTAATATTTGTAATAAAGTGACCATGCTGGTTCGTAAGGACTATATGAAAGCTTCTAAAGCAATGCAGCATCGTGTGGAAACTACCAAGAACATTGATCTTCGTTATAATACTGAAGTAGATGAGATTCTTGGTGAGCAGGTAGTCGAAGGACTTAGAATGGTGAATAACCAGACTGGACAGAAGGAAGAAATCGATATTACAGGATTTTTTGTTGCTATTGGACATAAACCAAATACCGATATTTTCAAAGGTTGGTTAGATATGGATGAAACTGGTTACGTGATTACCGAGAGCAAGACCACGAGAACTAATATCCCAGGAGTTTTTGCTTCCGGTGATGTTCAGGATAAGGTTTACAGACAGGCAATTACTGCTGCTGGAACAGGATGTATGGCAGCACTGGATGCAGAAAGATATCTTGCAGAAATAGAAGTGGAAGAAGATATTCAAAAGCCACAAACAAGACCTGAAACAGTTTAATTCAGGTACTATATGGTACTATATAAAAGAAAAAAAGTCCCGCAATTGCGGACACTATCCCGTAAAGTGTGTAAGTTCTAAATAAAGGGGTTTAACTTTTATCTAAAGTTGAACCCTTTCTTCGTAT
>NZ_JBNJLI010000010.1:0-60023 GCF_051195275.1 Christiangramia sp. 3-2217-3z | reverse complement strand
GGAAACGGTACTGCAGTAATCAATACTGACGGAACAGTAACTTATACTCCGAATGAAAACTTCAACGGAACTGATACTTTTGAATACACAATCTCTGATGGTAACGGTGGAACAGATACCGCTACTGTAGTTGTTACAATTACACCGGTTAATGATGAACCTGTTGCGAATAATGATACTGCCACTACAGATCAGGAAGTTCCGGTAACAATTACAGTTTTAGATAATGACACCGATATAGATGGTGACGAACTGACCGTGATTAATACTACAAATCCGGAGAACGGTTCAGTAGTAATAAATCAGGATGGAACGGTAACTTATTCTCCAAACGAGAGCTTTACAGGTGAAGATACCTTCACATATACTATATCAGACAATAATGGTGGAACAGATACGGCTACGGTAATCGTTTTCGTAAATGATACTGAAGGACCTGAGATCGCCTGTCCGGATACTCTTAACCAGGAGAATGATCCTGGAATTTGTGAAGCCGTTGTAGAATTCAGCTTACCGGAAATAGTTGATAATTCAGGAAATGCAACGATCGAGCAAACTTCTGGTCCTGCTTCCGGAGAAGTATTCCCGGTTGGAACTACCACCGTAAGCTTTACAGCAACTGATGCTGCTGGAAATACCAGCTTCTGTAGCTTCGATGTGATCGTAACAGATTCTGAAGCTCCTGTAGTGGAAGAAATGAATGATATTACCTTAAATAATGACGCTGGAATATGTGGTGCTGTTGTTAATTTCGGAATGATTGGAGCAACCGATAATTGTAAACTGGAATCTGTGGAAGTGACCGAAGGTCTAACTTCAGGATCTGAGTTCCCGGTTGGAACTACGACCGTTACTTATACTGTAACCGATGTTTCTGGTAATACAACTACAGAAAGCTTTACAGTAACTGTAGTAGATAATGAAGCTCCGGCAATTAGCTGTCCTGAAAACATGACTGTTGGAACAGCAACTGGAGAATCCTTTGCGATCGTAAACTTTGCAGATGCTACTGCTACAGATAATTGTTCAGTCACTGTAGAGCAAACTGGAGGTCCTGTTTCCGGATCTCAGTTCGAAATTGGAACTACCACGGTAACCTTTACTGCTACCGATGCTGCTGGAAATACTTCAGAGTGTAGCTTTACTGTAACGGTTGAAGACAACGAAGATCCAACGATCGTTTGCCAGGATGATATCGAAATAAGCAATGATGAGGATATTTGTGGTGCTGTCGTTGAATTTAACACACCTCAGGGATCTGATAATTCTGGAGAATTTACGGTATCTCAAACTGCTGGCCTGGCTTCAGGAGAAACCTTCCCTGTAGGAACAACAACTGTAACATTTACTGTTACCGATGCTGCAGGAAATACTTCTGAATGTTCATTCGATATTACTGTTACCGATGATCAGGCACCGGAACTTGAAGCCTTAGAGAATATCACTGTAAACAATGATACCGGAATATGTGGTGCTGTTGTAACCTATGAAGCTCCTACTGCTACAGATAATTGCGAATTAGCCGAAGTTACTTTGACTGAAGGTATGGAATCCGGAAGTGAGTTTCCGGTAGGAACTACAACTGTGACTTACACCGCGACCGATAATAACGGAAATACCGCCACTTCTACTTTCACTGTAATGGTGATAGATAATCAAGCTCCTGTTGTCGAGTGTCCTGAGAATATCACAGTGACAGTTGGCTTCGGAATAGAAAGCAGCATTGTAGAGTACAATATGGCTCAAACGACCGATAACTGTTCTGGAGAGACCATCACTATGACTAGTGGAATTGCTTCAGGTGAAGAGTTTCCTCTAGGTGTGACCACGATCACTTTTGAAGCGACTGATGCTTCTGGAAATACTTCAGAATGTAGCTTTACAGTGACCGTTGAAGAAGAACCTACTCCTGCTCCACCGGCTGCTCCTGAAGTAGATGTGGTACAACCGAGCTGTTCAGAACCAACTGGAACGATCACGGTAGATGTTCAAAATGGATTAACTTATAGCATAGATGGTGAAACCTACCAGGCGAACGGAGTATTTACAAACTTAAGTCCGGGAACCTATGATGTGGTTGCTCAGGATGAGTTTGGTCAACTATCTGATCTTACTACGATCGTGCTGGCAGAACCAGTTGCTGAAGATATTGTACTAATCGATAATGGAGTGGTTGATCTTTGTATCGATGATTCAGCTTTCAATCTTTTTGATCTAATTGCAGATAATGAAGATGTTGGAAACTGGATTGATACCGATAACACAGGTGCGCTGGATAACAGATTTATTACTCCGGGATCTCTGGAACTTGGAACCTATACTTTCGAATTGCAAATCGAGGGGAACTGTCCTCAAAGTACATTCGTAACCGTAATGATCAACGATGACTGTGTTGTTTTGGACTGTAGTGTTCAAGATGTAAGAGATAGCATCTCTAAAGCAGTAACTCCGAATGGTGATAACATCAACGATTTCTTTACTATCGACACGGATATTGCATGTGGATTCACATACGATCTTAAGATATTTAATAGATGGGGTGCCAAGGTTTTCGATGCTAAAAACTACCAGAATAACTGGGATGGATACTCCGACTCGTCATTCACAAGCTCAAATCAATTGCCATCAGGAACATACTTTTATGTTCTGGAAATAAGAGAAGGTAACTTCGAACCAATTCAAGGTTATATTTACTTAGGAACTAAATAAAAAAGGGAAACCATGAAAAAAGTTTATCTAATTATATTAATGCTATTTGCTGCGGCCCCAGGATTTTCGCAGCAGCTCCCTCAGTTTACTCAATACATGTATAACACGGTTTCCATCAACCCGGCATATGCTGGTAGCAGAGACGGATTCTCCATTACTGCCCTTAACCGTAATCAATGGGTTGGCGTAGATGGAGCACCGGTAACCCAGACCTTGTCCATCAATTCTCCATTGCGAAATGATAAGATCGGTTTAGGGCTTTCAGTCATCAATGATAAGATTGGGGACGAAAACACAACCTTTGTGTATGGTGACTTTTCCTATAGAGTAGATCTTAGTGCAGATGTTTCTCTTCGACTGGGCCTTAAAGCTGGTGCTTATTACTATGGACTTGATGATCCAACGATTGGAACAGATCCATTCTTTGCGGATGATTTTAACAGGTGGACACCAAACTTTGGCGCTGGAGCATATCTATCAGCTCAGAACTGGTATGTTGGATTGTCTGCACCTAAATTGATCAATAAAGACAATAATGAGCTGGAAGAGTTTAGAGCATTGGAGCAGGTACACTATTACCTAACTGCCGGATATGTGTTTGATCTTAGTGACAACCTGAAACTACGTCCTTCTACCCTGGTAAAGGCCACTCAGGGAGCACCGCTTTCAGTAGATTTGACTGCTACGGCAATTTTTGATGAAAAGTTTTATCTGGGAGCAAATTATAGAATAGATGATGCCATTGGAGCTTTTCTGGATGTACAGTTGTTTCCAGGCTTCAGAGCGGGTTATGCCTATGAATACTCTGTGTCTGATATTCAGCCATATACTTCAGGCTCTCATGAATTCATTCTTATTTACGAATTCAGATTTAAAAATACCAGATATAAATCTCCACGTTTCTTCTAACTAAAGTCTATAGATTATGAAAAACTACTACATATTTTTCCTTTCTATCTTTATCTGTTCCCTTGGGATGCAGGCTCAAAGTGGAAAACAAAAAAAAGCAGACAGGCTTTACAAAAACTTCGCTTATCTTGAAGCTACTGAAGTTTATAAAGAACTTATAGAAGATGACTACAATGTTACTTATAACTCTACTCGCCTGGGTGATGCCTATATGATGCTACGTAGTCCGGAAAATGCCGTTTTCTATTATGGAGACGTTATTGAAGACACTACCATCTCTCCAGAATATTACTACAAATATGCACAGGCTCTTCGTGGAGTGAAGCGATACGATGAGTCCAGAACTTTCTTAAAACGTTACCTCGAAACAGGAAGAAATTCTGATGGAATACAAACCATGCTGAATAAGGATGAATATAAGAGTATGGCAACTTACAAACTTCAGCAAGCAGATTTTAATTCTGAAGTCAGTGATTTTGGAGTATTCGAGATGGATGGAACGATCTATTTTGTTTCCGCCAGAGCTCAGGATGTAGATGTAAAAGAGAAAACGTATAGCTGGAACGGTGAACCATTTCTGAATATTTATGTGATGGATTCAGAAACAGGGAACATTATGGGTGTTCAAGGTGATATAAATACGACACTTCACGACGGTCCAGCAGTAGTTTCTCCAGATGGCAGTACTATATATTTTACCAGAAATAATTACCTCGGAAATAAAGAAGGAAAAAGAGATAAGGATAAAACGAATCACTTGAAATTATATTCAGCTACCAGTTCCAATGGTTCATGGATAGATGTAAAGGAATTACCTTTCAACAGCAATGAATATTCCATTGGTCACCCTTCACTATCTCGAGACGGCAAAACACTATATTTTACTTCAGATATGCCTAATGGCAATGGCGGAACAGATATCTATAAAGTAACGATCAATGAAGATAACACATATGGGCCTGCAGAAAACCTTGGAGCTCCGGTAAATACAGAATTTGATGAGACCTTCCCGTTTATGGATACCGATGGTACTCTTTATTTCTCTTCTAATGGACATGCCGGATTAGGTTTGTTCGATATCTTCAGATTAGAAGAAGATAGTGATACTGTAGAGAATTTAGGAGAGACCATTAATAGTAGTCTTGATGACTTCGCTTATTTCCAGGTTGAAGATTCCAAGGAAGGTTATATCTCAAGTAACCGCGAAGGAGATGATGACAATATTTTCGTTTTTAATAAGATGAACCCTTTAGTGGTTGCAGGTATAGTATCTGACGCTGTAAATGGAAATCCAATAAGTTCTGCAACTGTGAGGATCATGGATGAAAATGGTGAGGAACTTGCATTTCTCGAAACAAATGAGGATGGTTATTACGAAACTCAAATTGACCGGGATTTAGAATTTCCAGTGGAAGCCAAAGAGATCAAATACGAAACTTTCAATGGAACGATAGATACGAGAGAGACTGATGAAACTGATACCTTAAAATATGATATTCAGCTAAACCCTATTAAAGATGTTGAATACCTGGCTGAAATTGACAATATATATTTTGATTTCGACAAATCGAATATTAGACCAGATGCCGCACAAGAACTGGATAAACTTGTAGCACTAATGCAGGATGAGTATCCAGAACTTGTAATAGCAATTGGTTCTCATACAGATCGTAGAGGGACAGATGCTTATAACGTAAAACTGGCCGAACGTAGAGCTAAGTCAACCTTCGACTACCTGGTTGCTAATGGTATAGCCGAAAATAGAATTCAGGAATACAAAGGATATGGTGAGAATAAACCGGCTATAGACTGTGACAGATGTTCAGAAAAAGATCATCAACTAAACAGACGATCTATGTTTAGTGTTGTTGAAATGAAAGAACAAGAATAAGATATTTTAAGACCCTACCAGAATCGAAGCTGGGGTATCGACAAAGGTTGATATGATAAATAAATCGACCCCAACAAATCGATTTGAAAAGAAAAAGGTTCAGCCTCTAGCCTGAACCTTTTTCGATTTTATAGGTTTCAATTAAAACATTTAGATAAAAAGTTCTATCATGGAAGGTATTTAACGCTTGTTGAACTTATTTCCTAAAGTATCAAGCCCCATTAAATCACTATTTTTATTCTCCTAGGTAGAATCTCATCCTACTCATTAGTCATTTTATTATCTGGAGTCTAAAATTGAACCGTATTTCATTAATATTCGTAAAGATTAATGGACGATATTGGCACAATTAGTGAGTTTTACAACTTGTACCAACATAAGAATGAAACACATGAATATAAAAAGTAAATTAGTGATATTTCTTTTTAGCTTTGGAATCCTTGCTTCCTGCGAGAAAGAGGTAACACCTACTGAAAGAAACCCCAATCTTCCCGAGAATGTTATCGATGAGAACGAAGAACCTGTACACGAAGCGATAGAGGTAGAAAGTTTTGTATATAATGGTTTAAACGAGATCTATTTATATAAGGAGGATGTGCCGGAACTTGCAGATAATTACTTCTCATCATCTACGGAAAAAACAGAATTTCTGGTAGATGCTTCTTCACCAGAATCTCTCTTTGATGATCTAACTGCAGATTTTGACAGATTTAGCTTTATAACTGATGATTATAATGAACTTGAGGAAAGATTTGAAGGAATGAGTGGAGCTACTGGTATCCAGTATGGTATTGGGCAGATCTCTAATTCAGATTTTGTATTCGGTTTTATACGATATGTATTGCCTGGAACATCTGCAGACGAAGCAGGTTTGACCCGTGGTACTGTTTTCACTGAAATTGATGGTCAGCAATTGACCTCTTCAAATTTCATGGAACTTATAGGTCAGGATAGTTTTAGTATTAATGCAGCTTACGTGCAGGACAACCAGATCATTGTAACAGATCAGGTTGTAAATCTAACTGATGATACATATACCGAAAACCCGGTATATATTGCTAAAACGCTGAATATAGATGGTAGAAAAATCGGCTACCTGATGTACAATAGCTTTACGGCAAGCTTCGATGATGATCTCAATGCAGCATTCGCAGAATTTCAGGCAAATGGTGTTACAGACTTGGTGGTAGATCTAAGGTACAATGGTGGTGGTTCTGTAGAATCGGCTGTTGATCTGGCCAGTATGATCACCGGACAATTTGAAGGCGAGATTTTTATGAAGGAACAGTGGAACGATAAATATCAAACCTACTATGAAGCTCAGAATCCTGAAGCTTTATTAAATAGATTTGATAGAAATGTTAGAAGTGGTTCATCGATAAACAGCTTAAATTTATCTGAAGTTTATATACTAACATCAAGATCCAGTGCATCTGCCAGCGAACTTATCATCAACGGCCTTGATCCATATATTACCGTGAACCAGATAGGAGATCGTACGGTAGGAAAATTCCAGGCTTCAGTAACTCTCTACGATAGCGATGACTACACAAGAGAAGGTGCTAGTGAAAACCATACGTATGCTATGCAGCCATTAGTATTCAAATCGATTAATGTAGATGGTAATTCAGATTACATTAATGGATTACAACCGGATGTAGAGTATATAGAGGATCTAAATAATCTTGGAGTTCTTGGCGAACCTTCAGAACCTCTTCTGGAAGTTGCCATCAATAGCATTCTGGGACGATCCAGTATTTCCAAGTCAAGAGTAAACAGGATGGAAATTGAGCTTCTTGGTGAAAGCGGGATGAATAAAGCCGACTTTCAGGAAATGTATATCGATCGTATTCCAGCTGTGATTCAATAGTTGAATTTTGATTTATTGTAGCTAAAATTTTATTGAGATAATAAAAAAGGGAACAGCCTCTAGCCTGTTCCCTTTTAGATTTGGGGGGTGTATGTATTATTCTATTTTTTTACAAATATGTTCGTGAAATAATTTTTCCCTTCAGCATCCTGTCTAACAGAAATTCCAAAATGAGTATAATTCCCTTCAATGTTGTCTTTGTGCCCTCTACTCTTTAGCCATGCATTAATTACTGCTTCAGAAGTTCTATATCCATAACCTACATTTTCTCCTACCTTGCTCGCACCTACTGCATTCATCAAATAGGAAGCTCTATCAGAAAAGTTATCATGACTAACTGCACCTGCATCTATCATATAGTAATTATGATCTTCAGATTCAACTGAACCTTCAGCTAGCGGCAGTAATTCACTCAACCCATTAGCTTTTCTGTAAATATTAAGATCTTCTAAAATCTCAACTTCCAGGGCGCTGTATTCATAAGAAGCACGACTGGTTACAGTTTGATCATACCCGGTTACATCATCTCCAGAATTGTCCTTAGAACAAGATGTAAGAAACAGAGTACATAAAATCAAGATTAGTCCGGGTGAATAAAATTTCGTCATAATAGAGGTTCATTTAGATTGGGATGATAAATGTACATATTATATCGATGAAAAACATCAGTCACTTTAAATACGACTAATTATATCAATATTTTAACATAAACTGTAGGAATTTACAGCTAATTATCTGGAGATATGTCAATTAAAGAACTATTGGAAGAAATATTAATGTGTTATTCAACGACTATTTCCTGTCCGTCGTCGCCTAAAATTACATTTGTAAAAATAGTAAATGCTTCCTCTTTAAATTTATTAATATCGCCATAGCGAGTAGAATAGTGACCAAGAATGAGCTTACCTACTCGGGCAGATTTAGCAATTTCAGCAGCTTGTTTAGCGGTGCTATGCTTAGTAGGAGCAGCGAGTGCGGCTTCGCTTTCGAGAAAGGTTGATTCATGATAAAGAGCAGTCACTTCCTGGATCAATGGAACCATTTCAGAATTATACATCGTATCACTACAAAAAGCATAGGATAGAGGTGCTGCAGGATCTTCTGTGACCAAATTGTTTTTTACCAGGATGCCATCTTCCGAAGTGACATCCTTGCCCTTTTTTAAACTTTTAAATAGCGTATAATGAATGTTTCTTTGCTGGGCTTCATCTATAAGTAGCTTTCGATCACCTATTTTTTCTTTAAATAAGAATCCATTGGTATAGACTCTATGTTTCAAAGGAATAGTGCTCACTGTAACATCTTCATCTTCCAAAACAACCTCAGATTCCCTGGAACTCAGTTCATGGAAAATTAATGGGTATTTAGTCCAGGCTCCGCTTAATTGAAGTTGTACTGTAATAAACTTTTTGATGCCTTTGGGTCCATGAATATGAAGTTCAGATTCCCGGTTTAGTAAAGAAAATGTAGAAACAAGTCCTACCAGTCCAAAGACATGATCACCGTGAAGATGCGAGATAAATATATGTTTGATCCTGGAGAACTTAATTTTATTTTTACGCAGGGCAACCTGAGTGCCTTCACCACAATCAATAAGAAAAAGATGATTTTTAATCTCCAGAACTTGTGAAGTTGGATTAGTGAAACTTCTGGGAGTAGCGGCATAACAGCCAAGGATCGTAATTTTTAACTGGCTGTTACCCATTTTTAAAATCCAAGATCACGCTGAATCTCGTCCATCTGTATCATGTCCTCTGCTTCCTGCAATGTTGGGACTACGATTAATTCTTCCGGTAATTCATCTATTCCCAATGCATCATTAACGATCACAAAACTTTTCTTTGATTCTGTATGTAAATTGGAAACCTCTAAAAAAGCCAGCAGTTGCTGGTTTTCTAAATCCTTATGCTTACTTAAATCCACAATGATGTTTGAAGACTCAAAATCCTGATGATGCTTGGTTAACTGACTCGTAAAGTCTGTGAGTTCTGCATTTTCAGCAGAGATAAGTATATAATTCTCCTTTTCGGTTCTTTTCATAATTTCTTTTATTGTTTGATTTTGGATGCGAGCAAATAAATTACAGCCATTCTCACCGCAACCCCATTTTGCACTTGATCAAGTATGATCGCATGTTCAGAATCTGCCACGTCGCTGGTGATCTCCACTCCCCTGTTTATTGGTCCGGGGTGCATGATTACAATTTCTTTATTGAGACTATCCAGCAATTTTTTATTCAACCCGAATTGTTTTACATATTCCCGGGTACTTGGAAAGTAACTAATATCCATGCGTTCATTTTGCACGCGCAACATGTTGGCTACATCGCACCATTCCAGAGCTTTTTTCAGATTCGGTTCAACCTTTACACCCAGAGATTCAATATGCTTTGGCAGCAAGGTTTTGGGCCCACACACTTTGACTTCCGCGCCCTGAAGTTTCAATGCGAAAATATTGGAAAGGGCTACCCGACTGTGAAGAATATCTCCCACGATCACAACTTTTTTGCCGCTTACATCACCAAGCTTCTCTCGAATAGAGTACGAATCAAGCAAGGCCTGGGTAGGATGCTCATGCGCCCCGTCTCCGGCATTAATAATACTGGCGTTTACGTGTCTTGAAAGAAATATTCCAGCGCCGGGGTTGGGATGTCTCATAACCACCATATCAACTTTCATTGAAAGGATATTATTTACGGTATCAATTAGAGTTTCACCTTTATTTACTGAAGAGGAAGCTGCAGAAAAATTTATAACATCTGCACTAAGCCTTTTTTCCGCTAGTTCAAAAGAAAGTCTGGTTCGTGTACTATTTTCAAAAAAGAGGTTCGCGATGGTAATATCTCTTAAAGAAGGAACTTTTTTGATTGGTCTGTTGATCACTTCCTTAAAATGATCTGCCGTCTTAAATATTAATTCTATATCCTCCTGCTGAAGATATTTGATTCCCAATAAGTGATCTACACTTAATTCACTACTCATGATCCAAGTCTTTTGCAATTAAATAAACCGCATCTTCTCCATCCTGTTCTTTCCAGCTTACTTTCACTTTCTCATCATTGATAGCATCTACCTGTCTTCCGGTGTAATCTGGCTGAATTGGTAAATGTCTGCTGAACCGCCTGTCTATCAAGCTTAATAATTCAATTTCGAGCGGTCTTCCGAAGGATTGGATAGCGGTCAACGCCGCTCTTATGCTTCGGCCGGTATAAAGAACATCGTCAATAAAAATTACATTCTTATCCTCTACTACAAAATCTATTCTAGTCTTATTCGCTTCCAGAGGTTTCTCTCCTCTTCTGAAGTCATCGCGGTAAAAAGTAATATCAAGCTGACCAGTTTTCAAATGATCCAATCCATACTCATCTTTCAAAATGCTGATAATCCTTTCAGCAACATATATTCCACGAGGCTGAATTCCTATAAGTACGGTATCTTCGAAATTTGTATGCTTTTCTACTAATTGACAGGCCAACCTGTGAAGAATGATATCAAGTTGATTTGAGTCTAAAAGAACTTTGCGGCTCATAAAACTGGTTGTAGATTAAAACAAAAGTAAGGCTTTTTTTGGATTGATCTTTTACTAAACTTTAGTCTGATCGTTTTATCATTTCACTGCTGAAAACTATTCATTAAATATTTATATCCAGTTTATTTCTTAGAAATTCTTCAATGGCTTTCTCAACGATCTCGGTATCCTTCGATTTGATATCACTTCCTACGAAATGGGTTTCCGGGGTGGCCAGTGGTTTCAAAACTACCATTGAGTCTGGAGTACTCAGTAATTTATGAATATTTTCATAGATATCTACCTCTACATGTTCATCTTCCTGGATAAAGTTCTTATGATAATATAGGGTCAATACAGGACAATGCACCTTCTTAAAAGTCTCCGGTATCATTGTGGTTTCGACGAGAACCTGAAGATCTACGAGAGCCCGGGATGGATAAATCGTATCCCAGTACTGGGTAGCGATTCGTTGTTCATGCTCAATTTTCCTGTTGTCCCCAAAATTTATTAAGCTCGCAATCTCGTAACCCCACGGAGTACTCAGCACAAAAGTACCAGGTTGATCATCCTCGAGATTTGGCCCCATATTAATGAGTGCATAAACGTCCTCAGGATATTCAGCAGCAAGCTTAAACGCCAAAGTTCCGCCAGTAGATGTACTCATTATAATCACCTTTTCTCCAATCTGTTTACCTATGGCTAAAGCTTCCTTTGCAGATTTCCAGGCATTCTCTCCGTTAAAATCATCCAGACTTGCCTGAGGCTCAAGACCGTGACCTGCCCAGCGAGCATAGTAAATATTTGCATTTAATTTCTTAGCAATATTTTTATTTACTGGATAACCATCTCTATAACTACCTGCAAAACCATGGAGATAAATGATGCTATATTCTGTTTTGCCAGGTGTTTCTCCATACCATTCTATGCGAGCCTGGTTATTCTTACGTGTTGGCTTTATAGATTCGCTATCGTTAATAGGATCTTCCAGTTCGGTTAGACTGGAAGCTATTTTAGGAAGCTGTAGATCGTATTCAGGTTCCTCGGGAACTGGTCCGGTAAAGTAAGTGACTACGAGAACCGCCACGAGAACAAGCACAATCCAATATCTGTTTTTCATGCTTCAATATTACTGAAATTTGACTAACCTCTTCGCTTAGACCTGAGCTAAATCTATCCTAAATATGATCAGTAAGAACTGTTATTCTTTCGAATTCCAGACGGTATACTGCAATATGAACCAAATATAAGTTTAACCTGAATCAACCAATTAATACCAAAATTCGTGCTTTTTAAAAGTTTACTGTTGCTTAAACCGAAGAAAATATCTTAATTGCAGTAATGGATTCCCCCAATCTATTACAATCTATGACCTATGCAGAACGTGAGAGAACATGAAATCTCATTAATTATGCAAGAACCTCATGTTTTTGAATTTGTTCAAAAGTATGGCTTGCATGGATTTTTGATATATAAACCGGAAGAACCAGATTACATCTGGCTCAATATTCAAATCTTGCGATACCTGGGATTCGCTCCTCCATCACATATACTGAAAAAAAGCAAAGCCGAGGAATATCTTAAGTTTTCGAACTGGAAAGAGTTAATTTTAAAAATTAAACAGGATCCCGAGAAGTCCGGTCAAATAAGACTCAAAACATCCAGAGGTCACTTCAGAAAGTTTTCTTATAAGGTTATTCAGTTACCTGACGGTGCACTCATCTTTGCTCTGGAAGAACAGAAGCAGAATGTTATTCAGCAATTGTCTGATAATATAGCTGGTGGAACGAGCAGCGAGGAGATCAGCCAGATGAAAAAAAGGTTTGAACTCAAAAGGTTGTTTATAGAACAGGCTCCTTCTGCAATAGCCATGTTCGATAATGATCTAAAATATATTGCTGTTTCAAAACGCTGGTTAAAGGACTATCATATTGAAAATATCGATGTGGTTGGAAAATCACATTACGAGATCTTTCCTGAAATTGGAGAGGATTGGAAGAAAATACATCAGGAATGTCTTAGCGGTGCGATACACAGCATGGATGAAGAATGTTTTGTTCGTGCAGATGGCTCAAAAAACTGGATCACCTGGGAGGTAAGACCCTGGTATAATTCTGAAAATCGAATTGGAGGTATCATCATGCATACCGCAGATATTACTGATATTAAGAATAGTGAGGCTGAAAACCACCGAAAGCAGGAACTAATGGAAAAAGTTCTGGAAAGCGTTGAAGTAGGGATCGTAGCCTGTGATGCTAAGGGTAATCTTACATTATTCAACAAGGCAACTAAAGATTGGCATGGCCTACCAGCTAAACCTGTTCCTAAAGAAGAACTTTCCATGCATTACGGCTTGTACAATGCCGATGGCACGCGAGCTCTGGAACAGCACGAAATACCACTTATCAAAGCATTCAATAACGGGTCAATCGCTAATGAAGTCATTAGAATACGACCAGTTCGCGGAGAAGAAATTACAGTTTCGGTAAATGGTGTTCAGCTTTTCGATCATGATGGCAACCTGGATGGAGCGGTAGTAGCCATGCATAATATTAATCACCGGCTTCAGGCAGAAAAGAAGTTGCGTATTAGTGAGCAAACATTTCGTGGCAGTTTTGAACATGCCGCCATTGGGATGGCAATTCTGGATATAAACGGTAACTGGCTAAGTGTAAACAAAAGTCTTTGTAATATTATAGGCTATACCGAAGAAGAGCTCAGGAAACTAACATTTCAGGATATTACCCATCCAGACGATTTAAATAGCGACTTAAATCTACTAAATGAGCTGGTTGCCGGGCAACGCGAATTTTATCATATGGAAAAAAGGTATTTCCATAAGAACGGATCGATCGTATTCATCAAACTTGCCGTATCACTGGTTCGGGATCATAAAGGCAGACCTTTACATTTTGTTTCTCAAATAACTGATATCACTAAAGAAAAGATCGCTTCAGAAAAACTGCGATCAACTTTAAACAAACTGGAAGGCATCTTCAATGCAAGTACCCACGTTAGTATCATTTCAACAGATTCTGAAGGGCGCATAGAATCATTCAACAAAGGAGCTGAGAGGATGCTTGGGTACACCCAAACTGAAGTCTCTCAGCAATTGAACGTTACTGCTATTCACGTTTCTAAAGAACTTGAATCCTTCTCCAAAAACCTCTTCAGTGATTACGAAAACTATGATCTTCCACAGTTCCTGAATAAGATTTCAAACAGCAAAAATTTGAAAAATAAGGACTGGACTTATGTTCGAAAAGACGGTACAGAATTTCCTGTGCAACTGGCAATTACTTCAATTTCAGATAACGGTGAGAATACAGGATACCTTTTTATGGCTATCGATATTACAAACCTGAAGATAGTTGAAGAAGAACTTTCCAGCGTAATGACCATCACCCAGGAGCAGAATGCCAGACTCAAAAACTTTGCTCATATAGTTTCTCACAATTTAAGATCTCATTCCAGTAACATTGGGATGCTACTGGATCTGGCGATGCGTGACTATCCAGAATTAAAAAAGAATGAAATCTTCTCACATCTAAACAATGCATCGGGAAATCTATCGGAAACTATTGAACATCTTAACGAAGTCACCCTGATCAATACTGCCGTTGAAGAGAATTTGGGTGCTGTGAATCTATGTAAAAGCGTAGAAAATATTACTCATTCTATTACGGCCATTGCTGCCAGACAAAATGTTGATATATATAATAACATTGCAGAAGATATCCATGTTTTAGGTGTACCGGCATATATAGATAGTATTCTTCTCAACTTTATGACCAATGCTGTTAAGTACAGTTCTTCGGAAAGAGATGCATTTATAAAATTAAGCGCCAATGTATTGGGAGATGGATTTGTACGAATTGACATTGAAGATAACGGCCTTGGTATAGATCTCAAAAAGCACGGAAGAAAGCTGTTTGGAATGTACAAAACCTTTCATAAACATAAAGATTCCAGAGGAATTGGGTTATTTATTACGAAAAATCAAATTGAAGCCCTGCAAGGTAAAGTTCAGGTCCAAAGTGCACCTGGACAAGGAACCACCTTCTCAATCTATTTAAAAAATTATGATAAAAGTTGATATAGCCTGTATCATAGATGACGATCCAATTTTCATCTACGGAACAAAAAGGATCATGGAAATGGCAAATTTTGCCGAAAGTATTATGGTATTTAAAAATGGTGAAGAAGCAATCACCAAATTACGTCCTATCATAGAATCCAATGAGTCAGTTCCGGATATTATTTTACTGGACCTGAATATGCCTATTATGGATGGATGGCAATTTCTGGATGAATTCATAAAAGTTCCAAGTTCAAAAAAGGTTATTATTTATATAGTGACTTCTTCAGTAGACCCGGATGATGTAGAAAGGGCAAAGAGTTATGGTGAAGTGGATAATTATTTGATCAAACCAATTAAAGCAGATCAACTCATGGAACTAATGGATAACTTTCAGAAGAACTGAACCTTTGATAGAAAATTTTGTGGAATAGAATCTAGAATCTTTAAGAAAAGAATGGATCAGATAAAATGTTTCAGATTAGATTAATTTCGGTAGAAATGTTTCAGAAAAGAAAAACCTCCTTAGCGAACTAAGGAGGTTTTAAATTTAATGTCTAAGAGAGTTATTAGCTCTTCCCTTCCATCTTATCTTTCAACGCTTGAAGATCAGCATTAACATCACCAATAGTAGTGGCGTTGTCTTTGTTTTGCGAAGCTGATTTCTTAGCAGCCTGCTTAACGATTTTTTGCTCTTCTTCTTTGTGAATTACCATATGAGAAGCTACCACTCTCTTGAATTCTTTGTTGAACTCAATGATCTGGAATTCTGCTTCTTCACCTTGTTTAAGTTTAGAACCATCTTCTTTCTCCAGATGTCTCTGTGGAACGAATGCAGTAATATCCTCATTAAAGTCGATAGTTGCTCCTTTGTCTACAATCTCAGTGATCGCAGCAGTATGTTTTGTTCCAACTCCAAAGTC
Organism: Christiangramia sp. 3-2217-3z; assembly: GCF_051195275.1. Lineage (NCBI taxonomy): Bacteria > Pseudomonadati > Bacteroidota > Flavobacteriia > Flavobacteriales > Flavobacteriaceae > Christiangramia > Christiangramia sp. 3-2217-3z. Next base: position 44,136 of record NZ_JBNJLI010000010.1, on the reverse strand, counting down.
AGCTTCATACTTATCCCAAGGATTATCTTCGATCTGCTTATGACCAAGACTTAGTTTTCTACCATCTACATCAAGTTCCAGAACTACAACTTCAAGCTTATCACCTACGTTTGTAAACTCAGATGGGTGCTTGATCTTCTTAGTCCATGAAAGATCAGAGATATAGATAAGTCCGTCGATTCCTTCTTCTAACTCAACGAATACTCCGAAGTTAGTGAAGTTACGAACGATACCTTCATGTCTTGAACCAACAGGATATTTAGTAGTGATATCAGTCCATGGATCCTGGCTCAATTGCTTGATACCAAGAGACATTTTTCTGTCTTCTCTATCTAAAGTAAGGATTTGAGCATCAACCTCATCACCAACATTTACGAAATCCTGAGCTGAACGCAAGTGCGTGCTCCAGGACATTTCAGAAACGTGGATAAGACCTTCAACACCTTCAGCAACTTCAATAAATGCACCGTAATCTGCGATTACGACTACTTTACCTTTCACGTTGTCACCAACCTTAAGTTCTTCGCTAAGAGCATCCCATGGGTGCTGGCTAAGTTGCTTAAGACCTAATTGGATTCTAGACTTAGACTCATCAAAATCAAGAATTACAACGTTAAGTTTTTGATCTAGTTCAACGATCTCATTTGGATGGTTGATTCTAGACCAGCTAAGGTCTGTAATATGAACAAGTCCATCAACACCTCCAAGGTCAACGAATACACCGTAAGAAGTAATGTTCTTAACAGTACCTTCAAGTACCTGACCTTTTTCAAGCTGTCCAATGATCTCTTTCTTCTGCTCTTCGATATCTGCTTCGATAAGCGCTTTGTGAGAAACAACAACGTTCTTAAACTCGTGGTTGATCTTCACAACTTTGAATTCCATGTTCTTACCTACGTAAGCATCGTAATCACGAATTGGTTTCACATCGATCTGCGATCCTGGAAGGAAAGCTTCGATACCAAATACGTCTACGATCATACCACCCTTAGTACGACATTTAATAAATCCATTTACAACAAGACTTTCATCATGTGCAGTATTCACTCTTTCCCATGCTTTGATCACTCTCGCCTTACGGTGAGAAAGGATTAACTGACCAGTAGAATCTTCACGAACGTCGATAAGCACTTCTACTTCATCACCTTCTTTAAGATCTGGGTTGTAACGAAATTCGTTTAGAGAAATAACACCTTCACTCTTTGCATTGATATCTATGATTGCATCACGATCTGTAATATTAATTACTTTTCCTGTTACAACCTCGTCATCTAAAGTGTCAACGAAATTTTCAGCTACTAATTTTTCAAATTCTTCCAGCTTCTTATCGTCGATAGGATCAATACCTTCTTCGTAGTTGTGCCAGTTAAATTCTTCTAGAAATTTCTCAGGGTTTGCCTGTTGCGTTTCTGCGTCAGGTTGAGACTCATTTGCCATACCGGCAACATCTTGTACTTCAATTTCCTGAGATTCTTTGTTTGTGTTTTCTTCAGCCATTACTGACTCCTAAATTTGTATTCTGTGTTTCTTCGGAAATCTTTCAGCAAAACAGAAACTACAGAAGTTGTTTATAGTTTTGATTTTCAACCCTTTTTGGATTCCCGGTATTCTGCCAAAAAGGAGTGCAAAAATACAACTTAATTTATATAATTCAAACCCCTACTCCTCTATTTTTAAGCAGATGTAGTTTTCTTGAAAAAGATGTGTGTAATTAAAATGAGTATCGTGTAAAAAAGACCTAGAGTTGCCACTCCTTCCCAATGGAAAAGCTCCCAGGCATATGCTCCCGTTATGGTTCCCAGTGCACCGCCAGCAAAGTATCCTACCATATAGATCGTATTTATTCGATTGCGTGCATCCTGATTCCTGGAAAAAATAATATTCTGATTCGTAATGTGCAGCGTTTGCAAGCCCATATCTACCAAAAGGACTCCTATTACCATACCTATTATCGAATTGCCTGAAAACTCGAAAATCACCCAGGCTAAGAGCATGATAAGGGTGGCCAGAGTGATCAAATTGTTCTTATTCATACGGTCGCTGAGTTTACCAATTACAGTGGCCGCCAATGCCCCTCCTATTCCCAGCAACCCGAATGCTCCGGCGATACCGCTTCCATAATTGAAATTATCTTCCATTACAAAAACCAAAGTAGTCCAGAAGGCGCTGAAACCTGCAAATCCAAGTCCTCCTCTCACCGCAGCAAGTCGCACCGGACTTTCGGTTTTGAAATAATGCCAGGTAGATTGCATGAGTTGTTTGTAGGAACCTTTAAAATCGGGTTGAAGTTCTGGTAACTTCAATTTTAGAAGTAACCAAAGTATTAGCATCATGCCGGTTGCGCCATAATACATGGCACGCCAGCCAAAATATTCCCCTACGTAACCGCTAATGAATCTACTTCCCAGAATTCCAATAAGTAATCCACTCATTACGATACCAATGGCACTACCCCTGTTTTCCGGGTTTGCCAACTGCGCCGCCATAGGCACAAATACCTGCGGTACCACGCAAGAAAAGCCAACAACAAATCCTGAGAATATTAAAATTGGTAAACTCGGAGCTATTGCCATAGCGAGAAGACTAATAATGATCACAATAAAGTCTACCATCACCATTTTCTTCCTGGGAAATTTATCTCCTAACGGAATTATAAATAATAATCCAAAGGCATATCCAAGCTGAGTAAATAATGGAACATTACTCACTGCTGCTTCAGAAACACCGAAGTCAATCGCAATTAAATTTAATAAGGGTTGATTGTAGTAGTTATTGGCTACTACCAAACCGGCACTGGCAGACATTAAATACAGTACCGATTTACTTATGCCTCTGTTCTCAGACATTTATTCAGACAATCTGTCTTCTACAATTTTTAATATCTGGTCGAATTGCTCTTGAAGATCCAAGTCTGAATTATCAAATTCCACAGCATCATCAGCCTTTATAAGCGGTGAATCTTCACGAGTAGAATCCATAAAATCACGATCCTTTACATTTTTTAAGACCGCGTCAAATTCCACTTCATCCCCTCTTTCAATAAGCTCATCATATCTTCGTTGTGCTCTTTTTTCAGTAGAAGCTGTCATAAAGATCTTCAGTTCAGCATCTGGAAAAACTACGGTCCCTATATCGCGACCATCCATCACAACACCCTTTTCTTTTCCCATTTCCTGCTGCTGGTCTACGAGTAATTTTCTTACATCAGATACAGCTGCAACTTTACTCACCTGTTCCGAAACTTCCATATATCGAATTTCCTTCTCGACATTTTCACCATTAAGATACATTTCAGCAAAACCTTTCTGTTCGTTGAAAACAAATTTCAAACTCACAAAAGGAAGATGCCTGATAATTGCTTCTTGATCAAAATTAGTATCAGAGACGAACAGTTTTCGCATCATATACAATGTTACCGCGCGGTACATGGCGCCGGTATCCACATATACATAATTTAATTTTTTTGCCAGTCCTTTTGCAACAGTGCTTTTACCTGTGGAAGAAAAGCCATCTATAGCGATTGTTATTTTCTTACTCATATTCTTGAAACTTCTAATTACAAAGGTAAATTTTAAAGCCTTTACCTCATCATTATATAAAAGAAAAGCCCCGAAAGGGGCTTTATCTGGATCTATAACTTCTTAGCGTTCTTTACCGCCTGCTTGGTAATGGCAATTTCTATGACATCGCTTATATCCCTTACATAATGAAAGGTTAGACCTTTTAAATATTCGTCCTTGATCTCCTCAATATCACGCTTATTTTCTTCACAAAGAATAAGTTCTTTGATTCTGGCTCTCTTGGCTGCTAGGATCTTCTCTTTGATTCCGCCAACAGGAAGAACCTTCCCTCTTAAGGTGATCTCGCCGGTCATGGCAATACTCTTCTTCACCTTCTTCTGAGTAAATAGCGATACAAGAGAAGTAAGCATGGTGATACCTGCACTTGGACCATCCTTCGGGGTTGCCCCTTCCGGAACGTGTATGTGTACATTGTACTTTTCAAAAATTGAAGCATCTATTCCAAGATCGTCTGCATTCGCTTTGATATATTCCATAGCAATGGTGGCCGATTCCTTCATCACTTTCCCAAGGTTTCCGGTAATACTAAGATTTCCTTTGCCTTTAGAGAGAATAGATTCAATAAACAAAATATCACCACCTACCTGGGTCCAGGCAAGTCCGGTAACTACACCTGCAACATCATTGTTTTCATATTTATCCCGCTCCATTTTAGGACTTCCAAGAATTTCAATAATATCTTCATCGTTCAATTTGATATTATATTCATCTTCCATCGCAATGTTCTTAGCTGCGTATCTAACCACTTTGGCTATTTGTTTCTCCAGAGATCGCACTCCAGATTCCCTAGTATAACCTTCAACAATTTTCTCAAGTTGTTTTTTACCCACTTTGAGGTGTTCTGCAGTTAGACCGTGTTCTTCTAATTGCTTCGGAAGTAAATGTCTTTTTGCGATCTCTACTTTCTCCTCAATGGTATAACCTGTTACGTTGATAATTTCCATTCGGTCTCTTAGTGCCGGCTGAATTGTATTCAATGAATTACAGGTAGCAATAAACATTACCTTGGATAGGTCAAATCCCATTTCAAGGAAGTTGTCATGAAATTCTGAATTCTGTTCAGGATCCAGTACTTCGAGTAATGCTGAAGAAGGGTCTCCCGCATTTCCCATACTTAATTTGTCGATCTCATCCAGAACAAAAACAGGATTACTGGTTCCAGCTTTCTTCAAACTTTGAATAATTCTACCTGGCATAGCACCAATGTAGGTTTTTCTATGTCCGCGTATCTCTGCTTCATCTCGTAGGCCACCCAGAGAAATCCTGACATATTCTCTGCCCAGTGCTTCCGCTACAGACTTTCCAAGAGAAGTTTTACCAACTCCTGGAGGTCCGTAAAGACATAAAATTGGAGATTTCATATCATTACGCAGCTTTAAAACTGCAAGGTATTCAATGATCCTTCTTTTTACATCATCAAGACCATAATGATCCCTGTCAAGAATTTTCTTGGCTCTTTTTAGATCAAATTTATCTTTACTAAACTCGTTCCATGGAAGATCCAGGAACAGGTCCAGGTAATTTCTTTGTATGGAATATTCTGCAACCTGCGGATTCATACGTTGCATTTTGGAGAGTTCTTTCTCAAAATGATTTTTAACATCCTCATCCCATTGTTTGTCTTTAGCGCGATCACGCATTTCCACAATTTCACCTTCGTGAGAAACACCCCCGAGTTCTTCCTGGATCGTCTTCATTTGCTGGTGAAGGAAATACTCTCTCTGCTGTTGGCTCATATCACTTTGAACCTTACTCTGAATGTCATTTTTGAGTTCCAGTTTCTGGTTCTCCGTATTCATATGCTTCAGCGTGGAAAGTGCTCGCTCCTTAAGATCGTTCATCTCCAGTAACTTCTGCTTTTCAGAAACAGATAGAGACATATTGGAAGAAACAAAATTGATCAGGAAAGAATTACTTTCTATGTTCTTGATCGCAAAAGAAGCTTCCGAAGGAATATTTGGACTCCCTTTAATAATTTGAAGTGCAAGATCCTTGATTGACTCTATGATCGCTCCAAATTCAGCATTATCCTGCTCAGGACGATTATCAGGAACCTCAGCAACGGTGGCATTCATATAAGGTTCTTCGGTCACCACCTGGGTGATCTGGAAGCGTTTTTTACCCTGAATAATTACTGTTGTATTTCCATCAGGCATTTTTAACACCCTTAGAATACGTGCAACTACTCCAACCTTATTAATATCCTTAGAAGTTGGATTCTCTACTTCCTCATCCTTCTGCGAAACGACACCAATAGTCTTGCTTCCATTATTTGCTTCATTAATAAGCTTAATAGAAGCGTCTCTACCCGCCGTAATAGGAATCACAACTCCTGGAAATAGAACCGTGTTTCTAAGAGGTAGAATTGGTAAGGTTTCAGGGAGATCTTCTTTATTTATTTCTTCTTCATCTTCAGGTGTCATTAAAGGAATCAATTCTGCATCTTCATCTATTCCCTGAAATGACAAACTGTCAATATTCGTAAACTTTGTTTTAGCCATAATTATATTTAAGTCAAACTGTCACCAGATTAAATTTCATTAATTTGGTGACGTTCGTTAAAAGCCTTGAAATGCAATGCATTGGGGCTTTCTATAGATTTGCAGTATCAAATATTCAATTCCTATGCCACGCCTCATATATAAATTTATTTTCAGAAAGTGTAACAATCTTCAAATAGTTCCATCTTTAGTATAGAAACCAGACATTAATTGACACCAACCATCACACATATTAATGATCTTGTTGCTCGTTGCCGTAAAGGAGAACAACGAGCGCAGATGGAAATCTATGACCGGTATTACAAAGCAATGTACAACACCGCGTATAGGATTACAGGACATTCTGCTGAAGCTGAAGATATTATGCAGGAATCATTCTTAAAAGCCTTTACACGAATAGATAGTTTTAACGAGGAGGCCACCTTTGGAGCCTGGCTAAAACGTATCGTGATCAATCAAAGTATCACTGCTTTGAACAGATCTAAAAAGCTGGCGGAGGTATCTTATAATGATGAACTCAAAAATGAAGAGGACTCTGGTGGGTTGGTTATCGATGCTAACACCAATGATAAAGTGAAATTAGTACTGAATGCATTGAAGAATTTGAAGGAAAACTACAGGATTTGTCTAATGCTACATCTTATTGAAGGATATGATCATGAAGAAATTAGTGAGATTATGAAAATCTCCTACGGAAATTGTAGAACGATGATTTCCAGAGCTAAAGAAAGTTTAAGAAAAAAAATTGCAGCAACATGAAAGTTAATGAATTTAAAGAATTCTTCGAGTCTGCAAATTTTGACATCGAGGAACCGCAAACAGACCATCGCGATAGGTTTGCCCGCAAGCTGGAAAGAAGTAGAAAGTCAGAAAAAGCTGGAAGCAACTCCGGAAAGATCTGGTCAGGATTATTAAGCATCGCTGCAGTATTGGCTTTAGTGCTGTTATTATCCAATAATTTCAACCAGGCAAATCAGTCAGACCTGGCTAGCATTTCTCCTGAAATGAAGCAGACGCAGCAGTTTTATTCAGGATTAATTGATAAAGAACTCATAGCTTTAAATGCCGAAGCTACTCCTGAAACGCAGATGATCATCAAGGATGCCCTTCAGCAATTAAAAAAACTGGAAAATAGATATAAAAGAATGGAGAATGATCTTCTAGAAAGTGGAAAGGATAAAAGAGTCATACACGCCATGATTCAAAATTTCCAGCAGCGAATAGATCTATTGAGTGAAGTATTAGAACAAATTGAAAACATCAAATCATTAAACAATCAAAATTATGAAAGCAATACTATCTAGCATCCTTTTTCTCATGGTGCTCGTTACCAACATGTACCCTGAAAGCAAATGTACAGAGCCTGAAGTTACGACCGAAGCTTCTGTTATTGAAGGAGCCAAACACACCAGAAAAAAGACGATCAAGAAGGAATTTAACGTAAAGGCCAACGGTGATCTTAATATCAACAATAGTTACGGGAACATCGATATTGTTACCTGGAAAGAAGATCGGGTTCTTATTGAGGTTACCATCAAAACCAATGGGAATGACGAGGATGATGTGGAAGACAAACTCGATGATATACGAGTGGAATTTGACCAGAATTCTTCTGGAGTGACGGCAACTACCAAATTCTCTAAGGAAAATAGGTCCTGGTGGAAGAATATTTTTGATGGATTCGATAATGTTAATATGGAGGTGAATTATGTGATTCGCGCACCAGAGAACAACAATCTTACTCTTGATAATAATTACGGCGGAATCTACATTGACAAAACTTTTGGTAATACTGATATCAATTGCGACTACGGAAAAATAGATGTGGGTGAGTTAAATGGTCGCTCTAATATTCTGAATTTTGATTATAGCAGAAGCAGCCGGATTGGATTTGTTACCAATGCTGAAATTGATGCCGACTATTCAGATTATGAAATTGGGGAAGCTGAAGAATTATTGGTGAATGCAGATTATACCAAATCCCGAATTCGCAAAGTTACCAAGCTGGATTTCAACTGTGATTATGGAAGTATCGAAGTAAATAAAGTAAAGGTGCTTATTGGAAATGGCGATTACTTAACAACCAAAGTGGATAGAATATTCACCTCTGCAGACATCAACCTGGATTATGGATCCTTGCATATCGAAAAAATAGTCAACGGTACCGAATCTGTAAATATCGATACCGATTACGCAGGAGTACATTTAGGGTATGATAGGGAAATGACATTTAGTTTTGATGTAAAGACCAGTTATGGGGGTATTAACGGAACAGAGGATCTGGATGTTCGCCGTACCAATGAAAAAAACACTAGTAAATCCATCTCTGGAAATTATGGTTCTGGTGCTGGAGCAAGGATCGATATCTCCACCAGTTATGGTAGCGTAAAATTTAGCAAAGAATAATGAATCATCAATTAAAATACCTATTATGAAAAAAGTACTATTACTATCAGCCTTATTCCTTCTTGCCTTCACCTCTGCCCACGCACAATGGGGCAGTAAAAAAATTCGCGGAAACGGAAATATGGTGACTGAAACCAGGAATACTTCAGATTATGAAAAAATTCATGTGGTAGGATCCATGAATGTTAAATTAGTTTCGGGAACAGAAGGAAATATCAAAGTTGCTGCAGAAAGCAATCTTCAGGAATATATACTTACGGAAGTAAAAAATGGTACGCTTAAAATTTCTACAGAAAAAGGGGTGAATCTTCAAACTAGAAAGGATCTGCTCATTACTGTTCCTGTAAAGAGTGTGAATGATATTTCACTTACTGGCAGCGGGGATATCTGGACACAGGATCAACTTTCAGAAGAAAGATTGAGCGTGAGTGTTACAGGTTCCGGAGATATGGTTCTGGATATACAGACAAATTATTTGAAAGGTCATGTAACCGGGTCTGGTGATATAAAGATTAAAGGCAGTACTGACAATTTTGAATGCAACGTAACTGGAAGTGGTGATTTCGATGCATTTGATCTAAGAGCAAAAAATGTGGAAGCAAGAGTTTCAGGCTCCGGGGACGTTATGGTTTACGCTTCTTCAAGTTTAAAAGCAAATGTTAGTGGTTCAGGAGATATCGTATACAAAGGTGATCCTGAAAAACAAAGTTTTAAAACAAACGGTTCTGGAAGTGTTTCCAACTACTAATAAGTATCAAAATTGCTGAAATTTTAAAACCTGTCTTCTGGCAGGTTTTTTATTTTTGGATGCTTTTTAGGGACACGCATTAATAAAAATACTCCGGCAATAAAGAAAACGACCAGGAAAAGAATTGAACTTCTAATACTACCGGTAATTTGAGCTACCAGACCATACATAAACATCCCAATCACTATCCCGATCTTTTCAGCTACATCGTAAAAACTAAAATAACTGGCTGTATCTATAGCATTCTCTGGTAACATTTTGGAATATGTGGACCTGGATAGTGATTGAATTCCGCCCATCACCAAACCAACCGAAGCTGCTGCTACATAAAACTGTTGCGGAGTTGTGATGAAATAAGCATACCCACAAATTGCTATCCAAATCAGGTTGATAAAAATCAGGATCTTGACATCTCCATATTTAATGGCCAATCGCGAGGTTAGAAAAGCTCCAAGCACCGCTACAAGCTGAATCAATAGAATACTTATAATTAACCCTGTGGTTGCATCCTGTTCTCCCCATTCCAGTTCTTCGATCCCAAAATAAGTCGCGATCAACATAATGGTTTGAACAGCCATACTGTAAACAAAGAATGCCACTAAATAACGCTTCAATTGTTTATTCTGATTGATCTTGTACCAGATACCTTTCAATTCCCTGAATCCATTGAATAGTACATTTTTGGTAAGTCGGGCTTTTTTATTTCCTTTTGGAAGATAGTAATAGGTATACTGACTAAAAGCGATCCACCACACTCCGGTTAGTACAAAAGAAAGTCGGGTAGGCAAACCTTCATCTTCAAAACCAAACCATTTGTATTTTAGGATCATAACTAGGCAAAGGACAAGTAGTATCACGCTTCCTAAATAGCCCAAAGAAAATCCCTTCGCACTTGCTTTATCCTGTTGATCGTTATAGGCGATATCTGGCAAATATGAATTATAGAAAACCAGGCTGGACCAAAAACCAATAAGAGCGAGAAAGTAGCAAAGTAAACCGAACCAGAGATTCTCAAGATTGAACCAGAACAAACCTATGCATGATACGGCTCCGAGATAACAGAAGAATTTCAGGAAGTTCTTTTTGTTTCCAATATAATCAGCAATACCAGAAAGGAAGGGACTAAGAAAACTAACCACAAGAAATGCAGCGGCTGTTATGTAACTAATTAGGGTATCATTATTCCAATTGAAACCCAAAAAGCTCACCGTATCGCTGATCATATTCCCTTCGGAATCTTTTACAATTGTTAGAGCACCATAAAATATTGGAAATATCGCCGAGGAAATTACCAGGCTGTAAACTGAATTGGCCCAGTCGTAAAATGCCCATGCATGAATTAATTTTTTGCTGCCTTTAGGTAATTGCTTCATGCACTAAAAATAGAAAAAGCCACCGAAACCGGTGGCTTTTCAATTTTAATTTTGAGATAACTTATTTGAAAGTTGTTGATCCGTATTTTTTCGCTTCAGCAATAGCTTCAGGAGCCCACTGAGTCAAATTACTGATTCTTGTTGCATTTGAAGGGTGAGTGCTTAAAAATTCTGGTGGAGCCTGCCCGCCACTATTAGCTTGCATTCTTTTCCATAATTCTGGAGCTTCTCTTGGATCATAACCGGCAATTGCCATAAGAGTTAAGCCAATTCTATCAGCTTCAGATTCATGACCTCTACTAAAAGGAAGCATTACTCCTACTGTCGTACCTAATCCATATGCCTGAGCAAAGATTTGTTGCGTACTTTCACTACGACCACTTACAGCTACTGTTCCAGCTACTGCTCCTAATTGTTGTAATTGTGCTGCACTCATTCTTTGAGCACCGTGATCTGCAAGGGCATGGGCGATCTCGTGAGCCATAATTGTCGCCAGACCATTTGTATTTTGAGCTTCGTCCAAAATACCTGTATATACGACAACTTTTCCACCAGGCATGGCAAAAGCGTTGGCCTGATCATCTTTAACCAGGTTGAACTCCCATTTAAAGTCATTCATAAAGCCTTGGTAACCGTTCGCGTTCAAATATCTTTCCGCAGCAGTTACAATATCTTCTCCAAGTCTTTTAACCTTTCTGGCTTCTTCCGTATTATTTACGACTTCCGCTTCATTCAGAAATTGATTGTATTGTTCAAAAGAAGTTGGGAACAATTGATCATTGGAGACAAAATTTAAATTTTTCTCTCCTGTAAAAGGATTGGTCTTACATGAGACCACCATAAGCAGTACACTTAAACCTAATAAGGCATTCTTAATTTTCATATCGTTGGTTTTTGATACCTAAAAGTACAAAAGCAGCAAACCTGCTCGAGTTGAATTAAGTATGATTTAACAATAAAAGCAGTTTCAAAAACAATACCATTGTTGATATTTGCAGCATTTACAAGACTTTCAAAGCATTTTTTAAACAGTATGTGAAAGCCGACTCACGACCTGAAGACATCCAAAATGACTCAAAATACTAAAGACAGCATACCGGTTCAAAGACTATTGGTTCCGCAGTATATTCTAACTACATCCCAAATTCTAACGAAAGTAAGTCCGTTTCTTGCCAGCAGGTTTGCAGCGAAACTGTTTCTTACTCCTTTCCGTTACAAACTTCCGGAGAGAGAAAGGGAGATGGATGAGAACACAGAGCAGGAAAAAATGATAGTTCCTTCAATGAACCGCGAGATCGTGACCTACAAGTATGGAAAGTCAGATAAGAAAGTTCTGCTGGTTCACGGTTGGAGTGGCAGAGGAACTCAGCTGGCTAAAATCGCTTCAGCATTAAAAGTCATGGGCTATCAAACTATAAGTTTTGATGCTCCAGGACATGGAAAAGCCGATGGGAAAATGAGCATGATGCCTTTCTTTATTGAAGCGGTAAAATTTCTGGATAATAAATATGGTCCTTTTGAAGCTGTTATTGGTCATTCTCTTGGGGGTATGTCTTCTCTTAGAGCAATTAAGGATGGATTAAAAACCAACAAGTTAATATTGATTGGAACGGCAAATAACGTTACCGAGATCACCAGAAACTTTGCTGCGAACATGAAAATGAACGATAAGGTCGCCAGGAAGATGAAGGCATATCTGGATAATAAATTTAAACAGGATATGGACGCACTTTCTGGTGCAGAATCTGCAAAAGAAGTATTTACTCCTACTCTTATTATTCACGACGAACATGATGTGGATGTTGAAGTGAATTCGGCTTACGAGATTGATGAGGTTCTGGAGAATAGTGAATTAATGATCACGAAAAACCTGGGACACCGCCGGATACTAGGTAATCCTGAGGTAATTAACAAAATTACAAGTTTTATAGCGGCACAATAATTGTAATTTTAAAGAAAAAGTAAATGATGAAAAAGTTTTTAATACTAAGCCTTATGGCGACGTTTCTGTTTAGTTGCAATGGAAACGCTCAAAAAGATTCTTCAAAGGAAAGTTCCAAATCGTACGAGGTAACTAAGTCCCAGGAAGAATGGAAAGCTGGATTAACTTCACAGGAATATGCAGTTTTGAGAGAAGCCGCTACAGAGAGACCTTATAGTAGTGATCTGCTGGATATCAAGAAACCTGGAATCTTTGTGTGCGCTGCTTGTGGAAATGAGTTATACGAGAATGAGCATAAATTCGAAAGCGGTACCGGATGGCCAAGTTTTGATCGTGCGATCGATGGTGGTGTGGCTTATGGAAGTGATTCTAAATTAGGATACCAGCGTGATGAAGTGCATTGTGCTAAGTGTGGTGGACATCTAGGTCATGTTTTTAATGACGGTCCAAAGGAAACTACGGGAAAAAGACATTGTATCAACGGAGTCGCTATGGACTTTGAACCAAGAAAATAATCATATGAAAAAGTATAATATTGAGAGGACCGAAGAGGAGTGGAAAGAAAAACTTTCTCCAGAACAGTATAGAGTTTTAAGAGGAAAAGGAACTGAAGCGCCTCATACAGGTGAATACAATCTTCATTTCGAAGATGGCGAGTACCAGTGTGCGGCCTGCGGAGAGCAGTTATTTGAAAGTGATGCAAAGTTTGAAAGTGGATGTGGATGGCCAAGTTTCGATAATGCGATTGATGGAAAAGTAGAGTATATTCAGGATAGAACATTCGGAATGATACGTACTGAAATCCTTTGTTCTAACTGCGGAAGCCATCTTGGCCACGTTTTTGATGATGGTCCTACAGAGACCGGCCAGCGCTTTTGCGTGAATTCGGCCAGCATCAACTTTAATCAATAACTAAATCCAATTTATCATGAAAAAATTACTATCACTTATTTTAATAGCAAGTACGATCGTCGCATGTTCTTCAGACGGTGAAGTTGGACCTCCAGGACCTCCGGGACAGGATGGTGTAGATGGGCTGGATGGTCTTGGATATACTTATGAAAGAACAATTGATTTTGAGTATTTAGCCGATGTCAATTATTACTCACAAGTATTTGACATTCCAGACGAAGTGGCTACATTCGAACCGGAATCAGATGCAGTTTTAATTTATCGCTTGGAAATTTTAGATGCAGAGGACGGTGGCACTATAGATTCATGGAGCCAAATTCCTCAAAATTTCTTTCTGAATCAAGGAACAATACAGTATGTTTTTAATTACACTGTTTCGGATATAGAAATAATAATAGATGGGAATTTTGATTTGAGCGGTCTTAGCAGTCAATTTACAGAAAATCAAACCTTCAGAATTGTAGTTCTTCCATCTGCTACGTTTGAAGCCAACGCAGATGTTGATTTTTCAAATTTTGAGCAGGTACAGAAACGTTTCGGTTTAGATCTTAAATAGTTTAAAGTTCTAGTTACAAATTTACAACAACAGCCCATCAGTATTTGATGGGCTTTTTTCATTTTATAATGGGTCTTCTCAGCTTTTAGTTTAAACTGAAATTCCTTAAATTCGCAACTTCGTTAACCGAATCAAAATATTCTGAATATGACTAAATATGATATTATAGTTCTAGGTAGTGGCCCAGGTGGATATGTAACTGCCATTCGTGCTTCTCAACTAGGTTTCAAAACCGCTATTGTTGAGAAGGAAAGTCTTGGTGGAGTTTGTCTTAACTGGGGATGTATTCCAACCAAAGCATTATTAAAAAGTGCTGAAGTTTTTGAATACCTGAAGCATGCTGAAGACTATGGTTTAAAACTTGAAAATCCAGATAAGGATTTTGATTCGGTAGTAAAACGAAGCAGAGACGTTGCCAATGGAATGAGCAAAGGTGTTCAGTTCCTAATGAAGAAGAACAAAATTGATGTTCTTGAAGGTTTTGGTAAACTTAAATCTGGTAAAAAAGTAGAGGTTACCGACAGTAAAGACAAGAAAACTGAATACCAGGCAGATAATATCATCATTGCAACTGGAGCTAGATCAAGAGAATTGCCAAATCTTAAGCAAGATGGTAAAACAGTGATCGGTTACCGTGAAGCAATGACTCTTAAAAAGCAGCCAAAGAAGATGATCGTGGTTGGTTCTGGAGCGATTGGGGTGGAATTCGCGCACTTCTATAACTCTATGGGAACAGAAGTAACGGTGGTGGAATATCTTCCTAACGTTGTGCCTTTAGAGGATGAAGAAGTCTCTAAGCAATTTGAAAGAAGCATCAAGAAAGCTGGCATCAAAGTAATGACGAATTCTTCAGTAGAAAGTGTTGAGAAGTCTGGAGATAAAGTAAAAGCTAAAGTAAAGACCAAAAAAGGAGAAGAAACTCTGGAAGCAGACATAGTACTTTCTGCAGTTGGAATTAAAACAAATATTGAAAATATTGGCCTTGAAGATCTTGGGATCAAGACAGACAAGGACAAGATTCTTGTGAATGATTTTTATCAAACAAATGTTTCAGGAATTTACGCAATTGGAGATGTTGTAGCCGGACCAGCTTTGGCGCATGTTGCTTCTGCGGAAGGAATTCTTTGTGTTGAAAAGATCAAAGGAATGGATGTAGAACCACTTGACTACGGAAATATTCCTGGATGTACTTATGCTACTCCGGAAATTGCTTCAGTTGGAATGACTGAAAAGCAGGCAAAAGAAGCTGGTTATGAACTGAAAATTGGAAAATTTCCATTTTCAGCTTCAGGAAAAGCGAGCGCGTCTGGTAAAAAAGATGGTTTTGTGAAGGTGATCTTTGATGCTAAGTATGGTGAATGGTTAGGTTGCCATATGATTGGTGCCGGTGTAACCGATATGATCGCAGAAGCTGTTTTAGGTAGAAAGCTGGAAACTACAGGTCATGAAGTACTAAAAGCAGTTCACCCGCACCCAACAATGAGTGAAGCGGTAATGGAAGCTGTAGCTGCTGCTTACGATGAAGTGATCCACTTGTAAGAAGCAAACTTATTATATAATAAAACCCGCCTTCAAATGAAGGTGGGTTTTTTGCTTTATGGCAATAAAGTAAATTTGCAGCGAATCGATATTTTCATCGTTTCTATGAATTAATAAGTTTATTTCAGCTCAGCGAAATAGATACTATTTCGAAATTTTACTTCGGAAGAAGATCACAAAAGCAGAATTCCGTATCCCAGGATTTTTCAGTATCGCTATGACAATCATCTTCATCTTCCGCAGAAGAATAGGATCGCTTTACCTTCTCTCCTATTTCAAATTCAACAGGTTTTTTAAAAATTGGTCCGTCGTAAACAAAGGTGTGAAACTCTCCATTTTCTCCGCAGGGATCAACATTCTCCGGTAGATCAGTTACAAACTCTTTATCGATAAGTCTTCCGCAGAAAAAATCATCGAGCACTTTAGAGTTGGTACAAACTACGATCGCTTTAAAATTGAGATCGATAAACTGCTGAAGCAATTCTTTTGTATTGAGTTTCCATAAAGGAAATACCGCCTGAATGTTAGCTTTTTGTAGTTGCTCTTCACGATAGGTTCGTAGATCCTCAAGAAATATATCACCAAAAATGGCGTGAGAATAATCTTCTGACTTTAATAGTTTTGTAGCTTCAGCCATCTTCTGATTATAGGTTTCCATTCCCGCATTAGCAGGAAGTTCTATAATTTGTAAGTCCATTCCCATGCAATGAGCCTGTTCTATTAGCAATTCTCTGCGCACGCCGTGCATGGTGACTCTATCAACATCTGCACTTAGACTCGTTACCAGCTTTCCAACTTCCAGCTCGTTGTTCTTCCGGGCGTAGTACAAAGCCATTGCAGCATCTTTTCCACTGCTCCAGTTGATATAAGCTTTATTCATTGTCCTTTAAAAAACTTTGAATGGCCAGGTCATAACTTTGCAGACCAAAACCAACAATAATGCCTTTCGAGTTCGGTGATATATACGATTTATGCCTGAAATCCTCACGGGAAAAAGTATTGGAAATATGGACTTCCACCACCGGAATATTGATTGCTGCGACTGCATCACCAATTCCTACTGAAGTATGAGTATAAGCAGCTGCATTAAGGATGATACCATCAAAATCTTCCTGTCCTTTCTGGATCATATCTATAAGCTCTCCTTCAATATTGGTTTGATCGTAAGAAAGCTCAATGTTTCTAAATTTGAACTGAAGTTCTGAAAAGTAATCTTCAAAACTTTTGCTTCCGTAAGTATCAGGCTCCCTGCTTCCCAGCAGATTGAGATTAGGCCCGTTTAATATTAATAATTTCATAAGGTGAAAATAATCAATTCTGAAGAAAAAGATCAGAATAGACTAAGCTGTTCTAAAATGATGTTTTAAATTTGAAATTTAAAGGCTGCAGAGGTAAATACTGCACTGGAGAAACTGCTTTCCCCCGAATTTAAATTCTGAAAACCAAAAAAGTAATTGGCTTCTAAATAGGTGTTTTTATTTACTTCATAATCTACGCCAAGACCTGTGGTAAAATCATAGTCTCTTTTACCGTCAATACTTGAATGGATGATCTCCTGACCACCCGACATTATTGAAAAGTCTGAATTCCCTAATTGATATTTTAAATTATATCCCATAATATCTGTCTTACTGCTCGGGTTCTCATACCTTACTTGGTGAGGCTGTAATTTCAAACCCGGCAATATTTTCCCAAGATCAAAAGTATCAGCTTCCAGGTTGTTATCATTGTAATATTTCACCTGTCCCTGCTGACCTTCAAAATTGATTTTAGCACGATTTTCTTCAGGTGTTAACGGAGATTCTTCCCTTTCTTGAGCCACTAGACTGTAAGAACATATAGCAAGGATCAATAAGATATTAGAAGATTTCAGCATAATTCAATAGGTTTTAGTAGTCGAAAGCGTAATACCAATAATAACGAAATTGATTCAGGTTTATTCTAAAAAAAAAGCGAAGATTTAATCTTCGCTTTAAAATTTAATGTTTTCAATGTATTAGAATATTTAACCAACTGCTATCATCAATGAATTGATTCCTTCTTTGAGGTCATTAAAAATCTGAAGTTAATGATCTTTGAATTTATTGGTCGCTTCGTGATAGTATGTAGCTTCGAGGAAAAAATGTTCGTTAGTATCATATCCAAGTCCAAAACCCAGATCAACACCAAAATCCTGATTGTGTCTAACGCGTTCTTCATCAAAAATTATAGATGCCTGTGGCCCACCCTGAAGATAGGAACCGGAATTAGCAATTTTGTATTTCAACATCAGCGGAACATTTAACATATTGGATTCATGTGAGTTTGAATAATTGAAACCGGGCACAAGACTTAATGATTCACTAAGGCTAATATTCAGAAAAGCACCAACATAGTATCCGGATTCACTGAGATTGTAATTATAAATTTTATCTTTTACG
This sequence comes from Christiangramia sp. 3-2217-3z, assembly GCF_051195275.1. NCBI lineage: Bacteria > Pseudomonadati > Bacteroidota > Flavobacteriia > Flavobacteriales > Flavobacteriaceae > Christiangramia > Christiangramia sp. 3-2217-3z. The sequence continues at coordinate 26,158 of NZ_JBNJLI010000010.1, read as the reverse complement.
TAATAGATTAAATTTCAATAAACAGCTATAACTCCAAAACAAGTTTCTTGGGCGAAAGATGAAAAAGTAGGGTTCTTAAATCCTGCCATCATCATGATTTTTAAACATAGGTTTATAATTTAATGAGGTTAGTATGTATAACAGGGAAAACGCAGCTTTTTCTGAAATATCACCGACTAACGTTTATAAATAAAAAAACCGAAGAGAATCTCTTCGGTTTCAAGACTTTAGAAAAGAAAAATTTAGAACTTATAGCCTACTCCAAAGGTGAACGTATTTAAATTCAGCTTGAAATCATCGCCTGTCTCCCTGATCCTATCTGTGAATCGGTTGGTGAGTTCAAGTGCATACTTAGCTTCAACGAAGAAATTCTCATTGATCTCATAACCTATGCCAAAACCTGCATCAACACCCACTGTGTTCGTAAATTCACCTGGATCCTCTTCGAGGTTCAATGTTGCCTGAGGACCGGCCTGCAGAAAGACTCCAGAGTTCGCGATATGGTACTGTGCCATCACTGGAATAAACAAAAGACTGGTCTCTTCTACATTTCCATAGTTTACACCAGGAACGATATGCCATGATTCGTTCAATTCGAAGTCGGCAATAACTCCAATGTAAAAACCAGATCCGTCATCAGAAAAACTTACAGTTTCTTCGCTTACTTTGAATTCGGCATTTAAATACCCAGCAGTTAAACCAAAAGTTGATTCCTGCGCAAAGGATGATAATGATAGCATGGTAAATGCCATCGCACACAAAATTGCTTTTAACATTACTTGATTGAATTTGTAGTTAGCCGCCAAAACTAATAATATTATATACCTGCAGAAATTTTCCTTCAAATATTTTGACAAAAAAAAAGCGGACAACGTCCGCTTTGTTTTTACTGATTTTTCTATAGACTAGAACTGGTATCCAATACCTGCCTGCCAAACTGAATTGTGAGCATCAGATCCATCAAATACTTCGGTAAATCCGTAAGTATATCTACCCTGTATAAAGAATCCACTATTAAGCTTGTACTCCAAACCTGCAGCACCGCCTATTTCGAAATCCTTCACCTGATCTTCAAGATCGATATCACCACCGTTCTCTGTTGGAGAATAATCAATTTCTTCATTCACATTAAAGTTGAAAGAAGGACCAGCCTGAACACTCAAACCATCAGTAACGTATACTTTGGCAAGTACCGGTACCTGGATATAATCTAATTGGTATTCAATATTGTCATCAATATCGAAAATGTTGTCTTCATCGATCGAAGCAAAATCGTATCCCTGAGCGGAGTATAATACCTCTGGCTGAATAGATAGTCTGTTTGCAACAGGAATTTCAGCAAGAACACCAACGTTAAAAGCTGTTCTATGACTTGGATCCTTAAAGTAATCTCCAGTTACGGTAGAAAAGTTTACACCACCCTTCACACCAAAACTCCAACTTTCCTGTGCGAACGAATTGGATACAAATCCCATCAATGCAACGGCTACTAATAAAACTGTTTTTTTCATCATTATTAATTTTTATTTCCGTCAAAAGTAGGGTACAACCTGTTAACAAAAAGTTACGCAAGCATAAAGTATTATTAAGACTCATGCCCCGCAATTACTATCTTTAACACATGAAATGGGAGCATGCCTTAAAGGATTATACCAATTACCTTAAGCTTGAACGTGGATTATCAGATAATTCCATTTCGAACTATCAATTGGACGTACGAAAACTTCAGAAGTTTCTTAATGTTAATGAAATTGAAGTTAGTCCCGGTCAAATTTCCGAAGAGATCATTCAAAAGTTCATTTATAATGTTTCTTCAAGCCTAAATGCCCGCTCTCAATCAAGATTAATTTCCGGCTTGAGAAGCTTTTTCGATTACCTGGTCTTTGAAAATTACCGGGAACAAAATCCTCTGGAACTTATTGAATCTCCAAAGACCGGACGAAAACTTCCCGATATTATATCTACGGAAGAAGTTGATAGAATTATACAGGCGATAGATCTCGGTAAAACTGAAGGCGAAAGAAATCGCGCCATTATTGAAACCTTATACGGCTGTGGATTGCGTGTTTCTGAACTTACCGAACTTAAATTGTCTGATCTTTTCTTCGACGAAGGATTCATTAAAATAACCGGTAAAGGGAACAAACAGCGGTTTGTTCCTATTTCAGAGTATACCATAAAATATATCACTCTCTATAAAGATGAAGTTCGTCCACATCAGCCAATAAAAGACGAATACAACGATACACTTTTCCTGAATCGTAGAGGAAGGCAATTAACCCGGGCTATGATCTTCACGATCGTAAGAAAACTCACTGAGGAAGCCGGTATTAGCAAAAAAGTGAGTCCGCATACCTTTCGCCATTCCTTTGCAACCCATCTACTGGAAAATGGGGCCGATCTAAGAGCCATTCAGCAAATGTTAGGACATGAGAGCATTACTACTACTGAAGTCTATGTACATGTAGACAGATCGCATTTGAGGGAAGTCATGGAAAGCTTCCATCCACGCCGATAGATATTAAAGTTCTGCTAAACCAATTTCAAGACTTTTCGCTCCCTCCACAAATCCTTAACTTCATAAAAAATTGAATTATGAAGACTTTAAAATTTAAGAATGGAGATTATATGGATGCCATAGGTCTTGGAACATGGAAATCTGAAAAAGGTGAAGTAGCGAATGCAGTAAAGATTGCTTTGAACAATGGATATAAACACATTGATTGCGCCGCCACTTATGGCAATGAAGCTGAAGTTGGTGAGGCATTTGATGAAGTTTTTGGCAAAGGTGATATCAAACGTGAAGATCTATGGATTACTTCTAAACTATGGAACAATGACCACAAAAAGGAAGATGTCATCCCTGCCCTAAAACAGACTCTAAAAGATTTACAGCTGGAATATCTTGATCTTTATCTTATTCACTGGCCGGTAGCTTTTAAACCTGATGTATCATTTCCTGAAAAAGCAGAAGATTTCTTATCTCTGGAGGAAGTACCACTCATAGAGACCTGGAAAGAAATGATTAAAGCAAAAGAGCAAGGCCTGGTAAAGCATATTGGAGTTTCCAATTTTAGTATCGAAAAACTGGAAGAACTTATGAACGATACCGATCATGCACCTGAAATGAATCAGGTTGAACTTCATCCTTATTTGCAACAGGATAAGCTTTTGGAATTCTGTAGTAGAAATGGGATTAATGTCACTGGTTATTCTCCGCTAGGTAGTGGTGATCGTAGCGATGAAATGAAAGCTGATGACGAACCTTCTCTGCTTGAAAATCCTGTGATCAATAAAATTGCTAAGAAACACGGAGCTTCCGCCGGACAGATCCTGATCAAATGGAGCGAGCAAAGAGGCACTGCTGTGATTCCAAAGTCCACTAATGAAGGTAGGATCAAGGAAAATCTACAAAGTGCAGGTTTCCAACTGGATGAAGATGATTTGAAACAGATCGCAGATCTTGATGATCACTTTAGATATGTTACGGGGAAATTCTTCGAGATGGAGGGAAACTCGTATGAGAACATCTATAATGATTAAGAGTACAGAACAAAAAAAAAGGCCGTTCGAAAGAACGGCCTTTTTTTATTTATGCCTTCAACGTTTATTTTGCAACATTGACTGCTCTTGTTTCCCGAATCACAGTGATCTTCACCTGTCCTGGATAAGTCATATCTGTCTGGATCTTCTGGGAGATCTCGAAAGATAAGTTCGCAGCTTTATCATCAGAAACCTTTTCGCTTTCAACGATCACTCGAAGTTCACGTCCAGCCTGGATCGCATAAGCTTTCTTCACTCCGCCAAAACCAAAGGCTATCTCCTCAAGGTCTTTTAAACGCTGAATATAAGAATCAAGCACCTGTCTTCTTGCTCCAGGTCTGGCACCACTAATGGCATCACAAACCTGAACGATTGGTGATAATAGTGAATTCATTTCGATCTCATCGTGGTGAGCTCCAATAGCATTACACACTTCCGGCTTTTCGCCATGCTTCTCTGCCCATTGCATTCCAAGGATCGCGTGAGGCACTTCAGTTTCCGTTTCCGGAACTTTACCAATATCATGCAGTAATCCCGCTCTCTTAGCTAATTTTGGATTTAAACCAAGTTCTGAAGCCATTACTCCACAAAGTTTGGCAACTTCTCTCGAGTGTTGCAGCAGGTTCTGTCCATAAGAAGAACGATATTTCATTCTTCCTACCATTTTGATCAATTCTGGCTGTAAACCATGAATACCAAGATCGATGACAGTTCTTTTACCAATATCAATGATCTCTTCTTCGATCTGTTTGCGTGTTTTCTTAACTACTTCTTCAATACGTGCTGGGTGAATTCTACCATCGGTCACTAACTTGTGCAGTGATAATCTAGCAACTTCTCTACGAACAGAATCGAAACAACTTAAAATGATTGCCTCTGGAGTATCATCAACGATGATCTCAACTCCTGTTGCTGCTTCCAAAGCTCTAATATTCCGACCTTCACGACCAATAATTCGGCCTTTCACGTCATCACTTTCAAGGTTGAATACTGAAACGCAATTATCTATAGCTTCTTCAGTTCCAATTCGCTGGATAGTGTTGATGATGATCTTTTTCGCTTCCTGCTGCGCAGTTAGTTTAGCTTCTTCAACCGTATCCTGGATCAATGACATCGCATCTGCCTTGGCAGTATCCTTCAGTGATTCTATAAGTTGTGCTTTAGCATCTTCCGCAGAAAGTCCGGAGATAACCTCCAGTTGCTGCACTTTACTATTATGAAGTTTATCGATCTCTTCCTGGCGCTTATCTAAATAATCTACACGATGATTATAATCTGCAAGTTTACCTTCAAGATCTTTGTTTAGCTTTTTATTCTTGCTTAGCTCATTAGAAACATGAGACTCTTTATCCTTGATCCTTTTCTCAGCATCACCAATCTTCTTATCCCTGGATAAGATCACTTTTTCATGCTCAGACTTTAATTCAATAAACTTTTCTTTTGCCTGTAGAATTTTATCTTTTTTAATGCTCTCCCCTTCTGCTTTGGCTTCCTTCACGATGGAATTTGCCTCTTTCTTTGCACTGGCGATCGTATTAGAAGCCTGTTTCTTTTCAAGCATTTTTGCAATTGCAAAGCCTAACGCGAGGCCCACAACTGCTGCAACAATTATTATCAGTATTTCCATTTATATTGAATTAGATGTAAAAAAAAAGCCTGTATTAGCTGTGTTTTGGATTAAACTCCTTAAAATCAAGTTTAGGGCTAACAAGCTGATCAAGAATCCGCTCTCCCGGTAAAGGGACACGGCACGCTTTTACAACATAGACTTACCCTCTTTAAAGAATTCGTGTTGAGTTTATCAAAAAAGCACTAATACAGGCAGTAACCTTTATTATATTTTATGAACTTATGAGCTTAAATGTTCCTGTAACAGATCGTTAAGTTCCTTCAACTTATCTTCTGCTTCAATCATTTCACTCGACTTATCTATATTCTTCTGCTCTGTTTGAGCCGCAAATTGTAAAGCACACATGGCTAATACATCCTGCTTATCACGCACAGCATAATTCTGCTCAAACTGTTTGATCATCGCTTCGATCTTTTTCGCTGCCTTACGCAAACCTTCCTCCTGGCTGGGCTGAATGGTTAACGGATACACGCGGTCTGCGATCGATATTTTAATTTTCAGTTTATCTTCCATCCTAAATTATTCAGATAACTGAACGATGCACTGATCGATTTCCCGAATCAGGCTATTTATTTTGAGCTTCGTTTCTGTCTTATGTTCGGTACTGCCAAGCATCGCGTTCGCAGCTTTTAGAGTTTGAATCTGATCCCTGGAAAGCTGTAAATCTCCCTCCAGCTTCTCATACTCAGATCTTACAGAAATTAATTCCTCTTGTAAAGATTCATTGGACTGCCTCACAGATTCATATCTATGAAGGAGCTTACTGATCTTATTCTCCAGGTTATCAACTATTTCTGTCATATCACTCATAATCGCTAAAACCGATGTGAACCCTTACAAAGTTAACATACGCTTTGAAATATCCCAATACTTTTTCAGGTGATTTAAAATAATAATGAACAATGTTAGTAATTCTCTGTAGGCAAGCCATTTAATATTGATAGAACTTTAATTAACTTTACAGCTGCTTTGAAAATGAAAAAGTCCCCAGATCTATGAAGAAAGCCTTACTATTCCTGTTATCCTTTATCTGTATTCAGGTTCATTCCCAACAAGAATTACCTCAGGATTATTTTGAAAATCCGCTCAATGTACCCATCGTTCTCGCTGGAACCTTTGGTGAATTAAGGTCTAATCATTTCCATAGCGGACTCGATATTAAAACCCAGCAGCGTGAAGGTCTTGAGGTGAATGCTTCTGCGGAAGGATATATTAGCCGAATTAATATTCAGCATTATGGCTACGGAAAAGCACTTTACATCCAGCATCCAAATGGTTACACTACAGTATACGGACATCTTCAGAAGTTATCTCCAAAGCTGAAGGATTATCTGCGGAAGCAGCAATATGCTAAGGAATCTTACGAAATAGAACTTTTCCCAGAACCTGGTGAACTTAAAGTTGAAAAAGGCGAATTGATCGCCTATAGTGGCAATACAGGTGGTAGCGGAGGCCCGCATCTTCATTTCGAAATCAGGGATGGAAGCCAGCGCCCCATGAATGCTCAATTATTTGGTTTGGATGTTGCCGACTCAAAACCGCCTATGATTCAGGGAATTTTCGCCTATCCTCTTGGCGAAGATGCGCATGTGAATAATTCTCAAAACCGACAAAAATTAAAATTGATCCCTCAAAATGACGGAACATTTGCAGTTCCCGAAGTTGAAGCTTGTGGTGAAATAGGTTTTGGTATCACCACTGTAGATCAGCAAGATGGTGCTTACAATCAGAATGGTGTTTTTAAAATAGAATCAAATCTGAACGGAGAAGATGTTTTCGAAATAAACTTTGAAAAGTTTTCTTTCGCTGAAACCAGGCATCTTAATCAATTGATCGATTATGAATATTATGCCACCAATAGAAGTAGAATACAACGCCTTTATAAAACTCCAAATAATCCTTTAAGTATCTACGGAAATATGCAGAATGAAGGATTGCTGAATATTAAGGATAGCCTCGATTATCAGTACACCATAAGAGTGACAGATCTTAAAGGCAATGAAAAGCTCATCCGCATTCCAATTAAAGGTCAGATTAGTGATAAGATCGTTAAAAGAGAAACCTTGGAAACGGAATACCTGGCTTCCAGTGAAAATGGACTATCTGCCAAAGGAGGAAAAATGGATGTATATATTCCTAGTGGTAGTTTATATAATGACACCTATCTTGATATCAACTTCAGCGATGATGTAGTAAAGGTACATCGCGATGAGATACCTTTACATAAAAACTTCACCATAGGTTTTGATGTAAGTGAACTTTCCGAAGAAGATAAAGCGAAAACATTTATTGCACGTGTGTCAGATAACGGCAGGTTGAACTACTCGACAACTTATAAAAAAGGAAATCGCTTTACGACAGGAACCAGAACATTTGGTAATTATCGATTAGCGCAGGATACTAATGCCCCGAGCATTAGACCGGTTAATTTCTACGATGGTCAATGGATCTCTGGCAATGAAAGCTTAAAGGTGAAGATATCTGATGATCTTACAGGAATTCAGGATTTCAGAGCAACGGTAAATGGAAAGTTCATTTTAATGGAATACGAATACAAAAACAATACACTCACACATTACTTTTCAGATGATGTAGTGACCGAAACTGAGAATGATCTAAAGATCATCGTAAATGATAATGTAGTCAATACGACGACTTATACTGCGAAGTTCTTCAGAAAATAAATCAGTTATATAAAATGAAAAAGCCCGAATCGATGATCCGGGCTTTTTATATTATTAGACTGTAGCTTAGCTTTCTATAAAATCTTTTAAGGTAGCTACTACATAGTCGATTTCTTCTTTAGTATTGTATCGGGAAAATGAAAAACGCAAGGATGGTTTTTTCAAATCATCTTCAGAACAGAATGCATTTAGCACGTGACTACCCGTGTCACTACCGCTCTGGCAGGCACTTCCTTTAGAACAGGCAATCCCTTTTAAATCCAGCTGAAATAAAAGCATTAAAGCCTTCTCCTGAGTTACAGGCAGACAAACGTTCAACAAAGTATATGTACTTTGAGTATGATCTTCACAGGCACCATTAAAACTTACACCAGGAATCTCCTGCTTCAGTTTATCTATAAAATGTTGTTTTAGACCTTTTACATAAGCCTGTTCTTTGTCCAGATCCTGATAGGCAAGTTTTAAAGCCTCTTCCAGACCCACAATATTGTGCACACCTTCAGTTCCTGCACGGTGACCTCGCTCCTGCTCCCCACCAAAAATTAACGGTTTCAAACCAGAGTTGCGACGCACATAAGCAAAGCCAACACCTTTTGGTCCATGAAATTTATGAGCACTTACCGCGGTAAAGTCGACAGGGATTTCTTCGAAATCAAGCTCAAAATGACCCACAGATTGTACGGTATCTGAATGAAAAAGTGCGTTATATGATTTTACGAGTTGCGCGGTTTTTTTGAGATCCAGCATATTACCAATCTCATTATTCACGTGCATCAGGCTTACCAATGTCTTGGAATCTGAAGATTTTAATCGCTCCTCAAGATCTTTAAGTTCCACATGACCTTTGGAATCCAGGGAAACATATTCTATCTCGATATCAAAACAATTCTGAAGTTGATTAACAGTGTAAAGTACCGCATGATGTTCAATTTTGGAAGTAATGATCCTTCGAACACCCAGATCCCTTACGGCAGAATTTAATGCAAGATTGTCTGCTTCAGTCCCTCCGGAAGTAAATACGATCTCAGATGCTTTTACATTAAGGATCTTAGCAACAGATTTTCTGGCCTGTTCGATCAGAGTTTTGGAAGATCTTCCGAAGCTATGTGTGGAAGATGGATTTCCATAGTTTTCTTTTAAAACGCTGGTCATTTTATCGACCACTTCATCCCGAATCTGGGTGGTAGCTGCAGAATCAAAATAGACATTTTTCATGGCCGCAAAATTAATGGAAATAAAATAACTTCCTACTTCTCTGGCTCATATCTTTGATTCCTGTATTTTTGTTTAAAAAGCAATAGAATGAAACGTTTTTTGATCGCGATTGCGCTGCTAGGCCTGCTTACTTCCTGTGATGATGGAGATATTATTGTAACCGACTTTGATTTTGAGGACAGTACACTTCAGTTTTGTGAAGGCCCGAATAAGTTCGTAATCTATGCTACGAATAATGATGATGTAAACGAATCGATCTCCCTGGAATTCAATGATAGCAATATTACTACAGATGATTCTGGAAATTTTATTACCAATACTTCGGAAAATATCACTTTCTCTCTCAATAGTTCAAATAGGGTTGTTTATCGCATTTATAATGGTCAAATTACTGGTAGCACCTATTTTTGCCAGGTTGTTCCTCCAAGTGAACCAGTTCCAACGGCAGAATATGTGAGTGGCTCTGATGGAACTGTGACCATCGCTACCAGGTTTACAGACGAAACCGGTGATGCAGATCCAGATGACGATGGTCTCTCGAATTTAGAGGAAGGTTGGAATGAAGAACCAGAACGAGATACTGATGGTGATGGAATCCCAGATTACTTGGACCGCGATGATGACGGTGATAATGTTGTTACGCGCGTAGAACGTTTAGTAAATGAAGATTCCATATTGGATGATAATGGAGAAGTTGATTCAGACGGAGATGGTATACCAAATTATCTGGATGATGATGATGATGGAGATGGTGTTCTAACAAGATTGGAAGTAAGCGAGGACGATGGACTAACGAATCCAGAATTATTTAGTAGTACCGGGGATGGTGCTCCAAATTATCTGAATGATCAGCAAACTGAATTCATCCAGCATAATGAATATATTCCACACAATATCACAAGGAATTATGGCTATATTGTAACATTGCGTAATTTCAGCCTGACCAGAACCGATGATGGATCTGGAGAAACAATTAGCTATAGTTCTTATCAATTAGGCTCCCTGAATGAGACAAATATTCCATTCGAATTGTGTCCTAATACGGTTGAGAATTGTGATGATGAAGAAGAGGAAACAGACGTAACAGAAGAAACTGATGAAGAAACTTCTAATTAAGCATTCTGGAATACATATACTTCCGTAGCACCGAGGCCATATTTCTGATAATCTGCATCATAAAATTTCACGTTCGAGTATCTTCCTAAAAGATACTCCAGTTCCATTTTAAGAACACCTTCGCCCTTGCCGTGTATGAATACGATCTTAGGTATACGCTTCTGAATGGCAAATTCGAGTTTGTGACGGGCATGATCCAGCTGTAAATTCAGCATTTCATGGTTAGACATATGTCGGCTGAATCTTACCAGTTGATGAATGTGTAAATCTACTTCCATAGGAGGAGTACTGCGCTCCTTTGGTTTGATTCTTTCAGATCTTCTTGGCTTATCAGGTGTTTTTTGTTTGATCACCTGCTCCACATCAAAATCTGACACATCTTCTATGGCGAGTGAATCTTCGATCTTTACCAGTTCCTGCGTATCGAAGTTCATCAAAAACCCATCTTCAGTCTTTATAGTAATACTATCATTCTGAATATCCTGAACCACCCCGGCAAGGGAATCATCGATCACCTCTACTCTATCTCCTCTTTTCAGCATCATTTATCACTTTCATTTTGGCCTTCATGATCATCTTTAGTCGCAATCCAGAAGTTAGTCGCACGATAAAGCCCAAGCATAATAATGATTAGACCTATTATTTTAAAGTACGGACTTACATCATCAACAGATATGGCATAAAGAAGCAGCGCACCACCAAGAAAGATAAGTATCGTATTGAGAACCTGAGAATTATTCATTTTCAAACAAATTAAATCATTGTACGGAATTCGTCGAATTCGATTTATGATTACATTTATTGCAAATTTATAGCTTTCGTGAAGCACACCTTGCTTTTTCTGCTGATTTTTAGTGCGGGCTCTGTATTTGCACAATTATCTGTCACATCTTCTGCGGAAGCAGAACACTACCTATTTGTACAAAACAGGCTACTTTATGTTGAGCAGGAAATAAATATAGATCAGAAAGATCCTAACTCTCGAGCCGGAATATACCTTCGAAACGATGCCGGACTGCTGCAGGGAGAAAGCGATTCAAATAAGAATACGGGTGCAGGAAAACTTTCAGTGTATCAACGTGGCACCTCTTCAGGTTATGATTACAACTACTGGAGTTTACCTGTAGCCGTTAGAAGTACAGAGCAAAGTTTGGTCGATTATATATTCGCACCAAAAGATATATTAAACTCTGAGAAAACATCCCTCATATCAGATCTTAACGGTAAATCTGATCCATTGCAAATATCGAATAGATGGCTATATGCATTCTCCGGAACCGGTTATTCGAACTGGCAATATCTGGGAAATCAGTTTGATCTTTTCCCGGGAGAAGGTTTCAGTATGAAAGGGGTAAATGGATTGGATCTAAGAGTAATAAATTCTGAAGCAATTAATCCTGGTAATGCCCAGCTTTACGATTTTAGAGGCATTCCAAATAATGGTCTAATTGAAATACCTATAAAAAAAGACCAGATTCTTCTTATTGGAAATCCTTATCCCTCGTTGTTTGACCTGGATCGATTCTTACTTGAAAATATAGCTACTACGGGAATTGCCTATTTCTGGGATTCCAAAGCAGAAGTTAATTCTCATTATCTTTCAGATTATGTAGGAGGCTATGGCACATATTCACCTGGTTTAAGACAATACGCACCACCAATTTTCAGAAATAGCGCTGATGTAGAGCTGTTTCGTGGAGCAGAAGTCAATAGGAGTCCGTCGCCAATTGGCCAGGGATTTATGGTTATAGGAAAGCAGGATGGAATTATACGTTTTACAAATAGTCACAGGATCTATATAGGTGCTGATGAGATCCCGATCTTCAAGACTTCGCAGGTGCAAGAGAGCACTACTCTGACATTAAAAGTTACCTTCAACTTTTTACATGAAAAAAATCTAATACTTGGCTTTGATGAAAGGTCTACAGATCAGGTCGATCATGGTATGGACGCTAAAAGTATGGAGCAGAAATCCAACGACATTTTCTGGGACATTAACGATATCAATTACGTTATTAATGTTCAGCCAAAAATTGATGAGAAACTAATTCCGTTACTACTTCAACTGAAGGAGCATACAGAAGTGGAGTTTAGCATTTCAGATCTGCAAAATTTTAATCCAGATCGAGTCTTTATCTATGATGCAGAGCAAGACTTGTATTTCGGAATACGATCTGGTAGTTTAAGCTTAAGTCTTTCAGAAGGACAATACAAAAACAGATTCTACCTAAGTTTCATTGAAAAATTACCTCCTCAGGAACAAGAAAATACTGAGAAGCCTGATGAAAATGAGAATAATGAAGAACAGGAATCAGCGGCAGATCAATCTAATGAAAGTAATAATACTCAGGATCCTGGGACAGAAGATTTAAAAGTGTTCGACTCCAAACCACCACGCGTTCTCCTTAATTCTATAGAAATATTTCAAAATAACAAACAAGAGCAACTTGAAATAAAACTATATTACGACAGTTGGATCACCCATGTAAGCATGTTTGATCTGCAGGGAAAGCAGGTATACCAACAGGTTCTGCAAAACAGAGAAAAAGAATTTTTTTATCCTACCGGTAATTTAAGTAATGCTATTTATATTGTGAAGGTAAAAACTAATGATCAAATAGAGATCAGCAAAAAAGTAAAAGTCAGTAATTGAGTTCGATAGAAGAATACATGCTACCCTGCCTGAACAAAAGCGTCTTTGGTATTGATTGTACCGGATGCGGAGCGCAGCGTTCTATAGCATTGTTGTTGCAAGGTAATTTTGAAGCCGCTTTTTACATGTATCCTGCCATCTATAGTATCATTCTATTACTACTATTTGTGGTTTTCAATCTGTTTTTTAAATTCCGCTATGACTATACCATCAAAATTGGTCTTATCATTTTTAATGGGGTCATCATGGCCGGTGCTTACCTGTACAAAATGTTTTATATTTTTAATTAACCAATAACTAACTACCAATGGAACAAAGAGAATTACCAAATTCAACCCTAATCCTCGTCTTCGGAATTTTATCAATCGTAGGTTGCTGCTGCTATGGAATTGCGGGAATCATCTTCGGAATTATTGCATTAGTGATGTCTAAGCGTGCAATCGAAATTTATAATACAGATCCTCACTTATATTCGGGATATAATAACGTGAAGACTGGGAAAATCCTGGCAATTATAGGTCTCGTGCTGAGTGGTATTTCTATTCTAATTACCATCGTAAGTTTAATTGTCTTCGGAGGTATGGAAGGTGTAGAAGAAATGCAAAGAGAGATTTTAAGAGAATATGGTGGGTAATAGCCTGTTGATCTAAAATGAAAAAACCCGCTATTAAGCGGGTTTTTTATGTATTGTAATGCAATTTACTTTTCGAATTGCTTTAGAGTTTTGACAATAATATTGACACAGTCTCTTAATTGTTCTTCATTCATCACTAAAGGCGGAGCAAAACGAATAATATTACCGTGCGTTGGTTTAGCAAGTAAACCATTTTCTTTAAGCGCCATACATATATCCCAGGCAGTTGTACTATCTGGAGAATCGTTGATTACGATAGCGTTTAGTAATCCGCGTCCTCGTACAAGTTCCACAATATTGCTTTCTTTGATATAATCATCCAGCAGTTGTCTGAACAAATTACCTAGCTTTCTAGCATTCTGAATAAGGTTTTCATCTTTTACCACATCCAGCGCTGCGACAGCCACGGCAGCGGCAACCGGGTTACCTCCAAATGTAGAACCATGCTGTCCTGGCTTAATAACTTCCATCACTTCATCGTCTGCAAGTACTGCAGATACCGGGTAATTCCCTCCAGAAAGTGCTTTACCTAAAATAAGAATATCAGGTTTGCTATAAGTTTCTTCCTGTCTTTCACAATGATTTTCACAAGTACAGTGCCCACAAACAGCCAAAAGACCACCAGTTCTGGCAATCCCTGTTTGTATTTCATCTGCCATGAACAATACGTTATTCTTGTTACAGATTTCATTCACTCTTCTCATGTAGTCATCTGTAGGCGTATAAACACCTGCTTCACCCTGGATTGGTTCAATAAGGAAACCAGCGATATTAGAATTATTTTCTATTGCCTCTTCCAAAGCATCTACATCATCGTAATTGATCTTGATAAAACCTGGTGTATAAGGACCAAAGTTCTTTCGAGCTCCCTCATCATTCGAAAAAGAAATGATTGTAGTGGTTCTTCCGTGGAAATTATTTTCAGCAACAATGATCTGCGCTTCTGTTTCTTTCACACCTTTTTTCTCATAAGCCCACTTACGAGCAATCTTGATAGCGGTTTCCACTGCCTCAGCCCCGGTGTTCATTGGTAAGATCTTGTCAAAACCAAAATATTCTGTAGCATACTTTTCGTAAGCTCCAAGAACATCATTATGAAAAGCTCTTGAAGTAAGAGCCAGTTTAGACGCCTGTTCGTACATTGCTCCAACAATCTTTGGATGACAATGCCCCTGATTTACTGCGGAATAAGCCGATAGAAAATCATAATATTTTTTGCCTTCAACATCCCAGACATGAACACCCTCCCCCTTACTTAATACTGCAGGTAATGGATGGTAATTATGGGCTCCATGTTGATCTTCCAGTTGTATCGCTTCATCTGAAGAATTGACTTTAGGTAATGGCATGTTAGTTCTTAATTTTTTGAATTAGTGTTTGGTTATTCCTACTTTTCCGCATGAATTAGTGCTATTTGGAGAGAAATCATCCCGTAAATTCGAATTGCTGCAAATTACTAAATGTTTGCTGAAAATTTCAACTGGCCTCTCTTTAAATCTTGTTAATTATCCTATTTTTGCGCTATGGCAAGAAGAAACAAGAACAAGTTATTTACTGAAATTGAAGTGGTAGATGCCGGAGCAAAAGGTAAGGCAATTGGTAAATCTCCAGATGGAAGAGTGATCTTTATAGACAATGCCGTTCCTGGCGATGTTGCAGATATTCAAACCACCAGAAAAAGAAAATCATATTACCAGGGAACTGCAGTTGAGTTCTATAAACTTTCAGATAAAAGAACAGAACCTGTTTGCCAGCATTTTGGAACCTGTGGAGGTTGTAAATGGCAGAATATGGAGTATAAGTTTCAGCTTGAATATAAAGAGAACGAGGTGATCAATAATCTCCAGCGCCTTGGTAAAATTGAATTGCCTGAGGTAACTCCAATTCTTGGAAGCGAAGAGATCTATTTTTACCGGAATAAAATGGAGTTCTCTTTCAGTGATAGTAGATGGCTTACCATAGATGAGATTCAAAGTGGTGAGAATATTGAAGACCGTAATGCCCTTGGATTCCATATTCCGGGAATGTGGGATAAAATACTTGACATCAAAAAATGTCATTTACAGGCTGATCCTAGTAATGCCATTCGAAATTTCACCAGAGATTTCGCTACTAATAATGATATCTCTTTCTTTAATACAAGAAACCAGGAAGGTTTATTGCGTACCCTTATGATTAGAACCACTTCCACCGGTGAGATCATGGTACTTATTCAATTCTATGCAGAAGATAAAGTAAAGAGAGAACTACTCCTTAATGCTTTAAGTACCGAATTTCCTGCGATCACTTCACTACAATATGTGATTAATAATAAAGGAAATGACACTATCTACGATCAGGAAGTTATCTGTTTCAAAGGTCGCGACCATATTTTTGAGGAAATGGAAGGTCTTAAATTCAAGATCAATGCTAAATCTTTTTACCAGACTAATTCTGAACAGGCTTACAATCTTTACAAGATCACACGGGAATATGCAGATCTTAAAGGTGACGAACTGGTGTATGACCTCTATACAGGGACCGGTACCATCGCACAATTTGTAGCTAAAAATGCGAAAAAAGTAATTGGTGTTGAAGCTGTTCCTGAAGCGATCAAAGATGCACGGGAAAATGCTGAACGCAACAATATTGAAAATACGGAGTTCTATGTTGGAGATATGCGTAAAGTTTTCACTGAAAGTTTTATCGCAAAACATGGTAAACCTGACGTGATCATTACAGATCCACCACGCGATGGAATGCACAAAGATGTTGTAGCCCAGATATTGGGAATAATGCCTGAAAAAATTGTGTATGTTAGCTGTAATTCTGCTACACAGGCCAGAGATCTTTCTTTAATGGATGAACATTATAAGGTTACCAAAACAAGAGCTGTGGATATGTTCCCGCAAACTCACCACGTAGAAAATGTTGTTCTTCTGGAAAAAAGATAAGAAAAATGAATACCAGATATTTACTTTTTGGCTTATTCTCTATGGTTTTTCTAGCCGGATGCCAGAGAGATGATATTTGTCCGGAATCGGCAGATATTACTCCATTTCTAATCCTTCGATTTTATGATATTGAAGATCAGCAATTAGCCAAAGCACCTCAGAATTTAAGTATTCGAGAGGTTGGAGATGACACCACTTTTGTAAGTATTAGAAGTAATAGCAGCACCCTAACCTATTTTAGATATTCACAGGATAGTATTGCGATCCCATTGCGAACAGATTCTGGTGAAACGAACCTTGAGTTTATTTTAAATACTGCGGAAACTCCTGAAGAAGGAGAAGATCCTGATGAAGATGAAGACGAAGAAAATGCACAAAACATAGATATTCTACGTTTTTCCTATACCGTCCAGGAAGAATATTTAAATCGCGCCTGCGCCTACAAAGCTAATTACGTTGGGCTGAAGGTGAATTTAGAAGGTGGTGAAGAATCCTGGATACAAAACATACAGATTCTGGAAACTAATATTGACGATCAAAATAATGCCCATGTTTCGATATTTTTCTAGCTTCATTCTAATATTTTGCACGGCACTCCTTTCAAGCGCTCAGGAACAATCCAGCACAAAGGATACCGTAAATTATAATGAGAAGTACGGGATTCGGGTTGGAGTCGATATTAGTAAACCCATAAGAAGTGTCTTTGATGATAATTATAGCGGAATTGAATTAGTTGGAGACTATCGTTTCTATGACAATTTTTATGTTGCAGCAGAACTTGGAAACGAAAAGATAACTTTTGAAGGGGATAATATTCAAACCCTATCCAATGGTAGCTATATAAAGCTGGGTGGAGACTACAATGCCTATGAGAATTGGCTGGATATGCAAAATGTCATTTTCGTGGGTGTTCGTTATGGTTTCGCCACCTTTTCACAAACACTGGAAGAATATACTATTTATACTTCGACAGATTATTATGGTGTAAATACTAATACTGAAGAAATTGAATCTACCGGACTTACGGCAAGCTGGGCTGAAGTTATGGTAGGTATAAAGGTAGAGATCATTAATAATCTATACTTATCTGCAAACGTACAGCTCAAGAGAAGAATTAGTCAGAGTGAACCCAACAATCTGGACAATCTTGCGATTCCCGGTTTTGGAAGAACTTATGATGCCAGCGAATTTGGAGCAGGTTTTGGCTACTCCATTAGTTACATGATCCCATTCTACAAAAAAGCGAGGAACTAGTCCTCCTGCTTACTCTTCTTCTTCGAACCTTCATAAAGAACATATTTCAGAAGTCGTCCTTCAAGAGGTCCGTTATATAATTTTATCTTTCTGGAAGCTCTTAGCCCAACACTTTTAATCGCATCAAAATTGGTAGCAATAAACCAGGCATGGGTACCAGGATATCCCTGTTTTAAGGTGTCCCCTATTTTTCCGTAGAAATCTTCAATATCGATCTCAAGTCGCTCACCGTATGGTGGATTGAAAAGCATATGAAGATAACCCTCATTTTGCTTTACACTTTCAAAAAAGCTTTTCTGCTCAATTTGGATAAAATCCCCGAGATTGGCATTTGTCACATTGTCCTTTGCCTTCATTACTGCGGAAGGAGCCTTGTCATAACCTCTGATCTTGAAATGGAAATCACGCACCTTCTTCATTGCTGAAGCTTCAATCTTTTCATAAAGATCTTCATCCCAGTCATTCCATTTTTCGAATGCAAATTCCTTTCGGTTTAGGTTTGGCGGAATATTACACGCGATCATAGCTGCCTCGATTGGGATTGTTCCACTACCGCACATTGGATCCAGAAAATCACATTGTCCATCCCATCCAGACATTAACAACATTCCCGCGGCCAGTACTTCGTTAATAGGCGCAATATTGGTTGCAGTTCTATAACCTCGTTTATGAAGACTATCTCCAGAACTGTCAAAGGATACATTACAGAAATTATTTTCGATATGGATGTTTATTCGTAGATCTGGAAAATCGAGATCTACATCCGGTCTTTTACCAAATTTCTCCCGAAACCGGTCTACAATTGCATCCTTGGATTTTAATGCTACATATTGCGAATGGGTGAATATTTCAGAATGAACAGCCGAGTCTATAGCAAGACTACCTTCAACATCTAAAAATTTCTCCCATGGCAGTTTTTTGATATTATCGTAAAGTTCCTGTTCAGAATTTGCGGTGAAGCTCTCGTATGGCTTCAAAACTTTAATAGCGGTACGAAGACATAAATTGGCTTTGTACATAAAGCCTTTATCGCCAACAAAACTTACCATTCGATTACCCTCCTTGATATCCATTGCACCAAGGTCCAAAAGTTCTTTTGCCAATATCGATTCGAAGCCAAACAAAGTCTTGGCGATCATTCTGTAGTTATCCATAGTACTGCTTTAAAGAACCACAAAAATAAAGTAATTTTGTCCCATACGATAATATTTACAGGATACTTCAGTCTAAACCGCAGTTCCTGTCCTAATTGAATTTCAAGTTGCCGGAAAGCTTATATATTTACCTGTTACCCATCCTGGCTGTCATCGCTGGATATATCATTTCAGTATTTTTAAAACCAGGAAGTTCGTCAGGTTTTAAATTATTACTGGCATTTAGTGGAGCGTATCTTCTGGCAGTAACTGTACTGGAATTACTTCCAGAAGTTTATGATTCTTCTAATGAGAATATTGGTGTATTTATCATGCTGGGACTTTTATTGCAGATCGTGCTGGAATTTTTGTCTAAAGGCGCCGAACATGGTCACATGCATCATAATAAAGATTCTGCAGCATTTCCAATTACACTCCTTATCAGTTTGAGCATACATTCTCTGCTTGAAGGTTTTCCTATGGATCATGATAATCATCTTCTACATGGTGTTGTGATCCACAAAATACCCGTTGCAGCAATTCTTTCAGTATTCCTGGTACAGAGTAAACTCAGCAAACCAAAAGTTTTTATATTCCTGGCTTTATTCGCTGCCATGACGCCCCTTGGAAACTGGCTTAAAAACAATATTCCTGAAATTGCCCGGTATGCAGATGAGATCAACGGAGTAGTTATTGGTATTTTTCTTCATGTATCTACTACGATCCTATTTGAATCCTCTAAAAATCATTCCTTCAATGCTTCTAAACTGGGAGTTATAATACTAGGGGTTTTACTCGCTTATTTCATTTAAATGTTTAGTAGAGAGGAAGCAAAACAAATACGCCAGGAATTCTGGACTAGCTTCGGAAAAGAGTTTCCGCACAAATGGTTGCTGTATGATACCAAGATGAAAGAAATTCAGCTAAAGTTTAGCTTTGAACATAAAGTTGCGCAGGTTTCTCTGGATATAACAGATGCTGATGAACTTTTACGTGACTATTATTTTGAAAAACTTCTTTCTTTAAAAACGGTACTAAAAGATAGTTACCTTCCGGAAATAATCTTTGTTAAAGACTATGTTCTACCTGAAGGCAAGACCGTTTCTCGTATTTATGTTGAAAAGGAAGGAGTGAATATTTACAACAAAAAATTCTGGCCTGAGGTGAAGCAATTTCTTGCTGAAAACATGCTGAAGCTGGAAGAGTTTTTTGATGATTTCCAAGATTTTATCAAAGACTAAAGTCTTATTGCTAATTTTTAGTAATTTAAATTCTCAAATATAGCTACTGCTGGTCTTTACCCTACCTGATCTTGTCATTTTATAACTAAACAAAATTTTTAAAAATGAAAACGATTAAAATTCACTATTCACCTTCTTATTGATTCTTCTAAGTTCATGTTCATCAGATAATGAAAATGCTGAAGTAGATCGAGCGATGGTGGTTGGGCACCTGGAATCTGAAAGCCTTCGATTTTTCCGGAAGTACAAGCGGTAACTTTGAAATAGTCGATCTTAGCTCTGACTACAGCGGTGAAGCCAGGAATATCGATACTGCCTTAAGCTTTAACGAGGGTAATACTTTCAATTTTGAAGGCAGTTATGATGATGTTTTAGAACCGAAGGAATGACGTTTTTTCTACCGGAAATTGGAGAATGGAAGGTGATTACATTATATCTTCGGCAGCTCTTGGTCAGGTTCAGGGACAAGGCGTTCATGGTCCGGAAGAAGGTAGAATGAATATATTCCAATAGTTTTTTATGCACTTCTAAATTAAAATTCTAATTCGGTTAAATAAGGTTGTGCCTCCTCGCCTTCTCCACAGCTTCAATTTTAGAGTGCACCTGTAATTTTTTATAAATATTTTCAATATGTTTTCTAACTGTATTGGGTGAAAGGAAAAGCCGTTCGGCAATAAGGGTATGGCTCAAACCAGTACACAGATATTCAAGTACCTCAATTTCTCTGGACGACAGCGAAATTTCTTCCTGATATGCCAGTTGAGTTACAGCTTCTGGATTTCGTAATAATTTCAAAGTTTTTTTGGCTATAGAAGGTGTCATTCCTGCGCCTCCGTTCATAGTACTAATAATACCCCTATGTAGGTCTTCCGGATTCGTATCTTTTAGAAAATAACCATCTGCACCTGCTTTTATAGCATTAAAAATGTATTCGTCATTATCAAAAACCGTTAGCATGATGACCTTTATATGCGGAAATTTTTGTTTTACCAGCATCGTTGTGTCAATACCATTAAGACCAGGCATTTCGATATCCATCAAAACTAGATCAACATTCAGGTTTTCCTGTAGCTTTTGCAATAATACCTCTCCTGAAACCAGAGATATTCGATGCTCTAGATCATTGAACAGAGAAACTTTCTCCTCCAGCGCTTTGAGAAGAAACCTATTATCATCTAATATCGCTATTCTAATTTTCATATTGAAAAAATTCCGCAGAGACCATGACGATCCTGCGGAAGATTAAAATCCATTCCCCCAATAAATGGATGATTAAAAATATCAAGAAGCTGCATAATATAAAATAAGGCATATGCACTATTTAGTAACTATAACTTCTACACCCTTATTTAGTTCTGAATGAACTTCAATAGTGGCATGAATATCCTTAGCTCTTTTTTCCATATTATATAATCCATTACCATATTCAATGAGATTCGGATCAAAGCCAACTCCATTATCCTGTAACTTAAAGACGATTTCAGAATTTCTTTGTTCGCCATAAAAAGAAATAATTTCAGCGCCAGAATACTTAATCGCATTATTTAAAGCCTCCTGAATAATCCTGAAAATATTAATACCCTCTAAAGCAGTAAATCTCTTATCTGAATTTACTTTGAACTCGGAAATAAATTTCTTTTCTGGATGGAGTTTTCTGGCATTTTTAAATAATTCCTCTATACGAAACACCAGTTCTTCCAAATTTATATTTTCTTTATTCATTGCCCATATAGTGTCTCGCAATTCATTTATGGTAAGAGTTGTGAACACCCGAATCTCATCTATTTTGTTAGCAATTACTGAATTCTCCTGCTTCATTTTGAACTTAAGATTGTCCAGGCTTGAAATAATAAAAGTAAGCTGTGATCCTATATTATCGTGTAGGTCCCGACTTATTCTTAATCTTTGTTCCTCTAATCTATTCTGGGTTTCAATTTTGGCGAGTGCAACGTCCAGTTCTTTTTCTTTTGAAAGTTGTTTTTTTTCTAAATTTTTCCTGTTTATTATTAAATAGGCCAGCAAGCTACCGAGTATTAATATTGCTAGAATCCCTGAAATAGCGAAATTTCTTCTCTCTATTTCCAACTCGTTTTCTGCGATCTTATTCTTCTGAATTAAAATTTCGTTTTCTTTCCGCTCTGTTTCAAATTCCACATTCAATTCCGCAATCTTCTCCTTCACTTCAATTGAATTAATACTGTCTTTGAAAATGTTATATTTTTCAAGGTAAAATAAAGCGGAATCTGTGTTGTTTCTCAATTTATACGCTTCAGACATTTTCTGATAAGTATACTGAGCCAAAAAATTATAGTTTTCTTCCAGCGCTAAAGGTATGGCCTGATGAAAGCTTTTTATAGCTGAAGATGCATTTCCCTCTTCAAGATAAACTTCTCCTATTTGTGTGAAATTTTCAGCTACTCCTTTTGGATCGTCATTTTTGATTCTGATTTCTTTGGCTTTTTCAAAATAATAGCGAGCGCTATCAAAACTTCCTAATTGTCCGTAAACACCAGCAAGATTACTGTAGCTGTAGGGAATACCCACCTTGTAATCATCTTCCAGAACTATTCGAAGTCCTTTTTTATAAAAGTGTTCAGCGCTATCAAGTTCTCCCTGAATTTCTTTTAGAACCCCATAATTATTATAAATTCGGCTTTGTATAAATCTAAAATTCCCTTCTTCAGCAAGGTTTTTGCCCTTCACCATATAATATTGAGCCTTTTCCATATCTTCCCGCTTTAGCTTATATCCAAGCTCGCCATAAGAATCAGCTACTTTTTCATCATTACCAGAATTTTCATAACTCTTAATAGCCTTAAGCATATATTCCACGGCTTTGTCTTGATTGCCTCTATAACCAAAAATGGTTGATAGTTGCCAGTAGGAATCGGCAATTCCATTGATATAATTCAGTTTTTTGGAACGCTTTAAATTATTACTGAAAATGACCAGCAAAGAGTCTGAAGAAATATTGGAATCCTGAATGGTCAGAGAATTTAAAGAATCAATTTCAGTTTTGGTCTGCGAATTTGCCTCCTTAATTAAAAAAATTACAATTATCAGGAATAATAATTGCTTCATAGATTGATAATAGTATTAGTTAGCGTATTCTAATTTACATTTTTTAAACAAAATAAAACTTCAGAAAGGTTGTAAGTGAGTAAATTATAGGTGTAAAGACATTTTTTTCTGCTGGAAATTTTAGACAACCTTCGTTTTTCTTTCATTTTTAAATGAAAAAGTCTGTTGTTATGTTTAGACTTCAATTGCTTGGATTTACTAATTTCAGAAAAAATCATGAAGACCAGAACACCGGAAAATATGATAAATATGTGGATAATGACCTTCATAATTTCTTGAAAAAAGAGGACGGCAACTTTCGCCAACCGACCTCAGATATAAAAATCCAATAAACATTGAATTTTTTTACAATTTCTACTTTGATAAATCATAAGCGTAGATACTACTATTATTAGCTTTATAATAAAGTACACCTCCGAATTCATCAACTTTGTATTCCGGTTTTTTATCTTGTAAGACAATTTCTTTTTCGACTTTACCAGAATCCTTGTTGACCTTCACCAGCCCAGTTTCACCGTCTAGTTTCGTAAGAATGAACTGGTCATTTTCAGTTGCAGAACTGGCTTTGAAACGCTGAGACATAACTTTAAAAGAGGCATCGCCAATACCAGCAAACATATCTGCAGCACGTTTAGCTTCTTTTCCATAATCATTGTAATTCCTAAGATCATTACTGCTACCAAAACCAGTCTTATTGGCACCTGCACGAGCAGAACTTGCCATAGCCAAAGCTGTACTTGCAACAGCCATAACACCGGCAGCGACCTTTAAAAATCCACTGTTTGATGGAGATTTGTAATATTCATGAAATAATTCGTCTCCGTTTGCACCAAACATTGCTACATTTTGACTTGAGGAAAGAAATACTCCATCCTCTCGAATTTCCATATGATTGGGTTGCTCTTTTTCTTCAAAATTAAATTTTCCAAAATCTGAAATATCCCCAGTACTTTCTTCTACAGCATAAATTTTATCATCAGCACTAATCAGGTACTGTGAATTTTTTTCATCGTAAGCTGAAGCAACAGCAGCGGCTTTCTTATACTTTAGAGGTTTGTTCCAAACTTGCTCGCCTGTTTCCAGATTTACAATATTTGCATCTTCATCTGTGATATAAATAAGCCCCTGAGGCGTATGGGCCATAATCTGAATGTTTTCTCCGGTTTTTAATGGTTTTTTAAATAAAGTTTTTCCGTCGTAAGAAATTTTATTAATTCCGCCCTCATAAATTCCGAAAAGAATACCATCTTCCATGGTATAGAAATGCTGAACATAGCCTTTAGTTTTGGGAGCTTTATCCCATAAATCTTCACCATTTGAAGCATCCAAAAAAGCTATATTAGATTCATTTTTTTTACTCATAATTCCTCCATTACCACTTTGGTCACTTACTACTGCAAGCCCATTGTCTAAAATTTCAAAATTTGAGATCGTTCCTTTTACCTTTCGGTCATCCTGCCATAAGTCAGCTCCATTTGAACCGACTTTATAAATTCTGGTATTGTTGCCATTATTTACAGGTTCAAAAGCGTAAATTTCTTTTTCAGAATCATCGGCTACCATCCAGCCAATATTCTTCAGCTTATTTTCCCAAAGTGTTTTTCCAGAAAGATTTTTACTTATCAAACCCTGGCTTGTGGGTACAATTAGGGAACTTTTCAGCAGAAGTGGCTTTCCTGTCACTGCAAAATACTTAGCCGTAACTTTTCCAGGTTCATTTAGAAAAAATGAATAATCCAATTTTCCAGCAGAAAGATCATAAACAGCCACTTTTGGCGTATTTTTTTCAGCAGCATTGCCATCTTTCTGCATTCCTGAAATTACCAATTTATTCTGTGGAAGTATTACATCAAAAGTGAAGATTTGTTTCCAACCAAGATCATCTGTTTTGAAAATTACTCTTCCAGAAACATGATCAATGATTGCTCTTTTTGTACCTGTTAAAGCGGATAGACCAGCCATAGGTCCTTTTCCTCCACCCTGCGCAACAATAACATATGGAGATAGCGGAACAAATTCCATTTCTTCAGTTTTTATGGCTCCGAATTCTGTAAAATTAAATAAAGGTTTGTTGGTTTTTGCTGAAATTCCAGAAATACCATCATTTGTAGCAACGATTAAAGTGCCTGTCCCTGTGAGTGTCATCTCATTAATTTTGGCACCCAAATCATAAGTTTGATCTGCGTTTGTTTGACCAAAACTAATGTAAGCTGTTAGCATGCTTACAAAGAGCATGAGTTTAGAAATAATTTTCATAATATTAGCTTCTAAAGTTCACATTAAACTTTCCTTCAGAAATAGTTCTTACAGAATCGTCATTTCCATTTTTTCCTTTAAAATTGAAAGTCCCTTTCACTCCTGAACTGGTCTCTTCTGAAATAGTAATGGAACCATTTGAAGCTCCTGAACTATAAAGTGTAGTCCAGATTTGAGTTGCCATAGGATTGTTTACATCAGTTTCTGTGTAAGTAGCCGAGCTGGAATTTGAAGATCCAAAAGTGAAATCATAAGTACCCTCCCCGGTATACCCCATAATATTAATGGTTATACCTTGTCCATCAGCGTTTGTTCCCTGCACCATCAGCATGGTACTGGTAGAACCTATAGTTTGTTTAACTGCATTGGATGAAGCCGGAAAAGATTTGAATGCTCCAGCTCCACTAATACTGGCGGTGATTTCTCCCCCTCCGTCACCAGAACCGTTTTCATCATCATCTTTTGAACATCCGGTTAATGCTAAACTGAAAACTGTTAGAAATATCAAACATGTTTTAAAAAATTTTACTCCTCTCATTTTTATTGGGTTTAGGTTAATAATTGAAGAGTAAAACTAAGAAGGGAAAGTTTTGGTTTCAATACGTCATTTGACGTATTAAGGGAAAATAAAAGCTATTTAGCTCCTTAACATTATGGTATAAAAAAACCCTTCATCGTTATGATGAAGGGTTTTCAAGAAGAAGGCGGCGACATACTCTCCCACAATACAGCAGTACCATCTGCGCTAACGGGCTTAACTACTCTGTTCGGGATGGGAAGAGGTG
>NZ_JBNJLI010000009.1:0-126143 GCF_051195275.1 Christiangramia sp. 3-2217-3z | reverse complement strand
TTGGTCCTTAGCTTCTACCTGTTTGCTTGATGCTGAGAGCTCGCCCAGGACTGGCGAATGGCATATAACGGTCTCGGCTATCGCAAGTTGCGGGAGTAAAGACGCGGATTTGTCGGATTAGTTATTTTCTTTCTTGGTTTCTAAAATTACACTTTTTCCTGAATATCCGTTATTTGCGATGAGCCGTTGTTATGCACAGTACGATTATGATTCCGAATCTTTTTCTTTCTTTTTAATTATTTGATCCTCCTCAATGATCTCAATATCTTCTCCGGTTCTAAAACCTTCGTTGTCTTTTTCTAAAAATAACATGTCATTAACCATGACTTGAATTTTACTGTCATTTTGGATCACACCATCGGCAACAAGTTGTGAAATTCCTTTAATTACATTCAACTTATCTTGCATAATTCTTATTTCTGCTGCCCTATTTTCAAGTTCTAACTTTTCAATCTCTAATTTTCTAAGTTTGTCCGCATCTTTTGAATCTATCAGACCTTCGGTCTCTTTTTGCAATTTTTCTCTTTCAGCTTTAATTTTTTTCGCTTCCTCAATTGGAGTATCTAAATATTTAGCTTCTACTGCATCTTTAGATTTATCTAGAACCTCTTTTACCTCTTCCTTAGCCAAAAAGTCTCTAATTTGTATTTTAATTCTAGCCCATCTACTTCCTAATCCCCAATCTTCCAATTTAACTTTAACTCCATCAATTTGTTCAAGTGCAGTTGAAATTGACCAAATAGTATATCCAATTTGTGTCGCACTATAATTATCATTTAAATCATTGAATTTTAATTCTAAAGTCCATTCAAAGCTAGTATTACGTGGTAATTCTCTTTCTTTTTCAATTTCGGAAATTATATGATTTGAATTTATTTTTTCTCTCAAATCTTCAATTTCTAGATTAAGAATTTTGTCAAAAAGGATTGATTTAAAATTATTATTATTTCTTCTAATTTTGATAGAGTTGGCTAAAATGTCTGAGTTAACTAAATCTCTTGGAACTCTTCTAGCACTATACTTCATGCCTTTTTTATCCTCTACATGATAAACAGCTATTGAACTAGAACTGTATCGTCGATATCCACTTTCGTCTTCGCCTTCATAATTCAACCGATCCATTCTTCTTGGTGAGAGAAATTTTATGTACTTCCTAAACTGTAACGCATCTATTTTTTTGATGTTTGCCAATAAAGCTGAAGAAATTAGAATATTATAGCTGAAATCGAATATAAATTCTCTTCTAGTTCCTAAAACTCTAAAAATTCCGCTCCACTCCTTTAGCATTTTTTGAATTGAAGAATTTCCTAATTGAACGAGGTTTGGTTTTTTTAATTCAAACTTGGCTAAATCATCTAGATTTCGTTCTAGAATAGTTAAAGCCCGTTCAATTATATCATAATTGGGTTGCTTTTCTTTGGAAATTCCAGCCTTTAATATGTCAATTTTGAAAGCTTCTATTAAATTATAATATTCATCAAAAATATCCTCTCTTTCTTTGGAAAGTAATTCATTGTCAATTGTCTGTTTGCTCATATTTTGTGTTTTCTAGTATTGTGCATAACTGTCTCGATTATCGCAAGTCACGGGAATGAGTACGCGGATTTGTCGGCTTACCGTTTTTCTTTTTTGGTTTTCTAAATTACACTTTTTCGGCAATACCCGTTATTTGCGATGAATCGTTGTTGGCAATAGTTATTTTACCTCTATTTCGTATTTGAAGGATTGATCTCTTTTATTATCCACTACAATATTATAATATCCTTTATCCAATATGAAATATGACTTATCTGATTTACTTTCTAGTTCAACAATATCAACAGGAATCGCCACTTCAATATTTTCTCCTTTTTTATAAGCTAATGCCATAATAGGATATTCAATTTCGAAATCTTCATTCTTTATCTCTACAGTTTTTGAATCACTATTAATTAACCATTGAGGTCTTCCTTTTTCATATTTTGTATTTGGGTGTAGAACGGCAATATCACTCCAACCATTCTTTTTTTGGTATTGAAAAGTATTATTATCGGAATCTATAAGGATAGAAGGCTGTTCTAATTCTAGAGCTTTAAGAAGCGGTTGATTAAATTTAAGATTATTTCTTTCGCTATATTTTACTTGATTAATAGTAAGAGGATTTACTCCAGTAAATTCTTTTAGACGTCCAGCCATGGCTTTTCCCCAACTTCTATGTTCTCCTTCTAGAGCATGATCAAAACCACAATAAATTAAGAATTTTTCATCAGGTCTTTTATCCATTATTTTTTGAATATTTTTTGCTTGAGATATTTCTCTTTCTTTACCATTTAAATCTCCAGTTTGCTCATAAGCAAATACATTAAAGCCTAAATTTAATGCTGTTCGCAACATATTTCCAAAGTTTGGGTCTTGAGTATAATAACCAGATTCCTGAATTGCATATTTTCTATTATTTAGGTTTACATCATGTTTATTACCATTTGATAAAGCTTCCACACCTAAATTTCTAT
This sequence comes from Christiangramia sp. 3-2217-3z, assembly GCF_051195275.1. Taxonomy (NCBI): domain Bacteria; kingdom Pseudomonadati; phylum Bacteroidota; class Flavobacteriia; order Flavobacteriales; family Flavobacteriaceae; genus Christiangramia; species Christiangramia sp. 3-2217-3z. The sequence continues at coordinate 123,651 of NZ_JBNJLI010000009.1, read as the reverse complement.
ATCCTTGTTTATATAAATCCTGAAGTAGCTCTTGGGTAAAAACCCTGTGAGATGAATAATGATGAGCTTCATTTATAATAATTACTCTATTTCTTTTAGATTGTTGAATTATATATTCTTTTGCTGGAACTATTTTATAATTCTCTTCAATAGAATCTATTTCAGTTTGAGTGTAATTCTTGTCAGCTCCTCCAAATGCCATTGACCAATTTCTAAGTGCATTTTTAAAATCTCCTTTGGAAGCATATTCCCCTGCTGAAATTTGATATTTCCAACTTACTGTGTCTTCTTTAACTTTTTTCTCAATCTCAGAATTGAATTTATATGGATTATTAAATTCAATTTGTTTTGGAGGTTCTTGACTTTTACAGGTTAAAAATAGTAGACAAAAAATTGATGAATTGATTAGTGTGATGAATTTCATAAATAATTATTTGACCTAAATATAACTAAATATTTAGTTTAAACTAAGGGCTTAGTTTAATAATTATTGCCAACGGTCTCGGTTATCGCCAGTTGGCGGAGTAGGGGATGCGGATTTGTCGGCTTACTATTGGTTTGTTGGTCAAGTTAATTATTTTCTTAGTAAAGCTGCCGCTTATTGGCGATTAACCGTTGTTGTAAGCTGTTTTTCTACGATTAAAAATCTTATCTCGTTCCCACGTAATTATTAATATTGTCCAGATTACTATGCAAATTATTGTTACGTAATTATTTCTTAGAATTAACAATCCGTGGATTGAAGCAGCTACGAATATTGAATTAGTCTTTTGAACTGCGTAAGCCATTATAATTGAAACAATTGTTGTTAATAATATAAAATAATGAAGACCACCGAATTGATTAAAATTTTTAAAAATTAAAATATGCCATAAGCCCCATAGAATTCCTGTAATTATTCCTTTAATTAGTGTAGGAGTTTTTTCTAATTTGTCATTTAAGAAACCTCTCCAGGCAATTTCTTCAAAAATATCATATACCAACATCGATGAGCAGAATATTAAGGCCCAAGAATGTTCATTAATATTGAATTTATTAGAAAGTCCAAATAAGCTATAGATGATTATATACGACGTAGCAATTATTAAACTTTTAAAAGGTTTATTTCCTAAAAAGGATGTTTTATAATTCTGTTTAAATATTAAATAGCAAATAATAGTAGCTATCAAAAGTCCGATCCCGTGATTCCAGCTAAATGACACATTTAAATCAAATACCGAAATCCATAGTTTTTTAATTAGATTTGGAAATTTTGTAAAAGTATAAGTTAGGACGCACGCTAAAACATAAAATATCAGAATTTGAATCCATTTAGCACTTGAGATTTTCTTTTTAAAAGTCATTATTTACACTAAAATCTTAATTGAAAAATTGCTTACAACGGTCTCGAATAATCGTCAGTTGTGGTTGAAGGTATTCGGATTTGTCGGCTTAGGTTTTAGTTTCCTGATTTCTAAAAGTACTATTTTATTTCAAATGGCCACAATTGCGAATATTCGTTGTTATACACTGGTGCGATACAGCCGAGTGAGAACCTCAGATATGCCGCAGTCGGGAATAATTTCACAATCAATTGAGGATCTTGCTCGTTTTGTAACAATTCTTGCGTCCGAGTAAGTGTCCGTTTCTCAGTACTAAGCTTGTTTTTGATAAAGTTCTTAGTAGCTAATTTGTGTTTGAGTAGCGACCAAAACATTATTTTTTCATAATTATCTTCCTGAGCGATTTTCTAAAATTTTCAATAGAACCAGGATTTTGAAAGTTATCGATGAACAAAAGATCCTTAGTTCAAAATTATCAATTGAAGGCTTTAAAACTCGAATTTTTCAGATTGGATTCTAATAGTTCTTAGTAGCTAAGATCGTTGCGGAGCACTTGTGTATAACGGTCTCGGTTATCGCCAGTTGGCGGAGTAGGGGACGCGGATTTGTCGGCTTAGTATTGGTTTGTTGGTCAAGTTAAATATTTTCTTTCAAACCCTGCCGCTTATTGGCGATTAACCGTTGTTGTTGCAAGTTAAACCTTGCACACTATATAATTTTAGTTCCAAAATCTTTAGCATTAGGATTACTTGGAAAGCTACCAATTACTTTGAGCTCTATGTTCTTGCTTTTTGGAAATTGAACTATTATTCTATCGAATTATTAAGTACATCTGCAGAATAGAAATTTCCGAATGCTTGTAAGCTATCCTCTGGAACATCATAATTCACCAAATTTGGATCATCACTTGTAATTACTAATTCAAATCTCTCATTTTCAAATTGTCCGATTGAACTTATTCCACGTTGTGAAGCATTTCTAACTGTTATTCCTTTTGGAATTTTCAACATTGTGGAATCGGATGTGAATATACCTATTTCAATATCTTTTTCTAATCTTCCAATATCATAAGAAGGAGAATTTAAATAGCTGATTATAAAAACTATATTCATTAAAATAGATATTCTAAAGATCCATTTTTTCATACGGAAATTTTGATGGTTTAATTTGCTACAACGGTCTCGGTTATCGCCAGTTGGCGGAGTAGGGGACGCGGATTTGTCGGCTTAGTATTGGTTTGTTGGTCAAGTTAATTATTTTCTTTCTAACGGTGCCGCTTATTGGCGATTAACCGTTGTTGTGTGCTGTCCTAATCCGGGAATTCTGATTCAGGACCCCAAAATGACAATTGTCCTATTGGAGTATTAATTGGCTTATTACTATATAATATTTTTTCAGGTAGTTTAATCTCGACATTGTTACTTCTGTACTTTTCAATTTTTTCTCTGTTATTATTACAGAAGGGATGTGTTGGACGCATATTTTCAGGATCTGTCTCTTTGACCTTTCTAAATTCTTCGACATGATCGTACTGTATGCCACCATATTTGAGATTTACAACTCCTCCGCAAATATGGCATCTTACTGAACTTGTAAATAGTTCATTTATATTAGATTGTGATTTATCTCTTTTAGTAAAAGATCTTCCATTTCTTTTAATCGACTTACTTTGTCTTTTAGAATGAGTTAGTTTTAGAATTTTCTTTTCAAAGTCTACTTCTTCTAATTTTAAATCCTTTTGAGTGTGTAATAAAGTTATTAAATCCTCAAAAAATTCACTCATAGACCTCGCCGCTTTTAACCCTGCACCAGATTTGGCAGCAAGTGCAGCTATTTCTTGTTTATAATAAAATAAAATATGTTCAATTTTTTCTCTATTTGCCGAAAAGATGATCTTTCTATCAAACACATCTGTTTCTGAGCCATTAAATAACCAGTATGTAAATCCATATAATAAAGCTCTTAAATGTTGACCTCTGTGATTATACCAATAAAATAAAGGGACAAGAGATAGAGATTGTGGATTATTTTTGGTACTTGAAAGATGTTCTAATCTATAATTCAGTTTAGTTAGAATTTCATTAGCATTTTCAATTACAGTCGTAGTATCCTTTTGAAAATCTTTCTTTAAAATTTCAATTTGATCTTCTGCGTTGAGGGCAATTTGGTTCCAAACTAAAAGAGGAATTAATTCTAATAAGTACACATGCTTTTGAAAATATGCAGGTGCAACAAATATTGGGACTGTCAATTCTTGGATTGGAATAGCAAACGGAGGCACAAATAACTTCGTGTATATATCGTTCGAAAATTTTGAAAATGTATCAACTTTGTCTTGATCATTTTCATTCAAATTTTGATTTGGCCAATAATGTCCATTTTCTCCTCCATTAGCTATATGCATAATGGATCTTGAATAACTTCCTTTTCGATATTCTATCAAGGTAGCTTCCCATGGATCTAGCGCTTGACCTTGCCTATTTATACGTAAAAATGATTGTTCTGCCGATTCATAATTTCCTGTTTCATATTGTGCATATAAGGCACTATTACTTCCAATTACATCCGAGTAAAAATTAGCCTGTAAAAATTCTCTTTCTTTCATTTTTTTCTTTGGTGCTTCACCTTCTTTGATAAGCTTTTGCAGCCTGTCATATGAATTGCGAAACTCTTGAAATGAACCAATCTTAGAATTAATTAGTGTTCTGGTATCTTCAGCTATTTTACTAATATGAGACTTATCTCTTCTTTCATAATAATTTAAAGTTTTATCCCCATAATCGTCTGTCATCCAAGCGCGAATAATAGATAACCGGTGTGCGCCATCTAAGATATAAGTGATGCCGTTTTCTTCACTTTTCCATAGGATGATACTTGGAATTATTCTCCCCAAAAATACAGACTCAATAAAATCCCTACACTGAATTGGTGACCAGGCATTTGTTTCTCTTTGAAAATCTGGCTTTTTTAATCTTTCAAACCACTCACTTCTAATATCATTGAATCGAATAAAATGATCATTCATTCTTTTCGCTAAGGGAGTGGAAAATTCAGACGTTTCATTGTCAAAATATCTTATACTCAATCTTTGAATTAGATGATCTAGGTGTACTTTGTTTGATTCTGTTAATTGCATAGAGTTTCTTTAGGATTGCACACAACGGTCCCGGCTATCGTAAGTTGCGGGAGTAAGAACGCGGATTTGTCGGATTAGTTCTTTTAATAATTGGTCTCTAAAATAGCCATTTTCAGCAAACTACCCGTTATTTGCGATGAGCCGTTGTTGTTGCCAGTGCGGCTACCTACCAATTTTTAAAATTCTTATTGCACCTTGGATTACAATAATGAATACAATTGTTCCAATAATTAGATCAGGCGTACTTGAATTTAACCAGTTGACTAGTAAGGCTGCGATTATTACTCCCGTATTAATTATAATGTCATTTGACGTGAAGATCATACTTGCTTTCATATGAGCTTCTTTTTTACTTTTTGATTTTTGAAGTAGGTATAAACATATACCATTTGCAATCAATGCTAAAATTGAAACAATTATCATTGTTGAAAAATCCGGAAGTTTTTCATTTCCAAAAAATCTTCTTAGAACTTCTGCAAATCCAATTAGCGCTAATAAAATTTGGAAGTAACCAGCTAAATTGGCTATTTTTTTCTTTTTTACGATTGAACCTCCTACAGCGAAAAGACTAATTCCATATACAAATGAATCTGCCAGCATATCTAAACTATCTGCAACTAATCCCATAGATTTTGAGATTAAGCCAGTTGTCATTTCTATGATAAAAAATGCAAAATTTATTATTAGTACAGACCAGAGTAATTTTTTTTGTTGAGAATTTTCTTCGAATTCAGTTTGGTCGGTTTGTTCCGTTTTAATTTTTTTAGTTCCTAATTTTAGTCCGCTTAATGATTCTTCTATAGATTGAATTCCACCCTCATGGAATACCGTTAATTTTCTATTTGGAATATCGAAATCGAGATTTTTAATACTAGAGATTTCATCTAATTTCATCCTAATCAGATTTTCTTCTGAAGGACAATCCATTTTTGAAATTTCGAAAACTGATTTATTCATTGAGATTAAATTTATCTAGCTGTTGCAAGATAAATTATGAATTTGAACTTGAGAACTTTCTTTTTTAGAAATTTGGTTTTTAAACTGAATGCTCAATGTCCGCATTGGCTACAACTGGTTATATCCACTAAATTATACAATTTTATCCGAGTATGATAAGGGATAAACACAGTTTTGAGTGTTATTCGCAATTCAGCACGGATTAATTATAGAACGGCTACACTTCATTCAATTAGCTGTACGGAGTTTCAATTGAGGGTTCGAAACCAACCTTCTTGAATATTTGAGGTGCTAAATTAGGTGCGTATATTTCAATTCTACAGTCTTCGAAAGCCGATTATTGCTATGAAAAGCAAAATCTGGTTAGTTCCTCTTTCTCCGCAAAGACAGCGGACTAATATATTTAGAATGTTGTTATTAAATTTACACCCAATCCTATTCAGATTGGGTGTTTTTTTATTTTCTATTCTTAGTTGTTTGGTCTTTTTTCACTTCTATTTACTAGCTGTTTTCTAATTTTAAGTTACTTTCAAAATCTTACTACAGTTTTTGATGTGTAAAACTGTGTTGATAACTTAAAGTCTAATTGAAAGATCAACGTATCTTTCTTTATAAGTTTACAACTATTAGTTAATTCGATGTTCAAGGGGAATCATGTGAAATTCATGAACTGTTGCGCAACTGTAAATAATCTTGATTCTGGATTATAAGTCAGACTACCTTTTCGAATTAATGACTTTTACTTTCGCATAAAAAGTAATGGTCCTGGATTATTTCGTGGTCTTACTCGATACTTTCCTCTCCATTCCATTTTATGCTTTTGTTTAACATTAATACATAAGCATTATGAGTATTTTTAGCAAGAGGCTGAATTACAAGCCGTTTGAATATCCTAAAATTTTGGAATTTACAGATGCTATCAACAAATCCTTTTGGGTACATTCAGAAGTAGATTTCACAGCCGATGTTCAGGATTTTCATACCTACCTCTCCACTAGCGAAAAAGATGTGGTCAAAAAAAGTTTACTGGCGATAGCGCAAATCGAGATCGCTGTAAAGTCATTTTGGGGCGATCTTTATAAGCACTTACCAAAACCAGAATTTAACGGACTAGGAAGTACATTCGCTGAATGTGAATTTAGACATTCACAGGCTTATTCTCAACTCTTAGAAGTTTTAGGCTATAATAACGAGTTTGCAAAAGTAGTGGAAGTCCCGGCAATTAAAAACAGAATCAAATATTTATCTGAAGCCCTTGAACATAGTAAGGCAGATGATCCCAGGGACTATGTCTCTTCTTTAATATTGTTTTCAATTTTAATCGAAAACGTATCCTTGTTTAGTCAATTCGCAATTGTACTTTCTTTTAATCGCTTTAAGGGTGTGATGAAGAATATCAGTAACATTATTGCATGGACTTCAGTAGATGAACAAATTCACGCGAATGCGGGTGTCTATATCATCAATCAAATTCGTGAAGAATGTCCAGATTATTTTGATGAAGAACTAAATAAGAAACTCATAGGAATCGTCAAAAAGTCAATTGAGGTTGAAGAAGAAATTCTTGATTGGATCTTCGAAACTGGGGAGTTACAAAACATCAATAAAAAAAATCTGATGGACTTTATGAAATTCAGATTAGATGAAAGTTTACACAGCATAGGATTATCAAAAATTTATAACATCTCGACTGAAGAATACCAACCAATGCTATGGTTTGAAGAAGAGATTTTCGCAAACAGTCTGGATGATTTCTTCGCTAGACGCCCAGTGGAGTATACTAAACACGATAAAAGTATTACTGCGGCAGACCTTTTTTAAACCTTATTCAATTTTAGGAGAAACTCGATAACACTATGACCACAACTGTGAAAACTCAACCATTGATTGACAGTGACACTACTAAAGAAAGACTTTGGTGGCTTAATGATGAAAGTCAGCAAATATTAAACAGGGGCTACCTTTTAAAGGGAGAAACCGTTAAGTCTGCTATTGAGCGTATAGCCAACGCTTCAGCAAAAAGATTGTATAAACCAGAATTAGCAGAAGCCTTTATCGAAATGATTGAGCGTGGCTGGATGAGTTTAAGTTCTCCTATCTGGGCAAATATGGGAACTGAGCGCGGCTTACCAATTTCATGTTTTAATGTCTATGTGCCAGATAATATTGAGGGAATAACCCATAAACTCGGAGAGGTCATCATGCAAACCAAAATAGGCGGAGGTACTTCCGGTTATTTTGGAGAACTAAGAGGAAGAGGAAGCGCGGTAACTGATAATGGTAAAAGTAGTGGTGCAACTAGTTTTATGAAACTATTTGATACAGCTATGGATACTATCTCTCAGGGTGGTGTACGCCGTGGGGCATTTGCAGCATATTTGGATATAGATCATCCAGATATAAAAGAGTTTTTAGAAATCAAAAATATCGGTAATCCCATTCAGAATTTATTCAACGGCGTTTGTGTGCCCGACTACTGGATGCAGGAAATGATAGAAGGAGACATGGATAAACGTGAAATCTGGGCCAAAGTCTTAGAGAGTCGGCAGCAAAAAGGTCTTCCCTATATTCTCTTTAAGGATAATGTCAACCGTTTTAAGCCACAGGTTTATAAAGATAAGAACAGAACGATACATTCAAGTAACTTATGCTCCGAAATTGCATTACCATCTACGGAAGATGAATCATTTATTTGCTGTCTTTCTTCCATGAACCTAGAATTATACGACGAATGGAAGGATACGGAAGCTGTAAAACTTGCGGTCTATTTTCTGGATGGAGTTTTACAGGAATTTATCGCCAAAACTGAAGGGAATCACTATCTGGCTTCGGCAAACCGATTTGCTAAAAATCATCGTGCCCTTGGATTGGGAGCTATGGGATGGCATTCATATTTGCAAAAGAAAAGGATCCCGTTCGAAGGAATGCAGGCAAAGGGAATTACCCACAACATCTTCGAAGATATTAGTGTTAAAGCAACTAAGGCAAGTAAGGAACTTGCCGTGATTTATGGAGAACCGGAAATTCTCAAAGGCTATGGATTGAGAAACACAACCTTAATGGCCATCGCACCAACGACCTCCTCTTCAGCAATACTTGGACAAACATCCCCCGGTATTGAACCGTTTAGCAGTAATTACTATAAAGCTGGACTGGCAAAAGGAAACTTCATGCGTAAGAATAAATATCTAAAAGAATTGTTAGCTGAAAAAGGTCTTGATAATGAAGATACTTGGAGGAGCATCATGTTAAATCACGGAAGTATTCAACATTTAGACACGCTGACTCAAGAGGAAAAAAATGTTTTTAAAACTTTTAAAGAGATAAGTCAGTTAGAAATTATTCAGCAGGCTTCCATACGCCAAAAGTTTATAGATCAAGCTCAAAGTCTCAATTTGAATATTCCCTCAGGCTTACCTGTAAGGGAGGTCAATAAATTACTGATCGAAGCCTGGAAACTCGGGGTTAAGACTTTGTACTACCAGAGAAGTCAAAGTGTTTCTAAAGAGTTTGTCTCAGACATTGTAAGTTGTTCCAGTTGTGAAGCATAAATAATTAGATCATGAAAAATAATCTTTACAATATGAGATGTCTGGATATATATTTATCCGGATTATCAAAAGAACAATATGATAATATTAAACATGAAATAGATCCTTCTAAAATGAAAAGAGGACCTTTGGTAAGTTGGGATATTTTTATGGATAGTTATCAAAAGAAAATACGCGATGCCAGAAAATCTTCAGAAATTAAACAAGTTTATGCATTAGCTGAGAAATTCAGATGGAGGAATGATTTGAAATTGGCCTTCAAAGAATATGAATATGAGGCTTTGGTCATTACAGATTTGAACCAAAAAATAATCTGGCTGAATGAAGGATTCACAAAAATGACTGGCTATTCCAAAAATTTCGCAATAAATAAAAGTCCTAAATTTTTACACGGAGAAAATACTTCCTTAGAGGCAAAATTAAGATTTAGAGAAAAGATAGCTCAGAATAAGCCATTTAAAGAAATCATTATCAACTATAAGAAGGATAGAACTGCTTACAATTGTGAGATCAAGGTAATCCCATTGTTTAACGATAATACAACCCATTATCTGGCATTTGAACAAAAGGTGAGATGAATCACAATGTTATTAAGTTCGGCGGTACAGCTTTGTATTTGATAGATGAAATGCCTTCTTTTACTGCTATATTTAGCAGGTGACAAATAAAAAGTAAATATTCTGGAAGAAACTATAGGAATAAAGTTTCAGACATGTTTGCACAAGGTAGAACGTTGTATTTTATAATATTAGGCAATCGAAGTTACTTCCCCAGAAAGCTTTCAAAGTACGGCTCTAGGATAATGTTATTGGAATCTTAATAATAAAGCTTGGAGGCAGATTTAAACTTCTATTTAATAAAAAAAACCTCCTTTTCAGGAGGTTTTTAGTTTACTTTTTTGATTCTGCAACAGAGACTTTACGAAATTCTTTTAGAAGTTTTTCTAATTCCAAAGAGGCTTTTCTTGCTCTGGTTCCAGCACTTTTATTACCACTCTCTAATTGAGTATTGGCCTCTGTCTGGAATGATTCAAATGTTGACTGAATGTTTTCAACTAGCTCTTTCATTTTTGAGATTTTTAGGTTAATGTGCGAAAATAGAAGATTTTTCCGGGATGCGGACCTCTTCCTGCGTTTTTCGTAGCACCATTGGGTGATAGGAGAGATTTATTTGCATTTGATTATTCAGATAAGCATTTTTAATTAAGTGAATATTAGTTTTCTAATATGATTTAATCATAAAAATTTTTCGATTACTCCTCATCCCCTTGAATACATCCATTCATATACTTTCAAGCGTTTAAAATAATTTAGTATGATATTAACAATGGAGTGCAGGGTACATTCTATTTTTATTTAAAAAAAACAAGCATGCCCAATTTTGCAGATATTAATTCATGTTGTTTAAAGATGCCAGAAGATTCAAGGCATTTTCCAGCGGCTGCAATGCAATTGCTTCATGAACAATCATTGCTTCAAATTAATCTTCCGAAGAGATTTCGGGTAATAGATGAACGCATACCTGTTTATAAAACACTATGTAAGATTGGTAAATGCAATCTGTCTGTAGGGCGTATTTATGAAGGTCATTTAAACGCGATCAAGCTCATTAAGGATCATGGATCTGAGTCACAACAGGAGTATTTTTTCCAGGAGGCCAGAATTGGAAAATTATTTAGCGTTTGGAATACAGAAATGAGTTCTGAAGCCCTTACAGCACAAGTAAGTCATAGCAAGCTTAAACTGAATGGAGCAAAAACTTTTTGTTCAGGAGGATTACAAATTGATTATGCGATCATAACTGCTGAAGTTGCGGGTGATAAACAGATGTTGATCATTCCGCTTAAGGAATATCCGAAACTAATCGAGGACTGGTCCCTGTGGAATCCCATGGGAATGAAAAACTCGGTAAGTTGCCGAATCGATTTTTCGGGGATAGAGATTTCAAGCGATTTGAAGTTAGGTAAATTAAATGCTTACCAGCAACAGCCGTGGTTTTCGGGTGGCGCCATGCGTTTTGCAGCGGTTCAACTCGGCGGGGCAGAGGCATTGATGCTCTCTACGATCGATCACTTGAATGCACAAAACAAATCCAGTGACCCTTATCAACAACAGCGTATGGGTACTATGGCGATACTGGTCGAATCTGGGAAGTTCTGGTTACAAAAAGCCCAGGAAATAGATGATCATCAGGAAAATTATTCTTCAGCTGAAATTGTGAATTTTGCCGATATGATGCGCAGTGCGATTTTAAATATTTCCGAAGAAATCTTACAGCTAACCGAACGTTCTATTGGCGTCCAGGGTTTTATGGAAAATCATCCAATGGAGCAGGTTTACAGGGATCTTAAAGTATATCTTAAACAACCTGGACCGGATCTTGCTCTCAAAAATGTAGGAGCTTATACTTTTGATCATTATACGAAATGAAAAATACCCGGGAACACATAGAGAAAGCCCCATTTCTAAATATCGAAGGACTCCACAGGGATTTGGGAAAAGTGATCATTGTAGCCCCACATCCCGATGATGAAAGCCTTGGCTGCGGAGGATTAATCGCTCATTTAGCTGCTCAGAATGCAGAAGTATACGTACTATTTCTTACCAATGGTGATGCTTCGCATCCTAATTCCAGTAAATTTCCACCAGATAAATTGGGGAAATTGCGAAAGTCTGAAGCGATTAATGCCTGTAAGATTTTAGGGGTAAAGGAAGAAAATCTCATATTTCTAAATGCTGGTGATGGGAAATTAGCTGAAAAGTTTAAAAATGACCATTCGGTCATAAATGAATTAAAACAATTCTTTCTGCAGAAGGAACCGGACACTATTTTTTCACCCTGGCGTAGAGACCATCATATTGATCATGTTGCTGCTTATAATCTGATCAATAAAGCAGCGGAGAGCCTGGAAAGCACTATTGTTGAATATCCAATCTGGCTCTGGAAAAAAGGAGAATCTGCCGACTGGCCCGCCAAAGATGAGGTTCTGGTTTTCAGATTAAAGATAGATTCTGTAAAAGAAATTAAGAAAGCAGCGATCCAGGCTCATATAAGTCAGACTACAAATTTGATCGATGATGATCCTGAAGGTTTTATTCTCACTGAAGATCTAATGCAGCCGTTTATAGGGAATTATGAATATTTCTTTTTTCCAGCCAAATCTAAACCTGCAGTTAATGAAACCTATTTTGAGAACTTATATGCAGATAATGACGATCCATGGGATTTTGAAACTAGCAGTTACGAGCAGGAAAAATACCATAAAACTATTGCTGCGGTCTCAGGAAAGTCATTCGAGAATGCTTTAGAGATTGGATGTTCCAACGGAGTTTTCACCAGGTTATTAGCTCCAAAGTGCAAAAATCTACTTGCTATTGATCTTAGTCAGCAAGCCTTAAAATCTGCTAGAAAAAGGTGTGCCGGGTTATCGCAATGCAAATTCATGCAATGGGATATTGGTAATGGTCTGCCAGGAAGTAATTATGACGCCATCTTTTTATCTGAAGTAGGTTATTATTTCGATCTGGAAAGATTAGGTATAATATTTAAAAATATTACGAACTCTTTGCAGTCAGGTGGAATTTTAGTCATGGTGCACTGGACAGCTTATGTTAGATCATATCCACTAACGGGACAACAGGTACATGATCACTTCAGAAAAAATTACTCTAATCGTTTTAAACTGCTTAATTCGGAGCGAGCTGAACTATATATCTTGGAAGTCTGGGAAAAAACTGAAAAATGACTCTCTAGTTCGTTAATAGCTTCAGCTATATTGATATTAGGATGGGCGGCATTCCATGGAGAATGATCTTTCAAAAAATTTTCCAGGTAAATGACCAGTGAATTACTATTATGGTGGATTTCAATTAAAGATAGCAGCGCCTGTTTCTTAATTTTCAACTGTTGACCGATAGAATTCAGAAGGTCTTCAGAAGGCTGAGAGTAATATTGTTTAATTTCAGCGAAAGCCGTGAAACGTACTCTTAGTTTTTCATAGCCTTCAACATTTTCAGTTTTAGAAGCCGACCAGTTCTGGATCTGGGAACCAAAACCACCCTGAACCCTGGATGAGCTACGGCAGGAAGTAGTAACTATAGGCTCCATCGCATGTTTAATATGATAACCATAGCTTATCACTTTCTGATACAATGCGATATCTTCCAGGCAGGCGATAGGAGGTATGCCTCCAATTTTTTTATAAACGGAATTTCGAACCGCCATGTTAGGTCCTGAATTATGAGAGTGCCTCGGCCAGGGATCAGATTGCTGTGGGTATATTTCACTTTCAAGTCTGCTTACCAGGTCAAGATAATGCCTGTTTTCAAAAAGATTCTTCTTTGCATCAGCATTTAAACCTTTTGTGTCTGGAATTATCTGTCCGCATATAAGATCTACCGGTTCAGTTTGAAATTTTAGAAATGAATCTAGCCAGTTCTTATCTGCTATGGTATCAGCATCGGTCATGATTATTAAACCGGTATCAGTAAGTCTCTCGCTGGCAAGATCCATTAAAACTCTTCTCGCTGCACCAACATTATTGATCGCTGGATTGTTTGTTACATGAATATAGAATGGAAACCCAGGATTGAGTTCCTGAAATAGTTTACATAGCTCTACAGTATGATCATTACAGTTATTGCATAAAACCAGAACTTCATATAAATGAGTAGGAAAGGTTTTATCTCCTGACAGCTGATTTGCCAATGCCGTTAAGGTTTTCCAAATCGTTTCCTCTTCGTTCCTGGCAGGAATACAAACGCTTAACTCGATGTCTGACGATACCGAGGGCGTTTGGTTACCATAAGCTTCTAGCTCCGCAACAATCTTTGCGATGGATTCAATATTCACTGAAAGTTTTTACCCTAAAAATACTTAATTGTTCTGCTGAAATAATAGAGCTTATAATGAAATTAACAAATGCAAGGGTTATGTTCTGAAATAACATCCAGAAATTGTGAATTGCTCTACTAGACACAGTTCAAAAGCAAAAACCCTGATCTGTAATCAGGGTTTCTGCTTTTTATAGTAATCAGGATAGATAATTCCAGATCATTTACTTCCAGAAATTTACTAAAGCCTTTGCAGTTGGTTCTGCAGACAATGGATTTTGTCCGGTTATTAATAAACCATCAACTTCTACATGAGAAAGGAAGGGAGCGCTTGCACTATGATATTCACCTCCCAGTTCTTTCAGTCGGTTCTCAAGTGTATAAGGAATATTGTCCATTTTAAGCGACAATTTTTCTTCAAGATTTGAATAGCCGGTCACTCTCTTTTCTTTTAAAAAGCTCGGTTCAATTTCAGCAGCCTTGATGAGTGCTGCAGGTCCATGACAAACTGAAGCTACCGGTTTGTTACTTTCAATAAACTCCAGGATCAATTTCCCGCTATCATGATTTGAGGCAAGATCGAACATGGGCCCATGCCCACCAGGAAAAAATAAAGCATCATAGTTTTCTGCGGAAACCTCAGACAGAAGTTTTGTATTATTTAATGCATTTTGAGCCACTTCATCATCTTGAAATCTCCGATTGGAACTAGTGATATGCTCGGTCAGTTCACTCATTGGATCAATAGGCGGCTTGCCACCCATAGGACTGGCGATCTCTATTGAATAACCTTCATCCTTAAAAACATAATATGGATCTGTAAATTCTCCAATCCATAAACCAGTGGTACTGTCGGTATTTTCCAATGCTTTGTGAGATGTCACCACCATCAATATCTTTTTCATAACGAGATTTTTTTGATTTAATTGAAATTACCAAAAGCCCCCGAAATTGAAGTTTTCCGTATCATAAATCATTTATAAATTTTCATAATCCTAAATTTTGAATGAGCTAAACGGTAGATATTTTTTAAGTGCCAGAGAAATGTAATTTAGCTCCGATACTTCAATTTGGCAGTAAGTATCTATTTTGAACTATCCTGAAGGAGAAGATCAATGTTCTCAAGTATGTCTTCGAATCTGAGAATATCTTTATCCAGCACCGTCCTTATCTTTTCTTTCATCCTCAGGATATTTCCGGAATTAACATCAGCTCTTTCCAGGTATACAGTTCTAAAATATTTGATCTGGTTGGTGATATAGTCTCGATAATCTCCAAAGAAATTTGAATCAACCAGTAATCGATTGAAGTGTTCGAGATTTGCCGATTCATTTTTTGCATAATAACGGTTTAAAGCAACCAGATTTACTTTCTCCAGGAATTTGTCATTCAGGGAAACTGAAAGCACAGGATCAACCACTTCGTCCAGATCCAGTGATTCTCTAAACTCCCGTAGATCTGCAATCGCGTGATGTATGGAAGATTTTAATCCGGGTAGGGAAGATTTGAAGAATCGATGTGCATCTGTGGCTTTATAATCTCGCTGCACCTTGTAGAGCCAGAATGCGATGATAAAGCCGAACAAGGTCAATAAAACTGCTGTGCCATCCATGAGCATAGACCATTGATTTGGGTCCAGGCTCCATTTTTTAGATAGGATATAATATTGCTCTTTCTGTTGAATCACTACTGAATTTCAATTGTTTCAGCTTTTAATATATGCAATATTCAGAATTAATGGATGTTCCCATGTCCAGTATTATTTCTGAAGCTAACTTCTTCCGAAGTAGAAAAGGTAAAGAGAATGGGATCAGCTGAAGTGCAAGTTAATGTAATGATAATTAACGTTTTGTAATAAGATCTGCAGCTACTTTTACTTCTTGTTTTGAAGACTTGAATCAACGATCTAATTATCAATAATTAATATGGAAACTATCATAAAACGCTCACCAGGAATGGGATGCATCATAGATGAAGAGCTTACCACCTTTCGCGTATGGGCTCCAAATGCCGAGAAAATATTCGTCACGGGAACCTTCAATGAATGGAACGCCGAAGACCTGGAACTTGAACATGAAGAAAATGGTTACTGGGCTGGTACGACCGATAAGGCAAAGCAAGGCGATGAGTACAAATACGTCATCCACAATAATGGTGAAACCTTCTACCGCAATGATCCCTATGCTTTTGAGTTCACCAATAGCGATGGAAATTCTGTAATTCGCGATCTTAACTTTGATTTTGGTGATGATCAATATCACTTGCCCTCCTTCAATCAATTAGTAATTTATGAACTACACGTAGGAACTTTCAATAGGAAATCGGAAGATACTGTTGGAACTTTTGAAGATGTTATCGAAAAACTGGATTATTTAAAAAATCTGGGAATCAATTGTATAGAACTGCTTCCGGTAGCTGAGTTCCCGGGTGGAGAATCCTGGGGTTATAACCCGGCGCATCCTTTCGCCATAGAACAGGATTATGGTGGACCAAACGGACTGGCAAATCTGGTTAAAGCTGCTCACCAGCATGGAATTGGAGTGATCATGGATGTTGTCTATAACCATTTTGGCCCTTCAGATATGGATCTCTGGCAGTTTGATGGCTGGTCGCAAAATGATAAGGGTGGTATTTATTTCTATAATGACCATAGAAGCGAGACTCCCTGGGGTGACACCCGTCCAGACTATGGCAGGGAAGAGGTAAGACAGTATTTAAGAGACAACGCCCTCATGTGGATAGAGAAATATCGTTGTGATGGATTGCGCATGGACGCGACTTCCTATATTCGTTTCGAAGGTGGAGGTTTGGGTGAAGACACTGCTATTGAAGAAGGAAATCAAATGATGCGCGAGATCAATGCTGAAATTCAGGAGAAATATCCTCATATTATTACTATTGCTGAAGATCTTAAAGGTCATGATATGGTAACCGATACTATCGAAAATGGCGGAATTGGTTATGGTTCCCAATGGGATATGAATTTCGTACATCCCGTACGTGAAGTACTTACCGATACACATGATGATAGCAGGGATCTGGAAAAGATCGCTGGTGCATTACAGTTCGTGCAAAGCAAAGATGCTTTTAAAAGGATTATTTATACTGAATCTCATGATGAAGTCGCCCATGGAAAAGCAAGGGTGCCCGAAGAAGTTCAGCCTGGTGATGCCGAAAGTGCTTTCGCTAAAAAGCGAGCTCTGCTTGGGATAGTACTCACACTTACTGCTCCCGGAATTCCTATGGTATTTCAGGGTCAGGAATTTATGGAAGATTCTTATTTCCAGGATACTGTAGAACTCAACTGGGAGAAATTAGAAAAGCATCAGGGAATTTCCAGATTGGTAAGTGATCTTATTAAAATAAGAACAGGAGAGATCGTGGGCTATGAAGGTCTAAGACAACAGCCTATTGAAATCATACACTTGAATAACGATTCTAAAGTTCTGGCATATCTTCGAGGAGAAGAGAACTCCAAAGTTTTAATAGTTATAAACTTCAGTAATACAGATTATACCGAATACAACCTGGATCTTGCTGAACAGTCCAAATGGAAGCTGCGTTTAAACACGGTAGCTAAAGAGTATGATGATGATTTTTCAGAAATGGAAGTTCATGATCCGGAAATACAATTGGAGAATTTAGAAGAAACGAACACGGGAACTTTTGAAATTCCAGGATATTCCGCACTCATCTTTATTCAGGAATAGACTAGTAGTTCAATATTCCCGCTAATTGGCGGGAATATTAATTTTCTGAGGATTTTTTATTTTTCAACTCGCGATTCCAAAGTCGAAAACGTGTTCTCAGCTTTCGTTCTTTCTCTTCATCACTTTCTTTATTCTGAATTAGCTGAAGGTAAAACTTCGCTCCTGCTTCTTTGTAGGTTTCTTTTTCAGGTAATTGAAGTCCGTCATTAGACTTCAGGTTTTTCCAGGGTAGGGAAAGCCAAATATCAAAATATTCATCCAACTTGAATTCTCCTTCAGCATACAACTGTAAAGCTGAAGATTGTATCTGTGTTCTCGGAACCTTTACTACGCCATTTTCAATCCTGAAAGTTTGAGTTATTGGTCGGAACCGCAGGTTTTCAAAACGCTCTTCTTTCATTAGAACTACCGACTCCAGAACTGGCTTAAAATTGTATAGTTCCAGATCTTGTAGGTCGAATACTATGCTGCCGTTCAGTGAGTTGATATCTATGTTGCCGTTTGACAATAACTTAGTTCTGGCATCAATTTTCAGATCAAGTGTTCCTGCAATTTTTTCAGCAGAACGTAATTCTTCCATATTAAGATAGTCGAGATCTGCTATAAGCTTTTGAATATCTATAGCTTCGATCTCTGTCATCAAATGTACAGGAAGCACTTCCGATGAATCAACACTAGCGAGAATTTCAACATCAATTGATCCTTGGTGGTAACTGAAGTTCGTATTGGTCAGTTCAAAATTGCCATCAGGGTCAAAACTCAACTTGGCATTAAAATCTGAAACTCCCAGCCCTTCAATGATAACGCTGTCCAGGGTGACACTGGCCGTTGGAAAATAAGAGTCATTAATATTCCTGAGAATATCCTTGAGATTAGTGACTTTAAATTCAGATCTAGTCTTTTTCTTTCTCTTCGAGGTATCAGAGCCTATAAATTCAGCAATATCCTTACTATCCAGGTAGGGCGATCTAATCATGAAATTAGAAGTATGCGCAAGTTCCAACTGTTCATTATTAATAAAATTCGAAAAATGATCGATAGTACCTGTGATATCGATCGAACTTTTACCAGGTAGATCCACATCGAGTCGATCAAGAGTTGCAAGATCATTCTTAATCATCAAATGCAGGCTGTCCACGGGGATTTGAAGCTCTGTTTCATTGATCCTGACAAGGGTCGCACCAAGTTTTAGGTCACCTTCAGCATTAGAATTAAGAATACTAAGATCCTGTGCCTGTCCCTGGTAACTTCCGGTAAACTCAAAATCACCAGAACTTAGTTCAAAGTTAACGGTATTTAAAAGCTCATTAAGATCTTTGGATTTTCCATTCATGGCGAAGGAAAACTGGAAGTCAAAAGGATTTTCAGATTCAGTATTCATCACAGGCTGCTTTGCAGTAATTGAGCCCTGAATACTGGCGCGGGTGTCTTTAAATTGAAGATTGAGATCGTCCAGTTTAAGGATCGAGTCATTTTCGAAATTCACAAAAGCCTGAAGATTTTCAGAAATAAGATCATTGAACTTTACGGAGTCTAACTCAACCTGGAACTCTGGATGAAACTTATAAATATCCTTGAATATATTTGAAACATGTGTATTCTTGTTGATATCCTTCAAACTGTTTCGCTCCATTTCAGCAATGGATTCCAGCCACTGATCCATATCAATGTAATCTGCATCCAGTTTTACAGCAATACTTCCAGTATCGGTATCTTCCTCCAGTAGGAAAGAAGCGAAATCTGTGATCTTACTCTGTAGATAAATTGGGTGATGACCTATAGTTTCCAATGCAAATCTATCGATCTGGATATCGCTCTTCTCAATTTCTACATGCAAGGTATCCATGGCGAATTTCAATTCAGCCTCGGGATAGTATAATTCTGTGCCAGATAATTGTAGATCACCTTCAGCATTTCTCAGCAACTCATCGAAGTGCTGAACGTTACCCGTAAATTTACCTTGAAAGGCAAAATCACCCTTTCGCAAAGAAACCAGTTTAATATTGAATAGATCCTGAAAAACTCTGATAGAGCCTTTCGAATCTGCGGTTACATTTATAAAAATAGGCTCCCGAGTATTCTCTTTGACTTCTGGAACCCGAACACTTCCGGAAAGCAAAGTTTCTGCATCCTGGTAATCGAACTGAAGCTGATCGAACTGAATAACTTCAGAATTGCTTAGATGTACCCGAGCTTTTAAATTTTGAAATAAGTTATCCTGGTAGATCACAGAATTTATATTCAGCTGAAAGCCAGGTTGAAATTTTTTATAGATCGTCGCCAGTGTTTGATGCAATGTCTTTAAATTATCCTGATCACCTTTATTTTCTGAAGTGAATTTAGTGGCCGTATTGATGAGGTCATCAAGATTAAGAGCATCGGAGTTTAAAATAAGACTGGCCTCTGCAGGCGTTGAAGGGTTTGAAACCATTAACGCTGAAACATTCTTTACTTTACCTCTAAAATTCAAACTTTCCCCATTGGGCAGGTCGATTTGCAATTGCCTGAGAATGGAATTGTTGTTATCCAATTTTAGATCAAGACGCCGCAGTGGTAACTGTACATTGTTTTCCTTAAGAGCTACCTGGGTATTTCCCATAGTAAATGTCCCTTTGGCAGCATTAAGGATCATATATGGATCATCGATATTGCCATCTATGGTTGCATCCAGAGAAAATTGCCCGCCCTTGAAGCTGAAGTTCTCGTGATCAAGAGTCCTGGCCATGGTTTCATTAGAACCTTTGACCTGTACATTTGCCCTGACCTGGTTTCTTAGATTCGCCGTAGACTGGTAATAACTGTCCTGAGCATTTACCTGAATATCTTCCAGATTCGCTGAAAAATCTTTAAAATAAAGCTTGATATCTCGCTTGCCGGGTTGTTCCGCCAGAGAGTCTGTCGAATTTAGGTTGTTCGTGATAATTCCGTGCGACTGTACGTTTTCCAGTTCAAGTTCCTCGAATAGTTGAAGCTTATTCTTATTCGTACTGAAGTCAACATGGATAAAAGGAACGTCTCCGTATGCAAATTTTCCTTTTAGTTTCAAATTGGTAGCGATGGGATCCTGAAGCTGGTATGGTTTTACCTTAGCGGCCAGGGAATCTGCCAGGAAATGCTGGATCTTCTTGAAATCTGTTAGCTCATTTTTTAGACTGAATTCGTATGCTGTAAGTTTATCAAACACGAATTGAGCTTCAGCTTCAAAATTTTGATCATCCAGCCGAAGTTTAAAGGCTGGCAAATTCAGCGTATTATTGGATTTTTTTAGTTCAAATTCAGGGTTTCCCGTGGCCAGGGCTCCATTGATAAAATTACCTTTTCGGGTATTGAAGCCAAGATCGTTGATAAAAACTTCGTAGGTTATATTTCCACTAATGACTTCGTCATTTGATCCAATTTGTCCGGAAACATTTTCTGCAACAAGATCGAAATACTTGTGAAGGATTTTATTTTCAGCAATAAAGTGAACGTTCTGCAGCTGAAAATTCGTTTTATCAGGGTGAACCCAGGAGGGAAGGTCAAATCCGCTGTTCTGTTCGAGTTGCTTGATAAGCTTCAGTTCGATATACTGCTGCAGATTTTTTTCAGTAATAACTTGCGTATGAACACTGGCATCTCTAATCTTGATTTTACGAAACTGAATATTTCCCCGCATCAGGTCTCTTGCAGCGATATTCACATCTGCTCGTGCTAGCTTAATGATGGTTCTCTTATCCAGAATGGTATCAAAACTACTTTGTTTGACATCCTCTATACTGAAACCAACATTTGGAAAACCGGTAATAAAATTTGCGTTTACCTCTCCAATTTCCAGAGTCCCGTTACTATTCGCCTCATACCATATTTGAAGCTCATCAATCAATAGATCCCGACTAAACCATCCCAGTGTGAAAAGAAACATGGGCGCAAGAAATAGCAGACCCAATGCAATAAGGATGCGTTTGATCCAATTAGGCTTATTTTTCTTTTTTTTCTTGCTGGTATTATCCACAGATTTGGTTAAGCTCTTTCCAGGTTAATCAGGTGAAATCTTAGTGATCCAAAATACATTAAAAATGAATTGGTTCCACATTTTCATATGAAACCAATATCAGGATACTATAATTAAAATTCTTAGCGTATTTCCTTCAGAATAAGCACTGGTAATTTTGGATCAAAATCGATATCCTCGATAGCCGCTTTATTGAATATCTTTCCGAAGAATCCTTGTTTTCTTTGATACAACGCAAGAAAATCACTTTCCCTGCTTTCAATGAATAAATGCACTCCGGTTGTAGGACTGGTTTTAGTAAGCATATGATAACTGGTATTTACCTTAGCCAGTTGCTTCAACAGGTCTTCTTTATTCTTCTCCTGATCGGTTGATAGCGCTTTCCCTTCCGTATTGATATAGAGTACTCTAATGGAACATTCTGTATTTTGAGCAAGTTCTATCAAATGTTCCAGTTCGCTTGGCTTGAAGGGCTTGCGTAAATTTGTTGGAAACACGATTTCCAGATTAGGATCGATCGCAGTTTCATATTTTTCCGGGATGACCAGTACCGGGCATTCTTTTACCTTTTCAGTGATCTTGGAGATCTTGTTATTCTCCGCAGTATTGATTCCCGCAGTATCGCCTGGCGAACCTACGATGATCATATCGATCCCAAGTTTATTCACCTGCTCCTGAATTCCTTCAACCAGACTGCCATCAAAACTTATCTGCTCAAATCGATGTTTTTGATTCTCTTTTCTGAAATTTAAGCCCTGCATGATCCTCGCGAGTCCTTTTTCAGAAACAGAGGCATTGGTTTCTTCATCATCCTCCTTGTGGATGGACATCGCTTCACTTAATGATCCGCGAGAGCTATAAACGTTAATTAGATAGAAAGTGCATGGAAATTTCTTGAAAAGCTTCATGGCAAAAATCAATGCGCTCCATGAATGTTTGGTGAAATTGGTAGGGACTAGGATCTTCTTTTCCATAAATAATGTGTGTAGTAGACAGTTTGAGTAAATATAATTAAACTCAGTGGTATGAAATTGAGCTTTGCAGTCACTTTGTGATAAAACCTGCTGAAAACAGGGAAAATAATCTTAATAGTTGCTTTTGTGTTAATTATTTAACTAATAGTGTCGATTCCCGTAAAACCCTGGCTTACAAATTGTCGTAAATATATTGAGACTTAAAAGAAGGAGGTTTATATGGAGAAATAAAATTTAAAACTATGGTTCAATTTTTAATTTTTAATCATTGAATTAGCCTAAGACAAAGCCGGAGAGTCCGGCTTTTCTCTTTTAAGTTATTTCTAGGCTACTATATCCCTGTCCATTTCTTGTTAATTTTATTTGCGTGGAAATTCTCTCTTTTAATGAATCAACGTGACTTATAATTCCAATGGTCTTGGAACTTTCGGCCTGCAACCTTTCCAGCGTATCCAGGGTTTGATCCAGTGTTTCAGGATCCAGCGTTCCAAAACCTTCATCGATAAACAGACTGTTAATTTCTACATTTTTAGAAGCAAGGTCAGACAATGCCAGCGCCATGCTCAGGCTGAGTATAAAAGTTTCTCCGCCAGACAGCGTTTTGACAGATCTTCGCTGACCACCCATGTGCTGATCTATTGCTACGAGTCCGTCGTCTTCCTGTACTTCAGGTTTATCGATAAGATAGCGATCATTTAGATCTTTTAAACGAACGTTTGCAAGGCTGAGTAATCTGGATAACGTAAGATCCTGGGCGAAATCGTTGAATTTTTTTCCTTTGGAATCTCCAATAAGCTCATTGAGAATACGCCATCTTTTACTCTGCTTTTCCTTTTCTAAAATTTCCTCTTGGAGTTTGGTTTTACGATTGATATTATCCTCGTAATTTTTAAGGATCCTATCGATTTCCTTACAAGCAGTATCCATGTTAGCTAGTTCAGTTGTCTTCTCTTTCAACTGTTCTTCGAGTATCGAACGCTCTTGTTCAGTTTCGATTTTTTTCAGTTTTGATAACTGTTCCAAAAGTGTTTTGCCAGAAGCATGAGCACTGGTTAATTGATCGGCGATCTGCTGTTTTTCCCTTCTAAAGCTGCTGGCTTCAGATTCGCTTAATAAAAATTTCCTCGCAGTTTCAACACTTTCAAAATCATGCTCTAAGCAGAAGGCTTTAAGTTCGCTTTCTACTTTCTCTTGATCTTCAGTGATTCCGGAGTATTGTGAAGTAGTAGTCATGATTTGCTCTTTGAGGCTATCTCTTTCCTGTAGAAGTCTGATCCAGGTTGTATGCAGTTGCTGTACATCATTTTGAATATTCGATCCTGAGTAAAGATTATCTATCTGTAATTTCAGGTTTTTACCAGCATCTATGATTTCCTGAATTTCGTCCACGATAGGCAGAGCATTTTTAAAAGCTTTGCGCAGGCGCGAAGACCTTTCCATTTTTGCCAGATCCTGGGATTTCTCTTCCAGACTGTTTTCATATTTCTGAAATTCTTCCTTAGACTTTAAATTGCTGAATTCCTCATAATTAGTACTCAACCGCTGAATTTGCTCTTTTTCCTTTAGTTGAAGTGCTTTCAACTTTTCAGAATACTCACTGAAATTTTTCCTGATATTTTCCAGTTTAGATTCTTCCCGCGTAAGTAGCTCCCGGGAACTCTCGTATCTTCTTGTCAGGCTGGCAATTTCAGTTTCCAGAACTGTAGTACTTCCCCCATTTTCTTCGGCAAGAGGATGATCAGTAGCTCCACAGAGAGGGCATGGCTTTCCATCTACCAGATTCTTTCTGTGTTCCTCCAGGCTCGCGCGTAATTTCAAATTTTCAAGAGAAAGCTGCTTGTTTGCCAGATCCGACTTCAATAAGGCAGTGTCTTTGAATAGTTTATTAATCTTTTCAGGAGCAGATTTGAGTTCAGGTTCCAGAATTTCCAGCTGCTCCATTATTGCACCAGACTCCTTTCTGCTATCCTGAAGCTCCATAAAATAACGATAGGCATCCCGCGATCGCTTCTGAAATACTCTTAGCTTTTCCATTTCTTCTGAAATATCTTCGATTGCCGCAATTTGATGTTTCTGAAGTAGCAGGTTTAATTCTGAAGAAATAGTGCTATATGCAGTATTGAGATTCGATTTTAATTCAGCAGCATCATCACTCACTGAAATCTCTGTATCTCTTAACTCTGTCTTTAACTGTTCTTTTCTGGTAGTGTAAAGAGAAAGCTTCTCTGCTCTTTTTTGTTGTAGATCCAGCACTCGTTGTCTAAAATCGGATATTCCTTTTTCCAGACTTTCTTCTGAAAGTTTTGATCCTGTAAGCGCTGAAGCATTTTCCACCAGCTCTTCAATATTCTTTTTTGTAGAGATGAGCTTATTGGAGAGCCTGGACTTTTCAGCTTCCAGTTCCTTTATTTTGGCGGTATTGTGAGACCATTCCCGAAATCTTTCAGCTTTGGGTTCGATCTTCTCATGGAATTTTAAACGTTTTCCCTGTTCCTTTTCAAAATCTTCTAGCTGTAATTTAGCTTTTTCTTCCGAAGATTTTAGAATAGAAAGTTGCGATTCCAGCTCTGAGACAGATTTTTTCAGCTCAATAGCTTTTTTGATACTTTCTATCTCAGATCTCCAGTTTTCGCAGATCTGTGATTTTTCCTTTAGATCTAGCTGTTTCTCAGCAAAATCTTCATCACTAAGCAAATTTTGATCTATGATCCTGATCTCGTTCTGCTGCTGAATGATCTCCTGGCTAGCTTCCTTATTCTTTTCAAAAGCTCGAATTCCAAGCTGTCGATAGATGCCGGTTCCAGTGATCTTCTCCAGTAATTCACCTCGTTCATCCTTCTTTGCCCTCAGGAATTGGGCAAATTCACCCTGCGCCAACAACACAGCTTTTATGAACTGGTCATAATTGAGACCAATCAATTCTTCATTCTTACCTGGGATCAATGACTTTTTCAAATCAATCAATTTGCCAGATTGATGATCATGAAGTTCCATTTCATAATCATTCAAATTGTTGTTTCGGTTTATTTCAATGGTCCATTGGGAACTGTAGATCCCGGAATTACAGCTATAGGTAATACGGGCCATCGCGTTTTTCTGGTTACGGGTAAGGATCGCTCCTTTTGTGGCAATTTCGTTTTTGGTAATCTTTCCCAATCTAGGCACATGATTAAACAATGCCAGCGAGATCACATCGAGAATACTGCTCTTCCCGCTACCTGTTGGACCAGTGATTGCAAAAAGCGAATTCGTGGTAAAAGGTTCTTTGGTAAAATCGATACTATGAGATCCCTTGAGGGAATTGATATTCTCGAATTCTATTTTTAAGATCTTCATTTAATTGCCGGTATTTCCAGAGTGAACTTCTTCAAGTATTTCATCAAAAGCAGCAATGATCTCATTTTGATCATCTCTAGAGTATTGGTGAGTAGCTATTAATTCAGCAAAAACATCTTTTGGCTTCAGGTCTTCCAATTGCTGATCCTCGTCATACAACTGGGAACTACCTTCTATCTGATTTTTAAACTGAACACGCTGTTTTACGATCTCGAAACCATCGGTTTGAAATTGATCTACTAACTGGTCCAGCGCATAGACTTGCTGTGCGTCATACTGTTCTTCTATAAGGGCTACTTCTATTAAAGATTTTAAACTGGAGTTATGCTCCAGTGAATTAAGTTTTAATTCCAGTTCGCTAAGATTTCCACTCAACTTTATAAGCTTCCTAAAATTCGGAATCGCAATGCTATCTGGTTCATAGCCGGTATTGGTATCCAGTAAAAGAATTCTTTTTTCATCGGCTCTTTCACTAAAACTAAGCGGGAATGGAGATCCACTATAAAAGACAGGTTTTTTTGCGGAAACTCTTTGAGGTTTGTGAATATGTCCTAACGCGAGATACTCGTAATAACTTCCGAATTGTGAAGCCCGGAAAGCAGCAAGATTACCAATTTGTATGTCTCGTTCACTTTCTGAAGATTCAATTCCCGCCGTAAATAAATGTCCCATGGCGATTGCAGGAATTCCCGGGTATTTGTGTTTGCAAATAGCTGCAGCTTCAGTAAAGACTCTTTCAATTCCCAATCTAATAGCTTCAATCCTATCTTCATGATTAGAAGCCTGTTCGCCACTTCTAAGATCGGCATCGCGTAAGTATGGAATCGCTGCAACCACTAGTTCTGTTTCACCGCTTTTATTTTTTACCGGAATGATCACTTCATCCAGATCTTGCGGCAGGCCGCCAATAACACTAAGATCTAGGGCCCGCATAATTTCCTGTGGAGCGTCCAGCATTGCAGGAGAATCATGGTTCCCACCGGTGGCAATAATCTTACAATTCAGTTTTTGTAAGCGAATGAGTGCGCGATAATATTGTCTTCGAGCTTCAGAAGACGGGTTAACCAGGTCAAAAATATCCCCGGAGATCAAGAGCAGGTCGACATTTTCAACTTCAATAAACTTGGTGAGCCAGTTGATAAATAGATCGAAGTCTTCACTAAGATCATGCTTATGTAGTTTCTTTCCAATATGCCAGTCGGCAGTATGAACTATTTTCATGCAAAAATTTTATAATGCTAAACTAAGCTGCACCTGTGACAGAACTTGTCGTCGCAAGTGAGGAGTCGTTGAATTTCAGGTAAGAAATTCGAGAAATCAAGATAGTGAAATTTGAGTTTCAGGAAAACCGGAAGCATTCAAAATAGCAGGTTTTTACCAACAATTTCTGTAATAAAGATCTGCTGTCGACCAGGGATATTAAAGTAGTAATCTTGAGAATGTTAACAATTCTATAGAACCTTCTGCTGCTTTTTAGTTTTACATTTGATTTGTTATGGAAAAAGAAGATTACAGTATTAATATTATTGGAGCTGGTTTAAGCGGACTCGTTGCAGCCAGAGTGCTTGAAGATCATGGCTATCAACCTACAATCTATGAAGCTGAAAGTCACGTAGGAGGAAGGTTGCGAACATTTGAAGTGGATGGGTACCAGCTAGACAGAGGTTTCCAGGTAATGTTGAGTCAGTATCCAAAAGTTCGGCAATATGTTGATCTGGAAGCATTGCAGCTTCAAAAGCTGAAGCCCGGCGCAGTGATTTACAATAAGCGTGAAAGTACCAGGATTGGAGATCCTACCAGAGATATTTCGGCATTACTTCCTACAATTTTCTCAAATATCGGGTCGATTTCAGATAAATTCAAAGTTCTTAAACTCAACCTTGAGCTTAAGAAGCTAAGCATTCAGGAAATCTTCAACAAAGAGGAAACCACGACGCTGCAATACCTTCGGAATAAAGGATTTTCAGAAAAGATGATCAGTAATTTTTTCAGACCTTTTTTCTCCGGAATCTTTCTCGAGCCAGATTTAAAGACTTCCAGCAGGATGTTTGAGTTTGTTTATAAAATGTTCGGGGAAGGAGACGCGGTGATTCCTAAGGGTGGAATTAATGCGGTTCCAATGCAACTTTATAAAAGGCTGAAGACTACTAAGTTGAATTTTAATTCCAGGATTAAACAGGTAACTGATGATGTGCTGACTCTGGAAAATGGCGCGCAAGTAAAATCTCATTTTACCATTATCGCTACGGAAGCAAGTTCGATGGTAGCCAATCTTCGGGGTCAAAAACAGGAGTGGAAATCATGCCGATGTCTATATTTTACCGTGGAAGAGGATGTAATCGGGGATGCGATCATAGGTTTACAATCTGATAAAGAGAAACTGGTCAATAATATTTTTTACCACTCTTCAATTTTAAACAACAATACTTCAGAAGGAAAGCTGTTATCGGCAACCATTGTACGCGATGTAGAATACAACGAAGAAGAATTGGTGGAGAAAGTTTCAGAAGAACTAAAGTTTGAATTTGGCATTAAAACGATCAAATTTTTAAAACAGTTCTATATTCCAAAGGCACTTCCAGACTTGAAAGATATTCAATATGAACTGCAATCTACGGAGGCGCGCCTAAGTACACAGATTTTCCTTGCCGGAGATCAACTATTAAATGGTTCCCAGAATGCAGCTATGCTTAGTGGTGAGCGCGCAGCTTTAGGAGTGGTTGAAGTATTGGAAGGTTAAGAACCTGAGATCGAATTCTTTTCTGAATGATTGAATTAATATCAGGCAAAACCTTAATTCCGCTTATGTTTTTCAGATTAAATAAAAATTTTAAACTGAAATTGAGAATATGCTAATTCAGTAAAATTAGAAGGAATAAGTAATTTTTAAATCTTCAGAAAACAACTAGTTTTATAAATAATTTCAACCGAATTGAATCCTGCTATGAAGGAGAACCGACATTATGTAATTGATTTTGACAGCACTTTTACACAAGTGGAAGCATTGGATGTTCTGGGCGAGATCAGTCTAAAATCTCATCCTGAAAAGGATCAGAAACTACACCGATTAACCGAGCTTACAGATCTGGCAATGGCAGGAAAAATAGGTTTTAGAGAATCACTCGAGAAAAGACTCGAGATCCTGGAAGCAGATATGAATATGATCCCTCAGGTGATCGAAGATCTTAAAAGCAAGGTGTCTGTTTCTTTTGTGAGAAATGAAGCCTTCTTCCAGGAGAACAAGGATCATATCTATATAATTTCCAATGGTTTCAAGGAGATTATCGTTCCTATAGTAAAGGAGCTTGGAGTGAGAGAGGAAAATGTATATGCAAATACTTTTACTGCTGAAAATGGACATATCACTGGCTTTGACAGAGATAATGTATTATCTTCAAGCAACGGTAAGGTCGCACTGCTAAAGCAAATGGATCTTCAAGGAGACGTTTATGTGATTGGCGATGGATACAACGATTACGAGATCAAGGCGGCTGGACTGGCCAATAAATTTTACGCTTTTACTGAAAATGTTCAACGTGGAGAGGTGCTTGAAAAAGCAGATCATGTAACTCCCAGCCTGGACGAATTTCTATACTTACACAAAATGAACAAAGCAATATCATACCCTAAGAACAGAATTAAAGTATTACTTCTTGAAAATGTGCATGCAGATGCCGTTGCCATAATGAAGGAGGAAGGTTATAATGTAGAGACAGTTTCTGGTGCTCTGGATGAGCAGGAACTTGCAGAAAAGATTAAAGATGTCTCCATCCTTGGGATCAGGTCCAAGACCAATTTAACTGAAAAGGTGCTAGAAAATGCAAACCGACTCATCGCAGTTGGCGCTTTTTGTATTGGTACTAACCAGATCGATCTGGAAGCCTGCCTTAAAAAAGGAGTAGCAGTTTTTAATGCGCCGTATAGTAATACCAGGTCTGTAGTGGAACTGGCGATAGGAGAGATCATCCTGTTAATGAGAAATCTGCCCGATAGAATTGCAGAAATGCATCGAGGGGAATGGAACAAATCTGCAAAAGGTAGCTATGAAACCCGTGGAAAAAAGCTGGGTATCGTTGGTTACGGGAATATTGGATCGCAATTATCGGTAGTTGCAGAGGCGATCGGTTTCGATGTTTATTATTATGATCTGGTCGAGAGACTTGCTTTGGGGAATGCTACTAAATGCAATAGTTTAAAAGAGTTATTCGAAAAAGTTGATATTGTAACCTTGCATGTTGACGGTCGAAAGGAAAATACCAATATGATTGGCGATAAACAGTTTGGATGGATGAAGGAAGGAAGTATTTTCCTGAATCTCGCCAGGGGACAGGTGGTTGATGTAGATGCGCTACGAAAACATATGGAAAGCAAAAGGATCATTGGAGCAGGGGTGGATGTTTTTCCAAAAGAGCCTAAAACGAACCAGGAAGAATTTGAATCAGCGTTAAGAGGTTTACCTAATCTTATTCTTACTCCGCATATTGGAGGTTCTACGGAAGAAGCTCAGGAAAATATTGGGAACTTTGTACCAGGAAAAATCATTAATTACATTAACACGGGAAGTACTACAAACTCGGTGAATTTCCCGAATTTACAGCTTCCAATTCTTGAAAACGCTCACAGGCTTATCCATATTCACCATAACAAACCTGGGATCATAGCTCATATAAACAGGATACTGGCGGCCAACGATATCAACATTGTTGGACAGTATCTAAAAACCAATGAAACCATTGGTTATGTGATTACAGATATTGACAAGGCTTACGATGAGGTGGTGATCAAGGAATTGAAAGGTATACAGGGTACAATTAGATTCCGTGTGCTATATTAATTGACATTTAATCTGAGGTTTATAAAAGGGATCATGAATTTAATTGATCTCTTTTTTTTGTTCTATATCGACGTTAATTAACTCAATTTTAAGAAGTTAAGTGGCTTTGAAATTTATCTTTATAGATCCCCCCAAAGATTTAACTTCAAAAACAAACAAAATGGATACTACATTATTTTGTTCAGTATTGGGTGCAGCTATTACCATTATCGGAGCTATTTATTACCAGTTGAGAAAGGACAATTCCAGGCAGGAAAAGCTTATTAAATCTTACAAACGCGAATTGAGTTCACTCCGTAAAGTTCGAAAGCGAATGACTTCTGCTACTATATTCAGATCAGGTCCAATGATGGATCTTGATTAATAAGGACAATTTTCACTGCCTATGTATAAAGCTGTCGTTAGCTTAGAACACATTGTGAAACATCATTTTGGAGCGGTGAACAACTAGTTTTTTTCATCTTGCTCTCCATAACCCTCCTTTTCAACTTAGATCTTTTTTTCCAGTCTTCAGTTCCAGAAACCTGTGCTCCAGATCATTGAGTCAATTGTATCTATTGTTTGAATGTAGTTTAGTGATATCAATAAATCATTATTCATCATTCAAAAAATGTACATTATGAAGACTTTATTTATTTTATTATTGCTAATCGCAGTAACAGCATTTGGAAACGCACAGGAAATTGAATTAGACGAAGCTGAAGTTCGTCTGGAAACCAACAAATCGAAATTTGTTAAATCTGGCGATGGTTTTACTTACTCCGTAACCGAAAAACAATCCGGAGAATTTGAGAAAGATCCAATCGCCTTTATGCGCTCCAATCTTGACATCACTGCGATGTTGGAAGAACTGGCAGAAGAGAACTTTGTTACCTATCAGGTAACTTTTAGAAGCAACAAAGGTTACCTGGCAGCCGAATTCGATAAAAAAGGAAAGTTGCAAAGAACCAGTCAGAAATTTAAAAATATCGCTTTACCATCAGCATTACGATCTGAACTTTATAGTTCGAATAAGGGCTGGACCATGGTTTCGAATAAATACGTAGCTTCTGGAAAAGGAGAGTTCGTGAACAGGGAAATTTATAAGATCAGGTTGGAAAATGCAAATCAAAAACGAACAGTTAAGTTGAATCCGAGTACAATTTCAAGAGTGTCGGTAGCAAGTAATTAAAAACAGGTTAGTAGTTAGTTAGTCAGAGGGCTGTCGGATAAAGTTCGATAGCCCTTTATTCAGCAATCATAGAATCAAACGCTTATAGATCAATATTTACTACAGGCTCAGGCAATTTGACTTATTGTAAATAATCATAACTTGTAATAGCCAAATAACATTTTATATGAAAGCTTTAATCATCGATGATGAGGAACTAGCCCGAAAACGTGTTCTTAATCTACTGGAAGATATATCGCAAATAGACATTCTTGGTGAGTGTTCCAATGGCAAAACTGCTATTGAAAAAATTAATCGCGACAAGCCTGATCTTATTTTTCTGGATATTAACATGAAAGATATGAATGGTTTTGATGTGCTCAAGAAGATCGAAATACATCCTAAACCAATCGTAATATTTGTAACGGCCTATGACACTTACGCCCTTAAAGCTTTTGATGCGGAAGCATTTGATTTTCTTCTGAAACCTTTTAAGGATGAAAGATTTTTTAAAACAATTACAAAGGTTTTGAACACTACTACTTCTGAAGCTCAGGAGAATTTTGAAAAACGACTCGTAGAACTATTTCATGAATATTCTAAAAGTAATCTTCATTTAAATTCTGTTGCAAAAATCCCTATTAAGCAAGGCAATAAAACCTCACTGGTAGATCCCCGGGAAATACATTATATACAAGCATCTGGTTATTATGCTGAAATTTATGTGAAAGGCAAGAAGCATGTTCTGAGAGAATCGTTGAACAATCTGGCAGAGATCCTAGATCATAATTTTATCAGGATCCACAGGTCTACGATCGTAAATCTCAATTTTGTACATGAGATTATCCATTCAGATTACTCTGAGATCGATGCAAAAATGACTTGTGGTGAATTGTTACATGTAAGCAAATCCCATAAGAAGGAGTTTCTTGAAAAAATTGGAATTTAATGAGTCTTCATGAACTAAAACAAAAGTATATAGATTTCAAACTGGTACTTTTACTCGCAGGATTCTACCTGATGTTTGACCTCATACATATAGCAAAAACAGCGTATATGCAAGAGTTTATGCCTAAGGAAATGCAACACTTCAGCTGGGCTGACTTTCTTGTCTATAATATGCTCTTTGATTACATCATCGTAGTAAGCTATATGACGCTCATTGCGATTAGTACAAAGAGGTTTCTAAATAAGAACTATTCCTGGGTAAAGATCATTTTCATACACACCCTGTTCTCCATATTAATAGGCCTTATTATCAGGCTTGTATTTGATTTCTATTCCATACTTGCAGGAAGAATAAGCCTTGCAGAATTTGATCTTCGGAAAAGTGTAAACGCATTTGTCTATGTGCTTGACCTGAATTTTCTGATCTATTTTGCGATGATTTTTATCATCTATACCTACTATTATCTCCGCCAGGTAAAAGAAGCAGAAAAACGACATTCGAAATTGGAAAGTCAGTTAATGAACACCAGGATGCGTATGCTTTCCTCTCAATTACAACCTCATTTTTTGTTCAATACGCTTAATAGTATTGCTGTGTTAACAGATCTGGATAGTAATAAAGCGAAGGATACAATTGCAGATCTTAGCGATTTTCTACGAGAGATCCTTTACCATAGTGATAGAAACCGCATTAGCCTTGATGAGGAACTCAGGATCCTGGAATATTATCTCAATATTCTGAATGTTCGGTTTTCAGATCATCTTAGTATAAAAAAGGATATTGACGACTCACTACTGCTGAAGAAGATTCCGGCGATGTTACTACAGCCAATGATAGAAAACTCTATCAAGCATGGATATTCTTATGATCATACAAATCTTTATATCCTTATCAAAATACGTGAAGAAAAAGGTTGCCTGATCATCAAAGTTGAGAACGATGGAGAACCTTTAAAACTCACTCACAAAGAACTGCTTGAAAAAGGCGTTGGATTAAGAAATATTGATGATCGATTGAGAAATTTGTACAAGGACAAGTACATCTTCGAAATCAGGAACAGGGCAGATGGGTATGGAGTGGAAACCTTTGTGAAAATCCCGGCATAACTGGTTTCTATTAGAAGTATAGAAGGAATTTCTTAAAAAGATTAATTTTGCTCCATGGAAAAAAACATGGAGCCTAAATACTATCCACCAGAAGAGGAACGTCTGAATGTAATTTCCCACGGCATAGGATTTTTGCTTAGTATTGTTGCACTTTACCTGCTTATCGAGCGCGCATTAGAATTTGATTCTTCCGCTTATCTTATAAGTTTTTCAGTATTTGGTGCCAGTATGATCCTGTTGTATGCGGCGAGTACTTTGTACCATAGCGCTAAAGACCATCAAAAGAGAGCCAGATTGAATATTCTGGATCACGCATCAATTTATGTTTTGATCGCTGGGACCTATACACCTTTTGCAGTCATTAGTTTACCCGGCCTGGTTGGTGATATCATACTTTGGACCGTCTGGCTGATCGCACTGGCGGGAATAATTCTGAAATTTTTCTTCACTGGCAAATACCAGTTGCTCTCTACCATCATGTATGTGGCGATGGGCTGGATTATTGTTTTCGCCGGAAATTCCATGGTAGAAAATCTGAGTACTGAAGGTTTATGGTGGCTGGGAGCAGGAGGGGTTTCCTATACTATAGGGGCTATCCTATTTATGCTGAAGAAAATACCTTTTAATCACGCTATCTTCCACGTTTTCGTGCTCATAGGAACACTCTCCCATTTTATATCAATTTACCTATACGTTGTTTAATCCTGAATTTCAGAAACTTCAGTCTCTTTAGTTTCAAATTCAAGTTCGATCTGATGCCTGGTAAGATCTTCAAAAACTTCACGTTCTCTAATTAGGTGAGCCTGGTTGTTATACCATAATACTTCCGCAGGCTTCAATCTGGAATTGAAATTGCTGGCCATGCTAAAGCAATAAGCTCCGGCATTGCTAAAACTTAAAATGTCACCTTCCCTTATTTCAGAAATACGCCGGTTATTTCCGAAAGTATCGGTTTCACAAATATAGCCTACGACACTGTAGAACCTGTTCTTCGCATCCGGATTACTAATATTGGTGATTTCGTGATGTGAACCATAGAACATTGGTCTGATAAGATGATTAAATCCTGAGTCGATTCCTGCAAAAACAGTTGAGGTGGTTTGTTTGATCACATTTACTTTCGCCAGGAATTTCCCGGCGTCACTTACCAGGTATTTACCAGGTTCAAAAGCGAGTGCAAGATCACGACCGTATTCCTTGCAAAATGCTTTAAACTTCCGGGTGAGTTGTTCACCCAGATCTTCGATGTCGGTTTCTATATCGCCAGGACGGTAAGGAACTTTGAAACCACTTCCAAAATCTATGAATTCAAGTTCTTTAAAGTTTCTTGCGGCTTCAAAAAGAATTTCTGAAGCATGAAGAAAAACTCCAATATCAAGAATATCACTTCCAGTATGCATATGAATACCGTTAATATGCATTCCTGTATTTTCTACAATCCTTAACAAATGTGGCATTTGGTGAATACTGATCCCGAATTTGGAATCAATATGTCCAACAGAAATTTTTGAATTTCCACCTGCCATCACATGAGGATTAATGCGAATGCAAACAGGAATTTCTGGATGCCTGCTTCCAAACTGTTCCAAAATGGAAAGATTATCTATGTTGATCTGGGCTCCTAATGTTACGACTTCCTCAATTTCTTCCAGGGAAACACCATTAGGCGTGTAAATGATCTTTTCAGGTGAAACACCTGCCTGTATTCCCAGTTTTACTTCCTGAATCGATACGGTATCCAATCCGCAACCTAGAGAATTAAGTAATTTCAGGATAGAAATATTAGAAAGTGCTTTTACTGCGTAGTGAATTCTTAGTTCATCAACCCTAAATGCATTGGTTAATCTTTGATATTGAGAAGTAATTTTATCAGCATCATAGACGTAAACCGGGCTGCCAAAATCATTTGCTACAGAAAGTAGATCCTTATGTGTCATTTCTAATCCTAATTTGGCGTAAAACTACAGTGTTTTGTAAAAGTTACCCTAGATCAAATTTAAATATAACCAATTTATACCTTTTGTTAAATATGCGTATTCCTATATAGCACTTTGGAGTGATGCCTGTTTTTTGCGCATATAAATAACACCAATCCCTATGAAGATTCCAATTCCAGCCATGGCTGCTCCAACGTATTGAGCAGATACAATGCCGTACCCGTAAGCGATAGGTAGACCGGCAAGATAGGCTCCACTGGCATTTCCCATATTAAATGCACTTTGATTAAGCGAAGAACCCAACATCTCAGAACCTTTAGCAGTATTGATAACGGCCATTTGAATGGGTGTGGCGATACAAAATGCGATCACAGGAATAATAAATGTAGTAATGAGCACGCCAATTTGATCGTAAGCAATGAAAGTATTTACTAAAAGTGCGGTAACCATCAGGATCAGAGCTATAATAACCGCTTTGATCGGACTGAACATCTCAGCCAGTTTCGCACCCAGAAAGTTTCCGGCGACCATTCCTAAACCGGCAAGGATCATCGCATAACTTACAACACCTTCAGAATGACCGGCAACGTCTGTAATAAGTGGGGCTATATAGCTATACCAGGCGAAAAATCCGCCAGTTCCAATAGTCGTTAGTAGAATAACCATCCAGAGTTCTGGTTTCCGAAGTAATCTCAATTCTTCTTTCATTCCGCCGGCATTGGCAATTTTTACTTCCGGCATCCAGAATTTAATACTTAGAATTGCACAAATCCCAACCACACCAACCGCGAGAAATGCAATTCCCCAGCTGAAGTTCTGTCCTAGCCAGGTCCCCAGAGGAACCCCGATCACATTGGCCACTGTAAGCCCGGTGAACATCATCGCGATCGCCTGAGCTTCTTTCCCGGGACGGGCGAGTTTTCCAGCTACCACTGCACCAATTCCGAAGAATGCACCATGAGGAAGACCGGATAGAAACCTGGCAAACATTAGAAGCTCGTAGGAATCTGCAAAAGCTGAAAGGGTATTGAATATAGTGAACCATACCATCAAACCTAAAAGAGTCTTTTGAGGCGGCCATTTATTTCCGAAGATGGTAAGCAGGGGAGCGCCAACGACTACTCCAAGAGCATATGCCGAGATAAAATGTCCTGCGACCGGGATGGAAACATCCAGAGCATTAGCGATCTCAGGCAGAATACCCATGATCACAAATTCTGTCATTCCTATTCCAAAACCTCCAATTGCCAGCGCCAGTAATGCCTTCTTCATGAGAAATAATTAAAAGATCAAATTTAGTTGAGAATCGAAAGTCTCACCAGATTTACTTCAGTTTTCTGCGATAACCTTTTCGTTTTTCCGCAGATATTCTGAAAGCCCTGCAGCATAAGAATTTCCGACTATTAGGCTATCGTTAAGAAGCTCAAAAAAGATTGGTACAATAGTATGTATTTGTTACTTTTGCTTTCCATAATAAATACAGAAGAAATAGCTGATTATGAATATACACGAATATCAAGGAAAAGAAATTTTGAGCAGCTTTGGAGTCCGCATTCAACGTGGAACCGTAGCAAAAAACGCTAAAGAAGCAGTAGATGCTGCGAAAGCACTTACCGAGCAAACCGGTACTGGATGGCATGTGATTAAAGCACAGGTTCATGCTGGTGGACGTGGTAAAGGTGGTGGTGTAAAACTTGCCAAAAACCTGAAGGAAGTTGAAGAAATCGCCGGAGAGATCATCGGGATGAATCTTGTAACTCCTCAAACTTCTGCGGAAGGGAAAAAGGTACACCAGGTTTTAGTTGCTGAAGATGTTTACTATCCTGGAGACAGTGAGCCGGAAGAATATTATATGTCTGTTCTTTTAAACAGAGCTACCGGACGTAACATGATCATGTACTCTACTGAAGGTGGAATGGATATTGAAACTGTTGCTGAAGAAACTCCAGACCTTATATTTACTGAAGAGATTGATCCTTCTACAGGTTTGCTTGGATTCCAGGCACGTAGAATCGCTTTCAATCTTGGACTAAGCGGAAAGGCATTTAAAGAAATGACCAAATTCGTAATGTCTTTATATGAAGCTTTTGAAAAATCTGATTCTTCACTATTTGAGATCAACCCTGTGTTGAAAACGAGTGATGATAAGATCATGGCAGTAGATGCTAAGGTTACATTAGATGATAATGCACTTTTCCGTCACAAGGATTATGCTGAAATGCGTGATGTTCGTGAAGAGAATGCTACTGAAGTTGAAGCAAGAGAAGTTGGACTTAACTACGTAGATCTTGACGGTAACGTTGGATGTATGGTAAACGGTGCAGGACTTGCAATGGCAACTATGGACCTTATTAAACAAGCAGGTGGAGAGCCGGCTAACTTCCTTGATGTTGGTGGAACAGCTGATGCTAAGAGAGTAGAAGAAGCTTTCAGATTGATCTTGAAGGATGATAAAGTAGAAGCAATCCTGGTTAATATCTTTGGAGGAATCGTAAGATGTGACCGTGTAGCTCAGGGTATCGTAGACGCTTCCAAGAATATGGGAGACGCTATGAATGTGCCAATCATTGTTAGATTGCAAGGAACAAACGCAGATATCGCTAAGGAACTTATCGATAATAGCGGACTTAAAGTTTACAGTGCGGTACAATTCCAGGAAGCTGCAGATAAAGTTCAGGAAGTACTTTCCTAGTAACTTATTCATATTATAAAAAACCCGGCCATTGGCCGGGTTTTTTGTTTCTATATAATTTGCGCTATTAGTTTTATTTCACCTCAAGTAATACTATAGATTACCAATTCCATTTCCGGAATACTAGCTCTATTTCTCATGTACCCTAAAATTTATTCTCTGTAACGTAAGTTAAAATTGAGTATTATAGAGTTAAAACATCAATTTGCTTGCAATGAAAAGTTCAGATCTTAAAACCGCTAAATCATAAAGTTTTCTAAAAATTAATGATTGCGGACAATTGAGTTAAAAAAGACTCGTTCTAAATAAACAGGAAACCTTATATTTAATAATATGAGAATCAATAACTTAAAAGTCGCTTCCCAGATTAATGTTCTAGCTTGATTAAATATTTGTTGAATTTGTTTTAGCCAACTAAAAATTTTACAAAAATTTCAAGCGTATTAATCTGAAGAGCGACTTCTTGTTTCCATATCATCTACTTCGATCTTTCCGGGTACCAGTTCATTAGCTCCACTTCAATATCAGAATTTTCGTCTTCTACTAATTTCTTGAATTCTTCAACATCAGAAAGTCCATTTTTACCACGGTAATGGTATGGAATTACTTTCTTAGGTTGGAAGGCCAGGACACCTTTTGCAGCGCGATCTACTGGCATCGTATAAGGTAGATTCATGGATACTAAAGCAACATCGATATTCTTCAGATTTCTCATTTCAGGGATATCTTCAGTATCGCCGGAAATATATAGTCTCTGCCCATTAATCTCAATAATATATTCATTTCCACGACCCTTCACATGCATAGCATCTTTAGACTGAGGTAAATTGTACATTGGAATTGCCTGAATATTAAAACCCATAAGTTCTTTAGAGTCTCCATTATTCATTACTATATATTCAGCTTTCAGATCTTCTGGTAATTTGTCTTTTACGGCCTGTGGTACAATTACAGTCACACTATCCAGACCAATCGCCTTTAGTGTTTCCGCATTCATATGATCTCCATGTATGTCTGTGATCAGAATAAAATCTGGTCTGTCTTTGCCTTCAAAAGCTTCAGCTCCACCTACTGGATCTGTGTAAAAGATTTTATCTCCCCATTTAAAGACAGCAGTGGCATGGGAAATTGGTTCGATCTCGAGATCCATAGTTTCCTGAGGAGGCGTCTGACTCATCTCTGCATTGTTCTCTGCAAGAGTGTCGTTCATCATCTTATCCTTTTCATTCCCCTGATCTTTACAACCAACAAGCAATAAGCCTGCGGCAATTAGAGTAGCTACATTTTTCATAGTCAATTTTTAGTCTAAGATAAGGCTGGATATGACTTTAGCTATTTGGTTTAATAAAGAATTATGAAAGGAATAATGACATTTTAATATCACCACGAGCATAGGGATTATTTTTTTCGATTGGAATTTCCTCGAATCCATATTTACGATATAAATGAATGGCGTTTTCAAGTTTTCGATTTGAGTAAATGATCAATTTTTTCCATCCACTGCTTTTAGCAAATTGTATGGTATGGTTAATCAGGAAGTGTCCGATCTTCTGACCTCGAAATGCTGGTTTAACCGCCATTTTTGTGAGCTCGTAAATATCATCTTCCATCTTCATCAATGCTACACAGGCTACGATAGTTTCGTCTTTTCTTACAAAGAAGATCTTTCCACCTGGCTTAATGATATATTTTTCTTGTTTTCCTAAAACCTCCTCATCATGTGGTTCCACATAAAAGAATTCATTCAGCCAGTGAAGGTTCATTTTTTCAAATTCTTCCGCGTATTTTTTATCCCAGTTGAGTATCTCCATGATCATTAGTTATAGATCAAAAATATAAAGAAGCTTTGAGTAGCCACGCTTTTCAGTTATCAATTTATTTATATTTATAGATCTTAAAGACATCTATATGAACTTCCGAAGATATTTAAAGTTATTCCTACTATGCTTAGTGATGATGTTCAACAGTTGTAAGTCCAGTGAGATTACCGTTGTTGACAATGATGACCCGGAAATTAATATACTGCCACCAGCCGAGCTCTACGGAAATTTATTCTATGATGTACAAACCCGGGCTATTTTCGAGGACAGTAAGACTTTTGTTGATGCGACTCCTAAATACAGTGTAGGTCTTATCAGGCAACGATATGATATGCTGGAAGATACTACCGTTACGGGAATGAAAACCTTTCTGAATCAACATTTTATTATTCCTGAAGCCGATCTGGATTTCAAGAGCGATAGTCTGCAGATAGGTATGCACATAAAGAGTTTATGGGAAAAGCTTAAAAGGCCTGCAAATGATAGTATTTCGGGAACTCTTATTCCGTTGCCAAATGATTATATAGTGCCGGGTGGTAGATTTCGTGAGGTTTATTACTGGGATAGCTATTTTACTATGTTAGGATTGCAGGTAGATGGTGAAAATGTAGTTATCAGGAACATGGTGGAAAATTTCGCATTCCTTATTGATGAACTTGGCTTTATTCCGAATGGGAATCGTACTTATTACCTCGGAAGATCTCAACCACCGTTCTTTTCTCTTATGGTTGATATTCTAGCTGATATTGAAGGCGAGCAGGTTTATGCCGAATTTCTAGATGCATTGGTGAAAGAACATCAGTTCTGGATGAAGGGAAATAATGAACTCAATCCAGGGAACGCTATTAATAGAGTCGTTAAGCTGAAGGATGGAACTGTCCTGAACCGCTACTATGATGAGTTTGATACTCCAAGACCAGAAAGCTACCGTGAAGATGTAGAAACCGCGGAAATTGCAATGAAAGCTAATCCAATACTCAGGAAAGAAGATGTTTATCGTAATCTTAGAGCTGGTGCTGAGTCTGGGTGGGATTATTCAAGCAGATGGCTGGTAAAAAATAAGCGAAATGAGTTTGAACTTTCAAGTATTCAAACTACTTCCATTCTTCCAGTTGATTTAAATTCGTTGCTTTACAAACTGGAAAAGACCATCTCCAAGGCAGCTAAAATTTCAGACAAAGAAGAAATTTCGGCTACTTATGCGAAGCTAGCAGAAAAACGACAACAGGCGATCGCAAACTATTTCTGGGATTCTGAAATGGAGTTCTTCCAGGATTATAATTTTGAAAAGCAGGAATTCAGGGGAAACCTTTCTCTTGCAGCAATGTATCCTTTATTCTTCCAGATCGCAGATGAACAGCAGGCTAACAAAGTGGCTAAGAAGATCAAAGAAGACTTCTTGAAACCTGGAGGTGTTGTAACCACGCCTTATAATACCGGACAGCAATGGGATGCACCAAATGGCTGGGCTCCATTGCAGTGGATCACTATTCAGGGTTTAAGGAATTATAAGCAACTGGAACTTTACGAAGAAATAAAAAGTAGATGGCTTGATGTAAATAGCGCAGTTTACGATCGAACCTACAAGATGACCGAGAAGTACAATGTAATGGATCTTTCCAAAGAAAGTGGAGGTGGTGAGTATCCTACCCAGGATGGGTTCGGCTGGACTAACGGAATTTATAAAAAATTATCTTCAGAAGAATAGTTTATGGAAAACATAAGTTTGTATATCGAGTATGCGGCAAAGTTTATAGAAATAACCGGAGTGGCGGTGATACTTCTGGGAACGATCGTAGCATTATTCAAATATTTACTAGCCAAGCAAAGTAAAGGAGTCAGATCTTACAAATTATTAAGGCAGGAATTGGGGAAAGCTATTCTCCTTGGACTTGAGATTCTGGTCGCTGCAGATATTATAGCAACCGTAGTAACAAAACCAACGCTGGATGAGGTTATCTCCTTGGGAATCATCGTCCTGATAAGAACATTTTTAAGTCTTTCCATTGAACTGGAGATTGAAGGCAGGTTTCCATGGCAAAGGAAGGTAAAAGAGAACAGGTTGAATCAGGAAGCTTAAACCTGAACATAGAAAAGCCACTGAATCTCAGTGGCTTTTTTTTAAATTTCTGACTATCCTATTCTATAAAGTATACTCAGCAAGTAATTTCTGAACTTCATAGATATCAACTTTCTTATTGAATTTCTTAGAAATACTGGGTGATTGTTCCGCGGAAATCCAGATTTTAAGTTCTGCATCCAGATCAAAACTTCCTGCAGTTTCCACGCTAAAACGTGTAATGCTTTTGTATAGCACTGAGAAATATTCAATCTTACTTCCGGTTAATCCCTGCACATCTACAATGATTAGTCGTTTGTTAGTGAAAATGAAAGTATCTCGAATGATCTTAAAACCAGCAATAACTTCTTCAGAATCAATTAGCAACTTGCCGTATTTCTCCTGAATAACTGAATTCTCTATAGCACCGGCATTACCAAGCAATGAGGATAGTAGACCCATAATTAATTCTTTAATGATTTCATATCGATTACAAATCTATACTTAACATCAGATTTTACAACTCTGTCGAAAGCAGTATTTATAGAGTCCATATCGATCATTTCAATATCTGAAACAATATTATGCTCTCCACAGAAATCAAGCATTTCCTGAGTTTCCTTGATTCCGCCAATTAATGAGCCTGCAAGTCTTTTTCTACCCATGATAAGTCCGCCACCATGAATATCCACTTCATCGATCGCACCCACTAAGGTCATTGTCGCAT
Source organism: Christiangramia sp. 3-2217-3z (assembly GCF_051195275.1). Taxonomy (NCBI): domain Bacteria; kingdom Pseudomonadati; phylum Bacteroidota; class Flavobacteriia; order Flavobacteriales; family Flavobacteriaceae; genus Christiangramia; species Christiangramia sp. 3-2217-3z. The sequence goes on along the minus strand of NZ_JBNJLI010000009.1, from coordinate 80,568 downwards.
CTCTTTTCAGTAAGGCAACATAAGGATTCGTATCATGTCCAACTGGGACAGTATTCAGAATAAAATCGAATGAATTCGCATGTTTCTTCATTTCTGCTTCATCCTTAGAGATCAGAACTTCATCTGCACCAAGGGATTTAGCATCTTCGGCTTTAGCAGGAGAGGTAGTGATCATCACAACGTGAGCTCCCAACGCGTGGGCAAACTTAACACCCATATGTCCCAGACCTCCCAGTCCAACAACTCCAACTTTATCACCTTTCTTTACATTCCATTGTCTAAGTGGAGACCATGTTGTGATGCCTGCACATAATAACGGTGCAACGGCTTTCGTCTCCAGGTTTTCAGGAACCTTCAGTACAAATTTTTCGCGGACTACCACCATTTCAGAATATCCACCAAAAGTATGACCACCCAAATGTTCGTCCTTACCATTATAAGTAGCAGTCATTCCATTTTCACAATATTGCTCAAGACCATCTTCACAAGATTTACATTCCTGGCAGGAATCCACCATACATCCAACTCCAACAAGATCACCTTCCTTAAAGTTTTTTACGTCTGCGCCAACTTCTACCACGCGACCTATGATTTCATGGCCTGGTACCACGGGATATTTACTATTACCCCAATCATTTCTAACCTGGTGTATATCGCTATGACAAACTCCACAATAATCGATTTCGATCTTCACATCATTTCCAAGAATGTCCCTGCGTTCGATCTCCATCATGTTAAGATCTGCATCATTCGACTTTGCGCCGTAAGCTTTTACATTTTTCATTTTATTCTCTTTTGTTGAAAGTTACTTAATTTATAACTGCTGCAGGTGATGTGTCATGCAGGTTTAACTATTCTTAACGCGCTGAATTGACGTAGGTCAAGTTTCCTGTAGTCCATTGCTTTCAAAGAATTCTTAGTACCTTAGGTGCTCAATTTTGAATTATAAATTATGAGCGATTCTAAAGGAATCAATACGATATGTACACATGCTGGTGAACTGGAAGACACTCAGTTTAAAGGAGCGGTTTCTCCACTTTATATGGCAACTTCTTACGCATTTGAGGACGTGGAGACCAAGCGTTACCCTAGATATTTTAATACTCCAAACCAGGTAGCCCTTGCTAAAAAGATGGCTGCACTGGAACACGGAGAAGCTGCTTTGATCTTTGGTAGTGGGATGGCCGCAGTCAGCACTTCATTAATGGCATTTTTGAAGTCTGGTGATCACGTTGTATTTCCAGATGCACTTTATGGGGGAACCAGTAACCTTGCAGTAGAGGAGTTCGCTAAATTCCGAATAGAGTATACTTTCGCCAAAGATTCATCAATAGCTTCATTGGAGTCTGAAATCAAGGAAAACACGAAGGTAATTTACATCGAGACACCATCTAATCCTTTGTTGAAGATCACAGATATCGAAGAAGTTGCAGGTCTGGCTAAAAAGCATGGTCTTGTAAGTATGATCGATAATACATTTGCATCACCGGTAAACCAGAACCCTTTGGATTTGGGAATAGATATCGTTTTACACTCTGCAACGAAATATATGGGAGGTCATAGCGATATCCTGGCTGGAACTGCAATAAGTTCAGAAGCACATATCGACAAGATCTTTCAAATGGCGAAGAATTTTGGTGGAAACTTAAGTGATTATACGGTTTGGTTACTGGAAAGAAGTATCAAAACCATGGGCTTACGTGTGAAAGCCCAGAATTCGAATGCTATGCAACTGGCTGAATTTTTAACTACTCATTCCAGTGTCGCGAATGTTTATTATCCTGGTTTAAAAGATCATCCAGATCACGAACTGGCAGCAAAGCAAATGTCTGGTTTCGGCGGAATGATGTCCTTTGAACTGAATGCTGAGATCGATGTGCAGCATTTTATGAAATCCCTGAAACTAATAAAACCCTCCATGAGCCTTGCCGGTGTGGAAAGTACCATTCTTTTACCTTCAAAGACAAGTCATGGTTTATTGACTGAGGAAGAAAGAGCACAGCAAGGGATCAAGGATAATCTTTTGAGATTCTCTGTGGGTATCGAAGAGTTTGAAGATATTAAACAAGACCTTGAGCAGGCAATAGCAAATACCAAATAAAGATTTATGAAATTAGATATACTTGCGATTGGCGCACACCCTGATGATGTGGAATTAAGTTGTGCTGGAACCATTGCAAAAGAGATTAGTCGAGGAAAAAAAGTTGGAATTCTTGATCTTACTAGGGGAGAACTTGGTACAAGAGGAACTGCAGAGATTCGTGATCAGGAAGCAGCCGCTGCAGCCGAGGTTTTAGGAGTTGAGGTTCGCGAGAATCTGGAATTTAGTGATGCTTTTTTCACAAACAATGCTTCTCATCAAATGGAGATCATTAAAATGATAAGAAAGTACCAGCCAAAGATTGTGCTATGTAATGCGGTAGATGACAGGCATATCGATCATGGAAAGGCTGCAAGATTAATAAGTGATGCCTGTTTTTTAAGTGGTTTGCGTAAGATCGAGACCATTATGAATGGTGATAGCCAGAACGCATGGCGACCAATGCATGTTTTTCATTATATCCAATGGAAGAATCTAAAACCAGATTTTGTAGTGGATATTACAGGCTTTCTGGATAAAAAAATTGATTCGGTAAAAGCTTACAGGTCGCAATTCTATAGTGAAGATAGTAAAGAGCCTGAAACTCCAATTTCAAGCAGTAACTTCCTGGATAGCATTACTTACCGGGCACAGGATATGGGAAGGCTTATTAATACTGAACATGCCGAAGGTTATAATGTAGATCGTTATGTAGCAGTGGATTCTGTATTTGACCTTATTTAATTGAAAATTTTTCTTTGCTGAAATGTACAAATAACTTACATTTGCAACCGCTAATCAAATGGTGGTTGTAGCTCAGCTGGTTAGAGCGCCGGATTGTGGTTCCGGAGGTCGCCGGTTCGAAACCGGTCTTCCACCCTCATAAAGCTTCTCAGAAATGAGAAGCTTTTTTTGTTTACGCAACCTTTCTCAGTTATTTGCATCTAATTATTGAATCAAATCAATTGAAAAATGAGAAAATTAATACTTCTTTTCGTCGCAGCCATTTCGTTGAGTAGTTGTAGCAGTAGTGATGACAGCCTGTTAATTGTAGATCTTACTGTAGATAGTCTTTCAGGAACCTGGAAAATGACACATGCATATGTAAGTCCAGGCGGTGAGACAACCTGGCAAACCGTTGAAAACGGTACAGAATATACATTTTTTCCAAATGGTAATTTTAATGCTACCCAGGGTGAATGTCCAACAGGAACCTATAATCTCAATCTTGATGAAAACACACTTTCATTCACTTGCACGAATGACACGGAAAGTATGCGCTCCTTTAGGGTAGTTAGCATTACTGAAAGCGAAATGGAGATAAGTTACATAGGTTGTATAGAAGCTTGTATCTACAGATATCGTAAGCAATAAAATTCAGTTCATGTTCATCATACGGTTTTGATATATTACTTTTGAAAAAATCGTATTTCAGTATGAATTCCAGGCAAGATCAACTAAAGGCTTTTGACAGATTATTAACCATTATGGATGAGCTCCGGGAAAAATGTCCCTGGGATCGTAAACAAACCATGGAATCATTGCGTCATCTTACCATTGAAGAAACCTACGAGCTTGGCGATGCCATTCTGGACAAAGACATGGAGGAGATTCGGAAAGAGTTAGGAGACGTCTTATTACACCTTGTGTTTTATTCAAAGATTGGAAGTGAAACTAATGATTTTGACATTGCAGATGTTGCGAATGGCATATGTGATAAACTTATAGACCGGCATCCTCATATCTACGGGGATGTGATCGTTGCAGATGAGGAGGAAGTTAAGCGGAATTGGGAAAACCTGAAATTAAAAGAAGGCAAGAAAAGTGTTCTCGAAGGAGTGCCCAGATCATTGCCGGCAATGGTCAAAGCCAATAGGATACAGGATAAGGTTGCAGGAGTTGGGTTTGACTGGGAAGAACCCAAACAGGTATTCGAAAAGCTTCAGGAAGAACTCAAGGAGTTGGAAGATGAAGTAACTGAGAATAACAGTGATCTAATTGAAGCAGAATTTGGTGATGTACTGTTTTCTATGATCAACTATGCACGTTTTCTGAAAGTGAATCCTGAAAATGCTTTAGAACGTACCAATAAAAAATTCATAAAACGTTTTCAGTATCTGGAAGGCAAAGCGGCAGAGCAGGGTAAAGCGCTAAAAGATATGAGCCTTGCGGAAATGGATGTATTCTGGAACGAAGCTAAAAAAGTTTAAAGTATCGATACATATGCGTGGTCATCTTATCCATCAAAAGTAGTTTTCAGAAATGAAAAACAAAGTTTATTAGAATTGGTATTTTTCAAACTTTCAGATTTCACGAAAATTTTCAGATCACCCCGGAATTTTATTTAGTGTTGATTGCATAGGGCTTTAGTAACAGCGCCGAAATATCTCTGGCCGTTACGAGCAACTACTTCCGAAGCGATTTAGATAGCTATCCGTCAACTCTTAATGCAATTTAGAAAAGATAATAACTCTCTAAAATAGCGTAATAAACTCGAGATAACGAGTCATGTTACGATACTCCTATGTTTAACGGTATAATTTATTGATAATTAGCGGAATAAGGGACGCGGATTTGTCGGCTTAGTATTGGTTTGTTGGTCAAGATAATTATTTTCTTACTTACGATGCCGGCTATTGTCAATTATCCGTTGTTGTTGAAAGTTTTATTTCACGGATTATTGATCTTTCCTATAAACTATGATTTTACCTTGGTTTTTTGTCATCAATGAGAAAATTCCATTTTCATCATAATTTATACCTTCTATGTAGGCACAGGAGGAAATTCCATTTTCATCTATTATTTTTAAAAAGAAATCTTTATCGGAGAGTTTCTCTCCATCACAGTCTTTAGTAATTTCATATTTGTTGGATGAGATTGATCCATTTTCAATAGATCTTTCTAAAGTTCCGTCTTTAAAAAAAGTTAATCTGTCTTCAGAACTGTTTTCTAGATGCCAAGAACCGATAATCTGTTTTGCTAACTCATCTTTTGTCTGGTGTTCTTGGGCGCAAGCACTGTTTGTAATGAGTAATAATATAACAGCAATTTTAAGATATTTCAAAAGTAAGTTAGTATTGAATTAATAGTTAAATTTTTAGGTAAGATTGATAGGAGTCCGTTTTATAATTAAACGATCTTATTTTATATAATTATATAACGAATCGCACTAATAAGATTTACTTAACTCTGAATAACTATAGCCTGTAAACTTTTATCACGAAAAGTTCTTAAGCTTTTCCGATCATAAAGAATAATACAGGCTATAGTATCGAACTCTTCCTAATACAAGGTTTTAATTTTGGCAAGTTTTTCCTGCCATACTTCCAGGTCGGCTTTGTGCTGAGCGATATTCTTGTGCACATCCTGTACAAGTGGATTATCATCATCTACATTGCTGAAGAACTGTAAATTGTTCTCTAGTTGCCTGATCTCTGCCTTGGTCTCTTCGATCTTCTTGGTAAGAAAATAGTGTTCATTCCTGATCTTCTTGTCATCATCAGCGTCATCAAGGGCCTGGATCTTATTCTCGTACTTCATCATCTCTGCCTTGGTGTTGTCAACATCAAGCTTCTTGAAAAGTTGATCCAGCGCTTTATTAAACTTTCCTTCTATAAATCTTTTGTTATAGGGTACCCGACCCACTTCCTTCCAGGAGTTGATTTTATCTTTAATAGTGGCAAGGTTTTCCTTCTTAGTGCCATCTAGGTCCAAAGATTTTACTTCATCCAATATGGCTTTTTTCTTTTCGAAAGCTTCTACTTCATCCTTATTCTCTTCATTTTTCTGGGCGTGCATGCGATCAAAATAATGATTACAGGCCTTTTTAAACTGTTTCCAGACCTTATCACTATCCTTTCGGGGTACATGTCCAACTTTCTTCCAATCGTTCTGGATTTTCTTCATGAGCGGTGTGACCGTTTTAAAGTCATCACTATCCATATTGTCTTCTGCAATCTTAATAAGTTCTTTCTTCTGCTCAAGATTATCGTATTGCACCTTCTTTAAATTCTTATAGTACGCATTTTTCTTACGATTGAATTTACGAACATGCTCCTTGAATTCATTCCAGGTTTCCTGGTTCTTATTTCTTGGAACTTTGCCGGCCTTGAAGAATTCTTCACGTAGAGCTTCAATTTGCTTTATGCTTTGCTGCCATTTGTTGTGGCTATCAAAATCCTGTTCTGCAATTTCCTTGATCTTGATAATGATATCTCTTTTTGTCTCCCAGTTCTTCTCGTACTGTTCATCAAGCTGAGAGAAATATGCCTGGCGCTTGTCGTGAATTTGTTTTGTGGCAGCGCTAAATCGCTTCCAGATGTCTTCCCGATACTCCTTCGCTACAGGTCCAAGTTCTTCCTTCCACATTTTATGCAGCATCTGCAACTCCCGGAAAGAACGATTCGTGTCTTTTTCCTGCGCTAATTCTTCAGCACGGTCTATAACCTTAAGTTTTTGCTCTAGATTATGTTTAAAATCCAGGTCTCTGAATTCCCGGTTTAAATGCAAAAAATCATAGAAGTTTTCCACATGATGATGGTAAGTGTTCCATACATTATTATAACGATCTCTTGGAATAGGTCCGGCGGTACGCCATTTATCCTGAATTTCCTTGAAATGATTATAAGTCGTATTGATATTTTCTTCAACTCCCAGAAGTCCCTTCAATTCCTCAATAAGCTCTAAACGTATATTCAGGTTTTGATTGAGATCTTTCTTCAGGCGTTTATAATAGTCATTTCGCTTCTCACGATAATCGAAGTATGTTGAACTGAATTGTTTGTTAAGTGGAGTAGAGTAGTGGAAGTCAATTATATTGCCACCTTCAGCAAGAAACTCTTCCTTTTTCTCTTCCATTTCCTCGTCGAATTTGGCATTAAATTCGGTTCTGATCTCCTGCACGTGTTCTTTGATCGCCTGAACCTTCTCGGTTTTCAGCAGTCTTTCCAGTTCCTCTACAAGAGCTTCCTTACTCATGGAATGGTAATCCTTCTTCTCTATAGTGTGTCGTTCACCAGCACTTTCATCTTCACTTTCTTCAGCAACAGAGTTCTCCATGTCTTCCTCATGACTCTCGCTGCCTTTCTGATTCTCCCCAACAACTGCTTCACCAATATCACTATCAAGATCTTCATCCTGTTCTTCCGTATTTGCCGCCATTTTCCTGCTCTCAGATTCTGAAACGATCGCATCTTCATGATCTGTAGATTCCGAAACTTTTCGAATAGATTTGTTTTCCGGTTCTACAGATTCCTTGTTCTTTTTCACAGGATAAGTATCTCCGTCTCCTTCCATGGCCGTATACGGATCTTTATCTGGATCTGCTTTTTCTATTTTCTTTTGATCTGAAGTCGCCTTCCCTGAAGCAGATTCATGAACGATTGCATCTTCATGATCGGTCCCGACATTACCTTTTCGTTCAGTTTCCTGCTGAAGTTTTTCAGAGTTTTCGTTCGGGTCATTCAAAGAATGATCTGTGGAACCGGAGGTCTTCTTGGAGTCCTTTTCATGGTTCTCAGACATTTCATTTTTCTTGTTCTCATTTTCTGTAGTGGACATATCTTTCAATGTTAGGGTTCTTCAAAATCGAATTATTCTGAAAGATAACAACTCCACTAAAATTGGACAAGGGAATGATTCTATTTATAAATTGAATAAAGCTTTGAGAGTCGGATTAAGAATTCCAGATGGACCAGCTTTTTTCAGCCTGAAGTTCTAACATTCTATAACCGTTTAGGGTTTTTGCACCACGTTCAGAAGCTAGCTTGATGAGCCTGGTTTCTTCAGGATTATAGATAAGATCAAAGATGATATGCTGGCCTGAAATACCCTCAAGAGGAATATCAGGATAAAGTTCGGTTTCTGGAGAAGTTCCTAAAGGTGTTGTGTTAATTACCAGTTTGTTACTACTTATGACTTCAATGCTTAGTTCACTATATGAAAGCGTGTTTTCCAAAGAATTTCTTGAGATAAACTGGTAGGGAACTGACAGTTTGTCAAGAGCATAAGCGACGGCTTTTGAAGCTCCTCCGGTTCCCAGAATAAGAGCAGAGTTATGGAAACTTTCCAAGTGATTCTCTAGTGCTTTTTTGAAACCAAAATGATCTGTATTATAGCCGGTGAGCTCACCGTTTTCAGAAATTTTAATGGTATTCACAGCGCCAATTTTCTGCGCTTCAGAGTCAAGATGATCTAGAAATGGAATTACTTTTTCCTTGTAGGGGATGGTTACGTTCAATCCGGAAACTTCAGTAGTTTTAAAAATTTCAGGAAACTGATCAATGCTTTCAAGGTCGAAATTAATATACCTGGCATCGATATTTTTATTGCTGAATTTCTTGCTGAAGTAGTTTCTGGAAAAGGAATAATCTATGTCTTTTCCAACGAGTCCAAAAGTTCTCATTTTTCCGAAGTAATTTTTTCGTACCAGGCGAGTCCAAGTACAATGCTAATTCCTATTCCTATACAGAAGATTGCCGCGAAAGTTTCTACCTGATCGAATTGTGGCCAGTATCGATCGTAGTTGTCGATCACCTTATTTCCGTTCCTATCGATAAGAACTTTACCCTGTTCTCCAATTTTGTATACTTTCTCCTTCCATGGCCATACAACTCCAAGGGAGCCCGTGATGAAACCAATGATGACTGCAAAAGTTTCTCTTTTTCTTGTCTTGAGTACGTATCCCAGCAAATGAGATAATGAAACCAGTCCGGCCAGAGACCCAATGGCGAAGACCCCCAATACTTTAAGCATTTGAATTCTTTCCGCATTTCCAGTCCAGGAGAAGTCCATCAATAGAATGTCTGCCATCGTATCATAGAGCGCATTAACAGAGTCTACCAGCAACAGGACATAATTCCCCACCAGAATCAAAATAAAGCTGCCTGAGAGACCCGGAAGGGTCATGCCCGACACACTTATCATTCCGCAGATAAATACAAACCAGAGATTGTCGTTTTCTCTTGCAGGTTCCAGGAAACTAATTGCTATTCCGGCAATGATCCCGAGTACTGCAAATACAATGGAATTACGATCCCAGTCTTCAAAGTCCTTACTAATGTAATAAATAGAACCAATGATCATTCCGAAGAAAGCCGACCACACGTATAGTTCGTAGTGTATAATGAGATAATCCAGGATCTTGGAAACACTAAAATAGCTAATGAGCATCCCAAGAATTAACAGGAATAAAAATTTCCCGTTGATATAATGATAAAGGCTTCTGAATCTACCAGAGATCAAAAGCTTAAAGGCTTTGAAGTTTACTTTTTGTAATGAATAGATGAACTCTTCATAGAATCCGGCAACAAAGGCAACAACGCCACCAGACACGCCAGGAACTTTGTTCGCAGCGCCCATAGCCAGACCTTTTAGAATCAGCAGGAACTTATCTGTGAAGGTCCTAGTCTGCTGCATTGGCATTTTCAGGTTTATTACCGGCTAGCATTTCCAGACCTAAAATAAGGAAAAACCCGGCCAGCATAAGTGCGACAGACCAAAATGTTTGTGGATCTCCGTCGAAATTCCATGGCAATACTGAAGCTTCCTTAAGAACAACCTCTTTTTCACCATACATCGCGGTTTCCAGAGTTTCTTTCCACGGCCAGATCTTGTTCAGTGAACCAGCAATAAAGCCGGTAAGAACTGCGAGGGTAATACTACTGTAATGAACGAATAGCCATTTCAGAATCTTTGAAAATGTAAGCAATCCAAAAACTGCTCCAACACCTACAATACCTATTGTCTTTAGGTCAAAATCATGAGCTGCTTCTGTAATAGACTTATAAGCACCTAGCAATACCAGAATAAAAGCGCCTGAAATTCCAGGCAGGATCATTGCGCATACGGCAAGTGCTCCGGCAAAGAACAAAAACAAATAGGAATTACTGGCAGAAAGTGGTGGCAGGCTAACGATATAGAACGCAACTGCTGCACCAATTACCAGCGCTAAAACGATCTTCCAGGTCCACTTTGGGATTTGTTTACCTACAAACCAAATACTGGCAACCACAAGGCCGAAGAAAAAGGACCAGATTAGAACCGGATGATTCTCGAGCAAGTAATTTGCAACACGCATTACACTAAATATGCTAACGAGAATTCCTGCAAAAAGAGCTACAATGAAATTACCATTCAGCTCTTCCCACATGGCTTTAAAGCCATTTGCCTTCCAGGTGGAAAGCAAACCAAGATTGACTCCACCAATGGTGGTGATCAACTCTTCGTATATACCTGAAATAAATGCGATAGTACCGCCGGAGACTCCGGGAACAACATCTGCGGCTCCCATAGCCATTCCTTTAAGGCTTATCTTTAGATAGTCCACTAAACTGCGTTGCATCTTAGAATTTTATGATTTTGCTCAAAGGTAGCAAAATTACTAAGAGAGCTTTACGAAGGAATTTATAATTTGTTTGATGCTTTTTCGCTCAAAAATATTCGGGAAAAGTTCTTCTATGATGATGTAATATTCTGAGTCGGTTTTCAAGGCATTATTCAAATGAAAATAGCCTTTGTCACCATTGTTTGTATTGAAATATAAACCGGCAAGACGATATTCGACTTCCGCAGTACCCGGGTAAAATTCCAGAGCCTGCATCATGCTGGAAATTGCAGTTTCATATTCTCCCAGTCCAATCAGGATATCACATCTTCTAATCCAGGTCTCTAATTCGTAATTTCCCAACTCAAGACTTTTTTTATAGCCTTGCTCAGCTTCTTCCGGGAAATTCAGCCTACTGTTGATTTTTGCGTAACGTTTCCAGTAAAGAACATTTTCCTCGTCTATATTGATCGCTTTATTGATATAATATAAAGCCTTTGGGAAGTTTAATTTTTTGAAATAGAAATCGGTAATCGCGATCCAGCCTTTGTCAAGTAAAGGATCTTCGTGCACAGTTTGCTCGTAATTTTTGATCGCAAAATCATCACAACCAAGTTTTTCGAAGCATTTACCAATTCTTAAATATGCGAAAGATGTAGGATCATCGAGTTCCAAGGTGATATTATAGTTTTCGATGGCCTCATTGTAACGTTTTAATTTCTCAAGAACCTTTCCTTTTTCCAGGTAAGCTCCCACGAACCTGTCATCACTAATAATGGCAAAATCAAATGCTGCCAGTGCTTTAGAGTAGTTCTTCAAGTCAAAATATTGCTTTCCAACCTGATGCCAGGCTACTTCGCAATACGGGTGTTTGTCCAGATATAGATTCAGGTAATCAATAGCCTCCTCTTTCTGTTCAAGAAAATCGAAGCAATACATGATGTTATAAAGTGCGGAGTAATCTTCATCATCTGCCTCAAGGCATTTCATGAAGCTATATTTCGCATTTTCAAAATCCTCAAGAAACAGATATTCCATCCCGATGAGCGAAAATATTTCTGCATCTTCAAGCGTGATCTCCAAAGCTGCTTCCAGCATGGTAATTGCTTCAGCATGCATATCTCGCTTAGAATAGATCTGAGCTTTTTGAATGTAGATCTCTTCGTTGGAAGATTCCAGATTCTTCAACTCATTAAGTATACTGTCTGCAAGATCCAGTTTGTCTTCAAAAACCAGAATCTCAACTTTGTATAATCTTAGATTTACTGAAGTAGGATGCTGGGCGAGACCCAATTTCACCGCTTTTTTAGCAAGAGCTATCTTGCCATTCTCCATGTAATGGTTGATGATATTCTCAAATTCGTTTGAATCGAAGAAAAGAACGTCATTGGTCTTTAGCATGGATTCGAAGCGATCAAGAGAGAAATTATCTTCTTCGTTATGGCTCAATTGCATAAGAGAGTGATTATGGGATTTCTACTGTTATTAAAGTTAAAAAGGAATAAGGGCAATAGGTACGCCCGCTAGCATTGTTGTTAACAAATTAATTAACAGCTTCAATATTACTATTTAACTCTTCCAGTATGTCAACAATAATGCCACATCCTTTCAAAATTTCTTCAGAAGATATTGTCAGGGGCGGAGTGATCCTTACGGCTCGCTTTTCGAACAATAACCAGAATAAGATCAATTGTTCATCTTTAGCTCTAAGCACCAGCTGGTCTGCAATTTCGGCAGACTTTAATATGATTGCCAGCATTAAGCCTTTTCCTCTAACTTCTTCAATGAGCGGATGTTCTAAATGTTTTCTGAAGAGCTTTTCCTTTTGTAGTGTTTCAGAAATAAGGTTTGTGCTAAGGAGTTCTTTTAAAGTAGCAAGTGCTGCTGAAGCAATTAAAGGATTGCCGCCAAATGTTGTGATATGTCCAAGTTTAGGATTATCCATAAGTAGATCCATGACCTCTTCTGAAGCTGTAAAAGCTCCAATTGGCAATCCTCCGCCCATTCCTTTTCCCATTACCAGGATATCAGGAACAAGTCCGAAATTTGCGAATCCAAATAATTTACCGGTCCTTCCAAAACCAGGTTGTATCTCATCAAGAATAAGTAATGCGCCTACTTCTTCACAACGTTTTTTTACTTTCAGAAGATAATCATCTACAGGCTGAATAAATCCGGCTCCACCCTGGATTGTCTCCAGAATTACGCATGCTGTATGTTCGTTGATATTTGAAAGGTCATCCGTGGAGTTGAATTCTATAAATGAAACATCTCCTATCAAAGGTTTAAAAACCTTTACCCTTTCTTCAAAATCCATCAGACTTAAGGAGCCCATCGTATTACCATGGTAGGCGTGCCTTGCAGCAATGATCCCTGTTCTTCCAGAAGCCCTTCTGGCCAGTTTTAGTGCACCTTCGATCGCCTCAGTTCCACTATTTACGAGATAGGTTTTAGAGAGCGAGCCAGGTAAATTTTCAGCAAGTAATTTACTAAGCTCTACTGCCGGAGCCTGTGCATATTCGCCATAGACCATGACATGCAGATATTTCTCAGCCTGCTCCTTGATAGCATTTACCACTGCAGGATGAGAGTGACCAAGAGTACAGGCAGATACGCCAGCAACGAAATCAAGGTATTCTTTGCTGTCACTTGTCTTTATATAACTACCGGTAGCACTTTCTACTTCTAATGCCAGTGGGTGAGGAGTGGTTTGGGCCTGAAACTTTAGAAAATCTTCTTTCATTCCTGGTTGCCAGTTAGAGTGTCCTTTACAGGTTTTGCAATTGGTTCAATAGCGTCCTTAAGTGAATCCTGAACCTTTTCATTTTTATACTTCAGAGAATCTTTAGCTCTATTCTTTAGAATTTCTGGTTTGAGTCTGGAATTTTGATCCAGTAGGAGGTCGTCCTTCTCGCGTTCTTCAAAAAATTCCTCAGGAGCTTCAGGCATTTCGATACCTTTGATCTTGGTAAGTTCCGGTACAGGTTTACCTTCAAATAGTCCATCTTTCGAAGTGATTCTTTCATCACCGCGCCAGTTAAAACCAGCTAAGGTTCTTTGGTTTTGAGGAACTTCATCTTCCGGAGGCATTTTACCCTGGACAGCGTTTAAATAATCTATGAATTCGATCTGCTGATTCTGAAACAGGATACGTATATAACTGGCTAGTGTTTTATTAATCGATATAAGGGCGCCCTCATCGTTTCTCAAATAATTGAGAGTTTCAGTGTTCTTATCAATAATAACTTCCCGTAGTTGATTATCTTCAAAATATCCTGTGAGAATCTTTCCTTTCAACTGGTTGTATCCTTCTATGGTATCCTTCTGAATTAAAAAAGCATTGTCAAATACCAGCAGACTATCCAGTTGTTCAGTTTCAGGATTGGATTGAAGGTGAATGCTATCACCACTCATTTGATTGAGCCCCGACCATAAAACAGGTTTTTTATCACCAAAACGACCAAGATTGATCAATTTTGAAAGTCCGTTTTGTTGATCTGAGTAAATTGAATCACTACGCCCGCTCATTGGATTTTCACCGGTTTGATCTTCTTTTAGAATTCGAACGTCATAAAAACCACGAATAATTCTATGTTCAGGTTTCCCAGTGATCATAATGGTATCACTATGGATAAACAGGGTGTCTCTTTCCTGTAAGCTTGCGGCAAGTGCTCTTTTGGTTATAAAAACAGAATCTTTATCCCTATAAACTTCAGCATAATGACCGGTTACTTTGCTTTGGTTTATAGTGTCGATGACCTGTATATTATTTGTGGCAGAAGCGAAACTGGTTTCACGATCGAAATACAGACTGTCACCCTTTAGGACTCGGTTTTCATAATCTATCCTGGAGTTTTTCACAAAATAACCATTATCTGCTCTGGTATCATAAAATCCGCGTTCGCAGTAAACAGTGCTGGTTTCACTTTTAATTGTTGAAGGTCCATATAAGTAAGCGTAACCACTTTCAGAATAAAAATCAAGTTGTTCAGAGTTTATAGTATATTCCGGGTTAGTTACTACTACTTCATCAACAAAACTGTATTTGTTTTGTTCCATATAATAGCGGCCAATCCTACTGGTAAGGACACTCGCAGTATCCCGAACCTTTCCGCCACTTCTATAGTATGCTTCCTGTTTCAGTCTGTCAAAGAACAAACTGTCGGTTTCAAGGGTGGTTTGAGGTCTTTTCATTAATACTTTTCCGCTGGCAAATGCAAATTCGGTATCACCATTATATTCAGCATAGTTGCTGGTCATACTTACACTATCGCCCTGCTGCATTCGAATATTACCATATGCCTTGAAGAAATTGGCTTCTTTATAAAAAACAGCATTATCGCACCAGACTTCGATTCCATCGTGATCAAAATATACCTGGTTATCGATTTTACTCAATATAAGAGCCCCAGGATACCTGGCTTCATTTTTTAAAGTTCTATCAGATTCATAGTTGATTTCCTGACTATTTTGTGCCATTCCTACCTGAAAGAAGATCACACAAAGAAGTACGCTAAAGATGTTTCGCAATGCAGATATTTTTTTCAAAAGTACTCAAAATTTATATGCCCTTAATTTTATACATAAACGTGGTGTGGTAAGATCAGGTATGCTAATTTGTCTTAAAATAAAATCTTGATTTTATCAAATTTCTTAAAGCTTTCAAAATTTTAAGGCTTTTAAGACAACCTTAACGATTGGATTAAAACTGAATTGCCTTTCCCTTCGTAAGTTTCCATAGAAACTAAAATTTTAATCATGAAAAAACCCTTAGTGAAGGTAGATGTAGTTGATGCATCACCGAAAAATTCGAACAAGAATTCGCGTAGGAAGTTCATTAAATTAGGTGGTCTCGGTATAGCCGGTTCCAGTTTTTTACTGTACGGATGTAGCGATGATGATTTATTCAACCCAGGCGGAGATGTAGGAGGACCAGATCCAGTGGATCCGGATCCAACAGAGCCACCAGTAGATGCAGTATTTGATCTAGGAAGCGGAGATTTGGGTATTCTTAATTACGCATATGCTTTAGAGCAATTGGAAGCTGCATTTTATACTGCTGTAAGAGGTGGTGACTATTATGCAGGCGCTCCACAAGAAGAAAAAGATCTAATGGATGATCTTTACAACCATGAAGTTATACACAGAGAATTTTTTAGAACAGCTATAGCCGCAGCAACCGTTGATACTCCGGAGGCAATGTTGCCGGATTTGGAATTTGATTTAAGTTCTGTTGATTTGTCTAGTAGAGATCAGGTACTAGCAACTGCAATGGCACTTGAGGATACTGGAGTCGGAGCATACAATGGTGCTGGAGATCGTATTGCTGATCCTGCTTACCTATTATTAGCTGGTAAAATTGTATCAGTAGAGGCTAGACACGCGTCTGCTATTAGATCATTAATTAATCCAGACTCTGCAGATTTCGCAGGTGATGACGTTATTACTACAGATACAGGTTTAGATCTTGCTTACGATCCAGCAGAAGTATTTGACATTGCAGGTGGATTTATTGTAACTGATTTCACAGCTAATGAGCTGCCTGAACCAATGACTGGAGCGTAATCTATTAAAATCTAAAAAAAAACATTATGAGTATAATAAAATTATTGGATGAATTTTCATCTGAAAAACTAACGACGAAATCTTCTTCACGTAGGGAGATGTTTAGTACCCTAGGTTCTTTCGGAAAGAAGGCGGCAATGGCTGCTGTTCCTTTTGGATTGGCTAGTACAAAAGCTAATGCAATGTTTCAGGACAGTGGAAATCCAGCGGTAGATGCCTTACAATTAGCATTAACCTTGGAATATCTAGAAGCCGAATTTTATTTAAAAGCATTGGAATCGGGTGTGCTACCTTCAGGTAGACCAGAAACGGTATATATGCAAATTTCTAAGCATGAGTCGGCACACGTGGATTTCCTAGTGGCAGGATTAGAAGGAGTTGGAGCAACTCCAGTGCCCAAGCCAAACTTTGACTTTACGGCTGGTGGCGACTTTGATCCTTTTAACGATAATGGTATTGGAGAGGCTACAGCTTATGCACAATTACTTGCGTTAGCTCAGGCTTTCGAAGATACTGGAGTTAGAGCCTACAAAGGGCAGGCTGCAAATCTTATGGGAACTCCATTTTTAGAGCCAGCTCTTCAAATTCACTCCGTAGAAGCGCGTCATGCTTCTGAAATTAGAAGAATTCGCGGACTTGAAGGTTGGATTACATTAAATAACAGAGGTGAAGGTATGCCGGAAGCTACTCAGGCTGTATATGATGGTGAAGAAGTAACAACTCAGGCAGATATTGATCTTGTAGGGTACGATTACGGAGATTCCCCACTTGTTGGTGATGCAGCCGAAGCTGTTTCTCAAGCGTTTGATGAGCCAATTAATGCTGAGACCGCTACTAATATTGCAAGTTTATTTATAGTATCAGGTGATTCTGATTCAGATTCTGACTCAGATAGCTAAACTAATTCAATACTACCGAATAGAAAAAGCCCCAATTAGGGGGCTTTTTTTTATGCTATAATTTTATTTTTGTAATCTGAGTAAGTCTATGAGTAAGCGAATATAGCAGTGATTCGAGAATAATATTATCCGCTTTGAATAAATCCTTGAATAAATAAACCTTTAAATTTAGTAATTAAGCTTTGCTTTCAGCTACCCGTAGTTGAACAATTAGGATAGGCTTGATGAAAAAGATTATCAAATTATACGATGTTAAACGGAACCATTTCAATAATTATCTTGTAGAAATAAAAAACAAAAAAAGCCCCACACAGGGGCTTTTTGATATATAAAATAACTTTGTATTAGCTTCTTTGAATCGTCTGACTTCTGTCTGGACCTACCGATACAATGGTAATTGGTGTTTCCAGTTCTCGCTCAAGGTACTCAACGTAGTCGTTGAATTCTTTTGGAAGCGTGTTGGCATCTGTCATTTTAGTAAGATCTTCTTTCCAGCCTTTCATTTCGGTATAGACCGGTTCAAGATTTTCAGGTTCTATATTAAATGGTAGATGATCAATAGTTTCACCTTTGTATTTATAGGCGGTACATACCTTTAAAGTATCAAAACCACTAAGTACGTCACCTTTCATCATAATCAACTGGGTGATTCCATTCACCTGGACCGCATATTTCAATGCAACCAGATCCAGCCATCCACATCTTCTCTTTCGTCCTGTAGTAGCTCCAAATTCATTACCTATTCGTCCCATCTTTTCTCCTGTCTCATCGAAAAGTTCGGTAGGGAAAGGGCCACTACCAACTCTGGTGGTATAGGCTTTGAATATTCCAAATGCTTCCCCGATCTCGCGTGGTGCTACTCCAAGCCCGGTACATGCACCGGCCGCAGTAGTGTTGGAAGAGGTTACAAATGGGTATGTTCCAAAATCAATATCCAGTAAAGAGCCCTGGGCACCTTCAGCAAGGATTGATTTTCCGTTTTTCATAGACTTGTGAAGGTAATCCTCACTGTCAATAAAAGTAAGTTCTTTCAAAGTTTCAATCGCAGTACGGAATTCTTTTTCAAGTTCCTTCAGATCGTACTGTACATCCACATCATAGAATGCGATCATCTTCTCATGCTTGTCTGCAAGTGCACGATAGCAATCCTGCCAGTCGGCCATTTCCAGATCTCCTACACGTAAACCATTTCTACCGGTTTTATCCATGTAAGTTGGACCAATTCCTTTTAAAGTAGATCCAATTTTAGCTTTGCCTTTTGAAGCTTCCGAAGCAGCGTCAAGCAATCTATGGGTTGGAAGAATAAGATGTGCCTTTCTGGAGATTAATAGTTTAGACTTATAATCTATTCCATGTTTGGCAAGATTGTCCAGTTCTTTTTTAAAGATTACCGGGTCTATCACTACGCCGTTTCCAACAAGATTGATGCTATCATCATGAAATATACCTGATGGTATCGTGTGTAAAACGTGTTTTTGCCCATCAAACTCCAAAGTATGTCCTGCATTTGGACCACCCTGAAATCTGGCAATGATATCGTATTTGGAGGTAAGTACATCGACAATTTTGCCTTTTCCTTCGTCACCCCATTGAAGACCTAGTAGTAAATCTACAGCCATGAATTCTTAAACTTAGTTGGTTGATTTTTTGTTTCCGTAGAAATACAGGGAGTGTTTATTGATTTCAATATCAAAAACTTCCTCGATCGTTTGCTTAATACTTTGTATCCTTGGATCGCAGAATTCAATAACTTCTCCTGTATCTGTAAGTATGATATGATCGTGCTGCCGGTCAAAATATGATTTCTCGTATTGTGACTGATTCTGCCCAAACTGATGTTTTCTAACCAGTCCGCACTCCAGTAGGAGTTCGATCGTGTTGTATAGTGTTGCCCGGCTCACCCGATATTTTTTGTTCTTCATCATGATATACAAAGACTCAATATCGAAATGATCTTCAGAATTGTAGATCTCCTGAAGAATAGCGAAACGTTCGGGTGTTTTCCGATGTCCCTTGTCTTCAAGATACTTCGTGAAAACGTTTTTTACGACCGCCTGATCGTTTTTATTTACGACTTTTTTGCTCATAATTGCCTTGCAAAGGTAAAAGTTTATTCACGGCTTACCTTGTCTATGCCGTTAATTTTTTTCAGTCGCTGGATGATCGTATTCAGGTTATTATTGTTCTTCACCACCAGCGTAATTCTTCCATTGAAAATACCATCTGAACTGTCAAAATTCAGGTTTTTCATATTCACACCCATGTTACTTGAGATCTCTTTAGTTATCTCACTTACCAATCCAAGATTATCAATTCCCTGTAATTTAATGACCGACTGGAAATCCTGTTGAGAACTGTCAATCCATTTCGCCTGGATGATCCTGTAGGCGTAATTGGATTGTAGTTGCAATGCATTTGGACAATCTTTCTTATGAACCTTAATGCCGTCGTTTACAGAAATGAATCCAAATACAGTATCTCCCGGAATAGGATTACAGCAATTCGCTAATTTATAATCCAGTTTCTCTTCTTCCTTACCAAACACCAGTTGGTCATACTTAGCAGTGATCTCATCCTTATTAATATCGGCTGCTACCTGTGGTTTTTTGATCTTACTTTTGAAATAGCTAACCAGAGAATTGCTTCGGGAATTTGCGAAATCCTTAAGCAACTGATTGTCGATCTTTCCAATACCTACGCGATAAAAAAGATCAAGACTCGTTTTCAGATTAAAGAATACCACAAGTTCATTGATAGACTTCTCATTAAACTGAATCTTCTGTGCTTTTAGTTTCCTGGCCAGCACAGCTTTTCCTTCTTCTGCGATCTCTTTCTTCTCATCTTTCAAGGATGATTTGATCTTTGCCCGGGCTCTTGCGGTAGTTGCATAATCCAGCCAGTTCACATTAGGCTGAGCATTATCTGAAGTGATGATTTCCACCTGGTCGCCACTTTTTAATTCGTGACTTAAAGGAACCAGTTTGCTATTTACACGAGCACCTCGAGTTCGCAATCCAATTTCTGTATGAATGCTGAAAGCAAAGTCTAATGGTGTGGATCCCTTCGGAAGAGATTTAAGATCTCCCTGAGGTGTAAAAACAAAAATCTCTTTTGAATACAGGTTAAGTTTGAACTGTTCTACAAAGTCAACGGCATTCACATCTGGATTTTCAAGTGCTTCCTGAAGTCTGGTTACCCATTCTTCAAAACCTCGTTCCTCTTTATTGTCATCTCCCTGTTTGTACTTATAGTGAGCAGCATATCCTTTCTCTGCGATCTCATTCATTCGTTCACTTCGAATCTGTACTTCCACCCATCTGCCTTTTGGTCCCATTACAGTAATATGCAGAGCTTCATATCCTGTAGATTTTGGAGATGAGATCCAGTCTCTTAGTCTAGTAGGGTTGGGACGGAAATGATCGGTCACTATGGAATAGATCTTCCAGGCCAGGAATTTCTCCTGTGATGGTTCACTTTTATAAATAATCCTGATCGCGAACTTATCATAGATCTCGTCAAAACTAATATTCTGAGTCTGGATCTTCCGGTTGATGGAATAGATGGATTTTGGTCTCCCTTTTATACTATAGTCAAGCGATTCCTTGTCAAGAGAATCTTCGATCACACGGCTGAACGCCTTGATATAAATATCCTGATCTTCCTTACTTTCCTTGATTTTCGTTAAGATATCGTGGTATACTTCAGGATCTGTATACTTTAGACCAAGATCCTCCAATTCGGTTTTTATGTTGTAAAGTCCAATCCTGTGTGCGAGAGGAGCATAAATATATAAGGTTTCCGAAGCAATTTTAATCTGCTTATCAGGACGCATGGCATCCATTGTTTGCATATTATGTAAGCGGTCTGCGATCTTGATGATGATAACGCGAACATCATCGTTGAGTGTAAGCAGCATTTTACGGAAGTTTTCTGCCTGCAGCGAAACATCCTTATCTTTTTTAAGGCTGGAAATCTTGGTGAGTCCGTCTACGATCTTGGCCACGGTTTCACCAAACATTTTTTCTATGTTTAAAAGCGTGTATTCCGTGTCTTCCACCACATCATGCAAAAGTGCAGCAGCGATCGAAGTTGCATCCAGTCCAATTTCCGAAGCTACTATTTTCGCGACCGCTATTGGATGGAAAATATACGCTTCACCAGATTTTCTGCGCTGATCCTTATGTGCGTCTACCGCAGTATCAAACGCCTTTCGAATGAGTTTCTTGTCATCTTCGGAAAGGGTTTGGTAGCTTATGCGTAGCAATTCCTTGTATTGCCTTGCAATTTGCTTGTTCTCTTTTTCTATCGCAGCCTCGGTCATAAGTTAAAAGTACAATTAAGATAAAAAGTAAACAACTAAATACCTGCCTTCAAATTCTGAAATCTTTGCAGTAAACTCGGGTGTGAGTAATGTACGAAAATATAGGTTTTATGAGGAGTTAAGTTGCTCAATGTATTTCCGGATAACTTTTTTAAACTACTTATCAGGTATTGTGCGTTGTAGGTTTTACTCGCATAATCATCAGCCTGGTATTCAAACTTTCTGGAAATGTAATTCATAACAAGACCGGTTACTTCTGAAATCGGACTATATAATATTCCGAAGGCAATCAGGCCAATATGAAAACTTGGATCGCTTACACTTAATGCTGAAGATAGTACGGGACTACCTACGAACAAGGATAGCAGCCATAAGGTGAATCCAGTAGTAGCTATTGAAGCAATTAAATTGAACACAATATGTCTCTTTTTATAATGACCAACCTCGTGTGCCAGGACTGCAACGATCTCTTCTTCATCCAGATCATTGATCAAAGTGTCATATAAAGTAATTCTTTTTTCTGAACCAAAACCGGAAAAATAAGCATTGGCTTTAGTGGAACGTTTGGAGCCATCGATCACAAAGATATTATCCAGCTGGAATCCTACTTTTTGCGTATAAGCTTCGATTTTAGTTCTCAAACTACCTGACTCCAGAGCGGTTTGCTTGTTAAAAAGTGGAACGATCAATTTTGCATAGAACATATTCATGAAAACAGCGAAGACAGATACTACTATCCAACCGTACCACCAGAAATCTTCTCCTGCAATTTGATAGAACCAGATGATCAATGCCAAGATCCCGCCGCCTACGATCATGGTCATCAAAAGACCTTTTAATTTATCTATTACAAACGTTTTAGTACTGGTCTTATTAAATCCATATTTTTCTTCAATTATAAAGGTGCTATACCAGGAAAAAGGGGTTGTAAGCAGGTCACTGCCAATGATGATGATGCCGAAGAATATAAGAGCTATCACAATAGGATTGCTTGAAAACTCACGTGCAATAACATCTACCGCGGCAAAGCCTTCGAAAACCAGAAAAAGTATCGTAAGAATTACTGAAAAACCAGAGGAGAGCAGGCCAAACTTAAAACGTTCTTTTTTGTATTCCTGAGACTTTTCGTACTTCTCATCATCGTACACATCTGTCAGTTCCGCGGGTATAGGGTCATCGAAATGTTTGGCATTCAACGCATCAAGGAGGGTGTCGAAAAGAAAATCAGCGATCACGACTCCAAGGATGATATAATAAAGAGTTTCAGCTTGCAAATTATAAAGTTTAAACATTAAAGCCACGTTGTCTTCGTGCTTCAAAAATGAGAATACCAGCTGCGACCGATACGTTCATACTATCGATAGCACCCTGCATGGGAATGATGATATTCTGAAGAGAATGTTCGCGCCATTCTTCGCTAAGCCCTGTGGCTTCGGTTCCCACGACGATTGCGGTTGGTCCTTTTAAATCAACTTCATGGTAAGGTTTGGCGGCCTGTAAAATGGCTGCATAAATATGAATATTCTTATTCCGAAGAAATTCTATTATTTCTGAAGTTTCCCCGGTGGCTATTTTGTTAGTGAAAACACAACCTACGCTACTCCTGATGATATTTGGATTATAGAGATCTGTTTTAGGGTTTGCAATAATGACCGCGTCTACCGCAGCAGCATCAGCAGTCCTTAGAATAGCGCCAATATTTCCTGGTTTTTCCGGTGCTTCAGCGACCAATATCAAAGGAGAGGTTGATCTGAAGTCTAAATCTTCCAGTTTATTGTCACGTGTACGAAAAACGGCGATAACTCCTTCGGTACTACCTCTATAAGCGATTTTCTCGTATACTTCCTGGGAAAGTTCAGTGATCTGTTCTGTATGTTGATCGCCTTTCTTTACAAGATCAAGCACCTCCTGAAATGCTATCTTTTCAGGAACATAATAAAGGTGAAGCAGTTCATAGTGATGCGCTACGGCAAGACTTGTTTCCCTCAAGCCCTCAACAAGAAATGTATTTTCCTTTCTTCTAATTCTTGATTTCTCCTGCAATTGAAGCAGCCACTTCACTTCCTTGTTCTGCAGACTGGTGATCTTTTTCAACATAACCACAAAAGTAAGTAGATATTAGGCATAAAAAAAGTTGCCCGAAGAGTAGAGTGGAAGCTTCGCAGCATTTCCATTCCAGTCCTTCGGGAAAATTTGAAATTAGTTTAATTACTTGGATTCCTGCTCGCTGTATTTTTTGGAATAGCGTTTCCAAAGTTCAGTTTGATGTGTCTCCAGGCTTAGTTCCCTTCCGTCTATAAATGCATGAGATAGAATATTCGTACGCATATCCAGTGCATCACCTTCAGAAATGAACAGGGTTGCAGATTTCCCTTTTTCAAGAGTTCCGTAATCACTATCAATTCCAAGGATCTTAGCATTGTTGGCAGTAATAAGACTTAGAGCATCTTCTTTGTCCATCCCAAATGCAGCTACCGTTCCAGCATAGAAAGGTAGATTTCTGGTATTCATACGTTCCATTTGTCCGCTGCTTTCCAATCCAACCACGACTCCTGCATCATACAGTAATTTTGCCAGTTTATATGGCTGGTCGTAATCTTCGTAAGCATTATCTGGAGTGCTGTGTGGTCTGTTTACCAAAACCGGGATCTCTGCATTTTTTAAATCTGAAGCGATCGCAAGCGCGTCGTAACCTCCAACAATTACTACAGAAGAAAGCTCATTTTCCTTTTTGAACTGAATAATATCGAGGATTTCTTTTTCACCATTAGCGTGTATAAATACCTTTTTATCTCCGCTAAAAACTTTTTCCATGGCTAAAAATGGCAGGTTTTGGTCATTTCTATCACCATTTAAGTAAGCTTTCGAGGAAGCGAAGAAATCAGATAACTTCTGAATTTCTTCGGTATACTCCTTATTAGGTTTAAGTCCCGGGTCTTCACCTCTCCACCAACGACCACGTCTAAAAGAATCTGGCCAGTTGATATGAAGGCCATCATCAGCTTTTACAGCTGCATCTTCCCAGTTCCATGCATCAAATTGTACGATGGAAGATGTTCCGGAGATCAATCCGCCTCTTGGAACCACCTGTCCCAGAAGTACACCGTTGGGTCTCATGGATTCTACGATCTTACTTTCTGTATTATAGGCGATCAGGCTTCTTACATTGGGAAGCATGTCACCCATTTCATCCTGATCTTCCGTAGCTTTTACAGAAGCGATCTCTACCAGTCCAAGCGTGGTATTCGGAGCGATAATTCCTGGATATACATGTTTTCCTGTAGCATCGATCTGTTTACCTGGATATTGTCTTTTCGTAAGATCTGCGGCTATGATCTCAGTAATTTTGCCATCCTCAAGAATGATCAGGCTATTCTCGATTACCTCACCATTTCCAATATGAGCGGTAGCACCAACAATGCTAATCGCTTCCGCCTGTTCTGGTGCCGGGGTTTGCTGTGCAAAACTATTTCCGCAGCAAAGTAAGCTCAGCAATCCTATAAATAAATTTAATTTTTTCATCTTCAGTATATTATTTTACAGCTTCTAAAAGATCACAGTGCACATGCTGCTTTTCTTTCTTTTTCACTGTTTGTGTTTTAACTCCACTGTTCTTTTCCTTCAGCATCTGGCTTACAAGATTGCTTCTTTCTTTCTGAATCTCCTTGCGAAGTTCCAGGTCTCTATCCTTGTCAAAATAAACAACTCCTTCTACCATTGTTTTCTCCGGAACCGCATATATAGAAAGTGGATGATCATTCCATAGAACAAGATCTGCCTGTTTTCCGGTTTTGATACTACCAACTAAATCATCTACATGTAGTAATTTTGCAGGATTGATCGTAACCATTTTCCAGGCGTCTTCTTCGCTCATTCCACCATACTTCATACTTTTAGCAGCTTCCTGGTTAAGTCTGCGACTCATTTCGGCATCATCACTATTAATAGCTACGGTGATGCCAACATCGTTCATGATCGCTGCATTATAAGGGATAGCATCGTTCACTTCGTATTTATAAGCCCACCAGTCTGAGAATGTTGAAGCTCCAACACCGTGTTCTTTCATTTTATCTGCCACCTTGTAACCTTCAAGGATGTGAGTGAACGTGTTGATATTAAAATCGAACATTTCAGCAACATTCATCAACATATTGATCTCACTCTGGATATAAGAATGGGAAGTGATAAAACGTTCGCCATTAAGGATCTCCACAAGAGTTTCCATTTCAAGATCTTTTCTGAAATTGTCTCCTGCAGCCTGCTTCTCTTTTTCATAAGCCTTAGCTCGACTGAAGTAATCTATAAATACCTGTTCCACACCCATTCTTGTCTGCGGAAAGCGATTTCCACTCCAGTTTGATTGTTTTACGTTTTCGCCGAGTGCAAATTTTATAAAAGGCGGAGCCTGTTCGAAGATCAATTCATCTGCAGGAGCTCCCCATTTTAATTTCAGGATCGCAGATCTACCTCCAATTGGGTTTGCAGATCCATGTAATAACTGAATGGTCGTAACACCACCAGCCAGGTTACGGTAAATATTGATATCTGTAGGATCAACTACATCTTCCATAGTCACTTCAGCAGAAGAATTATGGCCTGCTTCATTAATGTCTGATGCTGCGATATGTGAATGCTCATCAATGATCCCGGAAGTAAGATGTTTACCGGTTGCATCGATAATTTTTGCTCTGCCGGCATTAAGGTCTGTTCCAACCTTAACGATCTTTCCGTCCTTTACAAGTACATCGGTATTTTCAAGAACACCTTTATCTTCGCTGGTCCACACGGTAGCATTTTTGAAAAGTACATCTTCCTGCTCTGGTCTTTCCTTAAAGCCATAAGCAACATTTGGATAGGTTACCGCGATCAACTCACGGGTATTATCTTCTTCTTTTTTCTCTTCATCTTTCTTTTCATCCTCTTTTTGGGCGTCTTTCATAGTAGCCTCAAAACGGGTTTCCCTGCCACCAGGTAGAATTGCCTTACCTGAAAAATTCTTCGAATTTGTTGGAACGTTCGCCACAAGCCTAATGAATTCGGTCTTAGTAGTGTCTGGAGAAGAGATCAATAGATTCATCCAGTTTTCTGAAATGCTCAATTTTGATCCAATTTTGGTCTCATCTAAGGTCACTTCAGCATTTGGCTTAGCCGGTTCTCCGGTGATGGCCAGCGTATAGGTTTTTCCGTCCAGTTTCAGATCATAGTTCCCGGTAATATCGGTTACATCCATACTATTCAGGACCTTCTTTTCACCCTGAATCCAGTTCTCAAATAAGGTCGTTTCCTTATCAAAAAAGTCTCCGGAAGTGATCAGGAAATTTGCCCAGGCACCTTCTTTAATTGTACCAATCTTCCCTTCCTGGCCCAGTGTTCTGGCAGGTATAGTAGTTAGAGCTGCTAAAGCTGCTTCTCTGCTTAATCCAAATTCCATCGCTTTCATTAAATTAGAATTGAAGTCTTTAGCGGGATCGATATCATGCGTAGTGATCGTGAAAGGAATCTTCTGTTCTTCCAACATGGCTAAGTTTGAAGGAGCCTGATTCCATTCTCTCATTTCTTCCAGTCCAAGATGCTTGGTAAGATATGGATCTTCCACATCAAAAGCTGCTGGGAATTTTAGTGGAACGATATACGTAGCATTGGAGCTTTTTACTTTGTCCAGTCGCTGGTATTCTTTTCCACTTCCCAGGAGTACGTATTGAATACCAAATTCGTCACCTACTTTATCTGCTCTAAATTCGTTTAGCAGATTATCTGAGGCAAAGATCTGAACTAAATTTTTATTATTATTTAAAGCTTCCAGAGCAAGGTCTTTATTCTGCGCATTTCCTTTTGCATACCAGGCGGCATCAATATAAGTTTGTCTAATAAGTGCAGTGGCACCCATTAGAGAAGTAGGGTAGGACTGTCTTGATAAGACGCTTTTGTCAAAAGAAAGGTATTGTGCAGATCTGTCATCAAGAATTCGGTCCCCTTCGCTAACTTCAGGAGTCAAAGCAACCAGCATTCCAGAGCCACGCACAATTCCATCTGGAACATGAGTATTTACAGCGCCAAATCCAGCTTCCAGCAATTTTTTGGCTTCATCAGCATCATATTTGAAATGAGCCACCGCATTAGTTTCAGGGCGAATATGATCGTTCCAGTAGAAACCTTCGCGATTAGCGTCGTATTGCGGACCATTTCCACCTTCCACGCGTTTTGGTTTTCCTATTCCAAAACTTGAATAAAGGTCGATAAATGAAGGGTATACTTCTTTTCCTGTAAGGTCAACAATGATACTGTTTTTTGGAATAGAAATATTCTTACCAACAGCTGTTATTTTTCCATCCTGAATGGCAAACATTCCATTTTCGATGGTTGTCTTTGGATCCACATGAATCCTGGCATTTTTAAAGACGGTGTAATTGGTGTTTTCTGTTTTAACACCATCGTTCTTTGGGAAATAATCCTGTGCATAAGCAGAGCTAATACTCAGAACTATTCCCAAAAGCAGAAATTTTAATTTCATAAAAGTGGGTAGTTTTTGGAAATATAGATTGATTAAAATTTTAAGAGCCTTAAAGTACTAAAAATAGCAGAACTGTTAATCTTCCTACAGGTCGTTTCTTGAATCTTTATAGTAATTAACGAGCAGTGCCACCACATAACTGTAACTTTTCATACCCCCAGCCTGATTATTGGCGATTAAATAGCGATTATAGGTCGCAGCAAAAATTGGTTCTAATGGATTTTCATGCTCAAGCCAGAATTCCTGTACTTCCCGGTAATTCTCAACGATTCCTGGATTAATGCTCTCCAGTAACCGGTCTCCTTCCTCTTTATCTCTTCTGAAGATTTCACTTAAACAATAACTCAAAGCAAAAGTATAGCCCGAATATCTAAAATGAGGATCTGTATGATTCATGGTGACCAGGCAGGCGATGAAATTTGCTTCATTTTCTTTGGCGAAACCCAATTGGTGTCCTATTTCGTGGCTGGCTGTTGTGGGTATTTTATAAGGAACAATAATGCTGTTCACCTGTGCTTCATTGGTCAAAGGATTTAGATATCCGTTAAAACCCATATAGCTTAGAGGAATGCTGTATATCGATCTCTTCAGTGAATTGCCTTTATATTTTAATTCAGGATAATTCAACGCAATATGATCGTAACCTTCAATGGTTCTTCGGAAAAGCTCATTTTTTGAAATTTTAAACTTGACGGAAGCCGAATCATTTTCAGCTAAATCATCATGCAGTTTATTGGATCTGCTGATGAGTATTTCTGAAAGGGTTACTAGTTCTTCAGTAGTATATTCGTTATCAATTTCAAGAGTCTTATGCAAGGGCTGGCGGTAATAATTAAAACCCCAGAATAGATGAAAGCAAAAATAAATGATCGATAGGGCAGCAAGAGAATCGGGGATCCATTGTTTTGGATTCTTGAATTTCTGACTAAACCTTCTCCAGATCCATTTCAGTAGTAAAATCACCAGCAGTGCGTACAGAAGATCGCCTAGCGAGAATGGTAGAATCCCAATGCTATATCTCAAAATACTGGAGATCACCGGGTAGATTCCGTTGGAATAATAGGTTTCGATAAAGAGAGATCCTCTATTAAGCAGGCTCAATAAAATGACCTGAACAGGTAATAGGATCGCAAGAATGAGAGTCGTTTTCTTATTCACATTTTAAAAGTACAAATAATTCATATCTGGCCTAACTTCAGTAGAGATGAAAGCGGCTAAATTATACAGAATGTCAATGAATTTTTGTTTCAGCAGCTTAAAAGGTATCTTTGAAAACAAATGTAGAATTATAGATATGAACGAAGAAATAAGAGCATTAGAACCAAAAATATTATGGAATAAATTCGCCGATCTAAATGCGGTGCCACGGCCTTCTAAAAAAGAAGAAAGGGTTATTGAATTCATTAAAAAATTTGGTAACGATCTTGACTTAAAGACCGAAGTTGACTCTGTAGGTAACGTAGTGATCTACAAACCAGCTACTATAGGTTTGGAAAACAGAAAAAAGATTGTGCTACAGGCTCACCTGGATATTGTGCACCAGAAAAATAATGATACAGACTTCGATTTTGATACACAGGGAATCGAGATGTATGTAGATGGGGACTGGGTTCGAGCAAAAGGAACTACGTTAGGAGCCGACAATGGTCTGGGCGTGGCTACTATGATGGCGATACTGGAAAGCGATTCTATAGAGCACCCTGCAATCGAAGCTTTGTTTACGATAGATGAAGAAACGGGAATGACCGGTGCGAAAGGTTTAAGTCCTGATCTACTGGAAGGTGATATTTTACTGAATCTTGATACAGAAGAGGATGACGAAATTGGTATAGGTTGTGCCGGTGGTGTGGATATCACAGCAAGCAGAACTTATAAAGTAGAAAGTACTCCAGATTCCTACCGTGCCTTTGCAATCAAGGTAAAAGGACTTATGGGTGGACATTCAGGTATGGATATCATTAAAGGACTGGCCAATGCTAATAAATTAATGAATCGCCTGCTTCTTAATACTATGGAAGAATATAAGCTTAGACTCTCATCGATCAATGGTGGAGGATTAAGAAATGCAATTCCAAGAGAAAGTGAAGCGATCATTGCTTTGCCTGAAACTGAAGAAGAAAGTTTTAAAAAAGAACTGGATAAAAGGATCATTCTAATAAAAGCTGAATTTTCTTCTTTGGAACCTAATATGAAGATCGAAATTCAAAACGTTCCTTCTGAAGTTGAGGTTATGGATATTGATTCTCAGAAACAGCTATTGCTAGCACTTGCAGCGGCACACAACGGAGTTTATAGAATGAGTCCGGAGATCGAAGATCTTGTGGAAGCTTCAAATAATGTTGCGAAAGTTAGTGTTGAAGAAGGGAAGATCGAGATCAAGTGTTTGACAAGAAGCTCTGTTGAATCCAGTCGTGATGATCTGGCTGATTCTCTAAAATCTGTCTTTGAACTGGCAGGTTTTGATGTAAAACTGTCTGGAGAATACCCTGGATGGGCTCCGAATAGTGATTCAGATATTCTAAAAACTCTGGATGAGATCTACGAAAGAATGAATGGTGAAAAAGCAAATATTGCAGCATGTCATGCAGGTCTGGAATGTGGGATCATTGGAAGCCATTATCCTGAAATGGATATGATCTCCTTTGGACCAACGATTCGCGGAGCTCACTCACCAGATGAACGGGCAAGTATTAGCTCTGCTCAGAAATACTGGAAATTTTTATTAGAGGTGTTAAAAAATATTCCGGAGAACTAGGAATGTTTGCTTTAAACAAAAAATCCCCCGTGCATCTGCACGGGGGATTTTTTTATGACTGATCTTTAACTATTCCTGATCTTCTCCTGCAATTCCAACTACAGAGATCTTAAATACAAGATCTGAGTTTGGCGGGATCGCTCTTCCATAGCCTCTTTCACCATAACCTAAATGGCTTGGAATAAAAGCAACAACTTCGTCACCAACCTGCATCTGCTGGATAGCTTCTTTAAATCCAGGGATCATTGGTGCATCTGGTCCATAAACTACATCCATTGGCTGGTAACCCATAGCCTGGTCTCTTCTATGGTCATATATACCAAATTCCTCTGCAAGTTCTTTTTTGTTAGTGTCAAAGATCTTCCCGTCTGCGAAGTAACCTTCATAATTTACCTTTACAGTTTGTCCCTGTTTAGGCTGAGTTCCATCACCTTCAGTAATAAAATATAATTTTAATCCGCTTTCCAGAGAATCTGCTTTTGCTTCCAGGGCAGCAAACTCTTCCACTCTTTTAGATCTTACTTCCTGTAGCTCTTTTTCTTTAGCTTCATTTTCAGCTTCAAGATCTGCAAGTTCCTGTTCAAAAACTTTAGGCGCCTCAAAATTCTTAGCAGCTTTTCCCTTTCTAATGATGTTCACCTCATTCATGGTTATATCTTTCACAGGACGGTCTCTAGGACCAGTTTCGGTCTTTCCAATCGCTTCAACGACATCCATACCTTTTACCACTTTTCCGAAGACCGTATGCTTACCATCAAGCTGCATTACCGGTTCCAGAGTGATAAAAAACTGGCTCCCATTGGTTCCAGGACCTGCATTGGCCATAGATAAAATACCTTTTTCATCATGACTCAAAGAGTCCTTGAATTCATCAGGGAATTTATAGCCCGGGCCACCGCTACCGGTTCCCATAGGATCACCACCCTGGATCATGAATCCATCGATCACACGGTGAAATACGATACCGTCATAATATTTTTTACCTTTAAAAGTACTGTCTACCATGGTGCTGCTCCCTTCAGAAAGCGATACGAAATTAGCAACGGTCATTGGTGTTTCCTCATGGTAAAGCTCAGCGATTATAGGCCCCATAGAGGTGTTAAATTCAACATACATACCGTCTTCAAGTTCAGGGTATTCTTCTTTACATGAAAATAAGCTAATCGCAACAGCGAAAAGCACAAATAAACTTTTTGTCCTCATTATTGTTCTTTGGTTTCTGTGTTTGATTGTTCTTCTTCCTTTATAGAGTGTAAGGTCACTTTAGCGCTAATAGGTTTGTTGCTTCCAATACGTTCCTGATCTCCGTAATAACCAAATGCCTTGTGAGAGGGGAATAGGAATGTTACCGTTTCGCCTTCTTTCATCAATTTAAGACCCTGGCGAAGTCCGGTAAATAATTTTTCACGATCAATAGCATATTCGCGGGTAGGCTTGTCACCTTCAGCATAGATAGCTTCTCCTTCAATGGTTGAGATACTATAATCAAAGGTTACGATATCGCCAAATTCGGGAGTTTCAGTATTAAGACTGTCCAGTGACTTGTTGTTGTAGTAATACCAGAATCCATCTGCTGAGGTTATATATTCCGTACTGGTATTTTCTCCCATTACCTGTTTGATATAATCTTCTTCCTGCGCGATCATTTCCCTGTTCTTTTCTACAGATTGGTCGATATACGAGCCACTGCTTTGGGAAACCGGATAACGTGCTTCTGGGGATTTACAGGAAACTACGGCAATTGCCATTACTATTAGAATTAGAAACTTTTTCATTGGGTTAATTCTTGCTCGTATTCAGGTAGGATCTTATTAAATTTTACGATCGTATCATTCATGGAAAGATCACTTTTTCCTCCGGCCGCATTTATATGTCCGCCACCTTCAAAATGTGCCCGGGCAAACTTGTTCACATCGAAACTTCCTTTAGACCTAAAACTAATTTTTATGATCTTCTCACTCTCATTTTCAATAAATATGACTGCAAATTTAATTCCATCCAGACTTAAACCATAATTTACAAAACCTTCAGTATCACCTTTCTTAAAATTATGTCGATCTAACTCTTCCTGAGTAAGGCTTATGTAAGCGGTATTAAATTCTGAAATCACTTTTAAATTCTGAAGTGCGGTTCCAAGCAACTGCAGTTTATTTCCAGAATTGGTGTCGTAGATGTTATTATGAATCTCAGAATTTTTCGCTCCCTTGTCCATCAGGTCGGCGATCACACGATGCGTATCACTGGAAGTAGAGCTAAATCTGAAACTTCCGGTATCTGTCATGATTCCGGTGTATAAACAGGTGGCAATTTCAGGAGTGATCTGTTTGCCAGCGCGTAACTTTTCTATGAATTTGTGTACCATCTCGCAGGTCGAACTCATCGTGGAATCACTATAAGTATAATGAGCGTAATCCGAAGGTTCCTGGTGGTGATCTATCATCACGAAAACAGCATCGGAAGCTTTAAGGGATTCCACCATTCCGCCGCATCGGGATAGATCATTAAAATCAAGCGTAAAAACAATCTGAGCTTCAGCGATCAATTGATCTGAAATTTCTTTTTGCTGCTCATAGATATAAACTTCCTCACTACCTGGAAGCCACTTCAAAAAATGTGGATAATCGTTAGGAGCAATAACATTCGCTTTATGACCTTTATCTCTTAAAAAATGCATTAATCCTAGCGTAGAGCCTATCGCATCACCATCGGGTCCTTTGTGCGGAACGATCACGATATTATCTGCCTTTGCCAGTTCTGCCGTAATCTCGAGTATTCTTGTGTCTATCATAATCGAGGTTAAATATACAATATAATAACACTATAGAAACAGTGGAAGCCTTAAATTTGAGCTTGCAAATTACGACTATGAAACAAAGATTTCTAATATTTCTATTTGTATTCAGCCTTGTGTCCTGTGGGTCTACCGAAGACATAAAGCTGGAGAAAGAACCAGATTATATCATTGCTTTTGGAAGCTGTAACCGGGAAGATGCACCCCAGCCTTTATGGAATGAAATTCTTAAAAATAAGCCTGATGTTTTCCTGTGGGGAGGCGATAATGTGTATGCAGATACAGAAGTTCCTGAAGTTTTAGTCAATGCTTATGCTCTTCAGAAAAGTAACGAAGGATATCAAAAGTTACTTAGCAGCGTGCCAGTCTATGGGGTTTGGGATGATCACGATTACGGCCAGAATGATGGAGGTAAGGATTATGACATTAAAGAAGAAAGTCAGCAATATTTCCTGGATTTCATGGGTGTTGCGAAGAATGATCCAAGAAGAAACCGGGAAGGTATCTATAGTTCAGAGATTCTGGAGACTCCCAAAGGTTCCATAAAAGTGATCATGCTGGATACGCGTTATTTTCGGGATAATTTGCTTAGGAACAATGATGCGAACAGGCGTTATGAACCTTCGAGCGGTACCATGCTTGGCGAACAGCAGTGGAGCTGGTTACAAAATGAACTTGAAACTTCGAATGCTCAGTTCAATATTATTCTTTCCAGTATCCAGATACTTTCAGACGAACACGGATTTGAAACCTGGGGTAATTTCCCTTCGGAAGCACAAAAACTAAAAGATCTTATTGTTACTTCGGAAGCAAAAAATATCATCCTGTTGAGTGGGGATCGTCATATTTCTGAATTTTCCGAAGAAAGAATCAACGGGCTTAGCTATCCTCTGGTAGACTTTACGAGTAGCGGACTAACCCATACCTATGAAGCTTTTGACGGTGAGCCAAATGAGCATAGAGTAGGAGAGGTAGTGAGCGAAAAGAGTTTTGGCTTATTGAAATTTGACTTTGAGAATTCGAAAGTAATCATGGAAATGCGCGGACTTAATAACCGTAAACAGCAGGATTATATCGTTGAATTCCAGTAAGTCAACATATTGCAAGAAAGGACTTGTTTATGCCCATAAATAATTTATTTTTGCACCAAATTTAAAAACCAGATAATGGCAGATAATAGAACATTCACCATGATTAAGCCAGATGCAGTTGAAAACGGGCATATTGGTGGAATATTAGATCAAATCACCGCTTCAGGATTTAGAATCGTAGCGATGAAACTTACTCACATGACCAAGAGAGATGCTGAAACTTTTTATGCTGTGCATAATGAGCGTCCATTTTTCGGGGAATTGGTTGAATTCATGACTCGCGGACCTATTGTTGCTGCGATCCTTGAGAAAGACAATGCTGTTGAAGATTTCAGAACATTGATTGGTGCTACAAATCCCGAAGATGCTGCTGAAGGAACTATCAGAAAAAAATATGCTACCAGTATTGGTGAGAACGCTGTTCACGGTAGTGATAGCGATGAGAATGCACAAATCGAAGGTGCTTTCCATTTTGCAGGTAGAGAGATGTTCTAGTTAGAGCTTATCAAATAAAAAAACCCGGACTGAAAAGTCCGGGTTTTTTTATTTTCTCAAATTGCTAAATTTCAATGGGTTTTGTAAACCATGACCATTTGAAAATATAGCCATCACCTTCTTTTGCGGAGTGCAGCCTTGGAGAAATGCCAACCGTGATAAGAGCTGTAATTAATGTATTCGCTATACCATCCAGCTCAAAGAAATATCTTAGAATTTCATTGATTGCCATCATAAGTCCGGTAAAAACCAGTAAAAAGGCTAGAAAATATTTCAGTCTCTTATTCATAATTGTAGATTAACGTAAAACCAATTTTCTCACCAATTCCTGGTTCATTTCCTCGTTAAGGTTTCTAATGATCTTTTCCTTCCCGTAACTTAATTCCTCTCTAAGTACAGAAGAACTCAATTGCACGAACAGTGTGTCATGCTTTAGTTTAAGACCAGTTGTGTATTTAGCAATGGCTGGTCCCATTTGATTGTTCCAGACTTCTCTTATCTGTACCTGGTTTAATCCCTTCGTGTCAAGCTTGTTCTCGCCTACAAAACTTTTCAGCAGATCACCGAGGACCATTTCCTCATTTTTTCGTCTCTTCTTCATCTGTGCTAATTAAAGGTTCGTATTTTTTATAATAATATTTTTTATCATCGCGATTTTTAATGACCAGTTCCTCTTCCGTAGCTACGAGAACCGTTTCCTGCCATTCATCGAAAGCTGTACTATAATAAAGGTTCAAAACATCATCTTCTATCTTCGCGGTAATTTTTTCTGAATCATTTGAAGCTTCGATATAACCACCATCGATCTTTGGCTGAAGTTTCTTTCGAAAACCAACACTATCCTTGATCTCTATATAATCAATGTACTGACTTAAACTATATTCTATGACCGAATCATTTTCAACTTCCACTTTCTCGATCGTCCAGTACCCGGTGAGATTTTGCAATTGTTCATTGGGATCTGTGTTCGTACAGGAAGTGAGAACGATAGCGACTAATAAGTATAATGCTTTTTTCAAAGTTTGAAAATTTTATAAGATTGATTACTGCCTTTTACGACCTTCTCGGTTCTATCTGCGTGAGTATCACTAAGAAAGATCTGTCCAAGTTCATTGGTAGCCACTAATGCTACGATATGAGCAACCCTGTTTTCATCAAGTTTGTCAAAGATATCATCCAGCAGGAGAATAGGGTTCACCTGGCTAATTTTTTTTATAAAATCAAACTGTGCCAGTTTTAAAGCGATCAAAAAACTCTTTTGCTGTCCCTGTGAACCGAATTTTTTGATAGGGTGACCCTCGATTTCAAAGCTAAGGTCATCCTTATGAGTTCCCACCGAGGTATATTGTAAAGCCATATCCTTCTGAAGATTTTCTTCCAGCAGTGATGATAATGACTTTTCAGATAACTGACTCTTATAATTAATATCTACGATCTCTTTATTATTAGTAATATCAGCATAACGTTTATTGAAGATCGGTATGAAGTCTTTTAGAAAGCTTTTTCGCTTTTCAAACAACTCCTGTCCCAGATGGCTTATTTGTGCATTGTATACCTCGAGTGTATCGCGATCAAAGGTTGAATTGGCAGCAAAATATTTTAATAAGGAATTTCGCTGTGATATCTGTTTCGTGTAATTCAGTAAAGATTGGAGATAGGATTGATCGCTTTGAGAAATAACACCGTCCATAAACTTTCTCCTTGTTTCTGAACCTTCAATAATAAGATCACGATCTGCCGGGGAAACGATCACGGTAGGAATAAATCCTATATGATCACTCACTTTATCGTAGGTTTTATTATTCCGTTTAATCACCTTTTTCTGACCTTTCTTGGCGCTAACCAGGATCTTTTCAGCTTTTCCATTCTTTTCGAATTCTCCATCCACAACGAAAAATTCAGCTTCATGATTGATATTCTGAGAAGTTATCGGGTTAAAATAGCTTTTTCCGAAGGAGAGATGGTAAATACTATCCAGAACGTTAGTTTTTCCAACGCCGTTATTACCAACCAGGCAATTGATCTTATTGTCAAAAGTAAATTCAGCCGTCTTTAGATTCTTGTAATTGAGAAGGCTAAGATTTTTTAGGTGCATAAATGGCTGTTTTTCAGCTAGAAATATGAAAAATGAGAAGTATTTTGAAAGCTGCAAAAGGACTTCAAATTATTCAAAAAATACAAATATTTTCTCTTTTAATTTTCACAAAATATTATATTTTTGCCACGCATTAAAAATTTTTTATGGCATCTTATAAGAAAAGAGGATACAAGCCTTCCGGTAAATCTGAGAAGGAACAAATCGAAGAACAGGAATCAACAACTGCTGAAGTTTTTAACAGTTTAGATGAAGGGGCAAGTAGAACCGAAACCTGGGTCGCCGATAATCAAAAGTATATCTACATTATTGTGGGAGTTGCTATCGTTGCTGTACTTGGATACCTTGGATATAATCGTTTTATCCATGAACCAAAACAGAACGAAGCTGCTAACGAGATGGCAATGGCACAGAACTACATGGCTTCAGCACTTAGTGCGAATGGAGCACAGAGCGATTCCCTTTACAATCTTGCACTTAATGGTGGAGAAGGTAAATACGGATTCCTTGATATTATAGAGAATTATGGTGGTACAGATGCTGCAAATCTTGCTCAGTATAATGCTGGTTTCGCTTATCTAAGAACTGGAAAGTATCAGGAAGCTATTGAGCAATTGGAAGGTTTTAGTAGTGATGATGAGATTTTCTCTGCACTTGCAACTGGTGGGATTGGTGATGCTTTTCTTCAGTTAGACCAGCCGGAAGAAGCTTTAGGTTATTATGAGAAAGCAGCAGATATGCGTACAAACTCGTTTACAACCCCTAGATTTCTTTTAAAAGCTGCGATCACTGCAATCAATACTGGTGATGCTGAAGCTGCGGAAGAATATTTAATAAAGATCGAAGAGGAGTATGCAGATTCTCCGGAAGCAGATAAAGTGGCTGTCTATCTTGGACAGGCCCGCGCTATGAAAAAATAATATATGGCTACAAAAGGTAACAACCTTTCAGAGTACGATAAAGATACAATCCCAAACGCGAAGGACTTTCGGTTTGGGATTGTTGTTTCTGAATGGAATGAGGAAATAACACAAGGCTTATTTCAAGGAGCATTTGATGCGTGGATCGAAAACGGTGTGCAAAAGGAGAATATTGTTCGCTGGAACGTCCCAGGTAGCTTTGAACTTATTTACGGCTGCAAGAAAATGCAGGAAAGTTTCGAAATGCTCGATGCCATCGTTGCCGTTGGAAATGTGATACAGGGAGAGACCAAGCACTTCGATTTTGTATGTGATGGTGTAACCCAGGGTATTAAAGATCTAAATGTACAGACAGATATCCCGGTCATATTTTGTGTGCTTACAGATAATAATATCGAGCAGTCCCGCGCCAGAAGTGGTGGTGAACATGGAAACAAAGGAACAGAAGCTGCTATAGCCGCAATCAAGATGGCTCAGTTAAGAAAGGACGCTAAATTCTACAAGGGATAAATAGAATTTTCAAAACGGCATTGTCTTTGTGTTCTTATTAATCTAATAAGGCTTCGGAATTCTGAAGCATTTTGAGTAAATTTGGAACACCAAACAATCTACAGTTTTGAAAATCAATTTAGGCAAGATCAGGAAAAATACCAGGTATAATTACACTCCTCGTTATTATAAGGGAAAGGATACCGGGAACGTGTATGATTTTGATTCAAAATTCAATAAATATAGAGAAGCTACTAATGCCATCGATTTTGGTTCTCACTGGGCTGAGGCTCGTGAATCAAGTCGCACGCGAGGTAATAGAAGTATCAACCGTCGTGTGGTATACATCATATTAGTACTGGTCTTTATTTGCCTGTGGATATTAGATTTTGATTTGTCCATTTTCTCGAATCCCCGTTAGATGAATAACATTATTCAACTGTTGCCCGATCATGTTGCAAACCAGATCGCTGCGGGTGAGGTGGTTCAACGACCGGCTTCAGTAATCAAAGAACTTCTCGAAAATAGTATAGACGCTCATTCAGGTCGTATACAGGTGGTTATTAAAGACGCTGGTAAGACTTTGATACAGGTCATCGATGATGGTGCAGGAATGAGTATCACAGATGCACGCATGAGCTTTGAAAGACATGCAACTTCTAAGATAAAAATTGCCGATGATCTTTTTGCTTTGAGAACCAAAGGTTTTCGAGGTGAAGCTTTGGCCTCTATTGCTGCGATCGCGCACGTGGAGTTAAAGACGAAGACCGAGAATGAAGAGGTTGGAACCTGTATCAAGATCGAAGGAAGCAAGATTTCTGCCCAGGATGCCTGTGTAACTCCAAAGGGAACCTGTATTAGTGTCAAAAATCTTTTTTACAATATACCAGCCCGGAGAAATTTTCTAAAGTCTGATAATGTCGAAGCACGGCATATCATTGATGAATTTCAACGTGTGGCGCTGGCGCATCCGGATATTAGTTTTTCACTTACTCATAACGGGAACGAGTTATTTCAATTACCTGCAGCCAATCATCGCCAGCGAATCACCAATATTCTTGGTGGAAAAACTAACGAAAAACTTGTTCCGGTTGAAGAGGATACTGGTATCGTAAAGATTTCCGGATTCGTGGGTAAACCTGAATTCGCAAAAAAGAGCAGGGGAGAACAGTTCTTCTTCGTGAATAATCGTTTTATTAAAAGTCCGTATTTAAATCATGCTGTTGTAGCATCTTTTGAAGGGCTGCTGAAAGATAAAAGCTACCCAAGCTATTTTCTTTATCTGGATGTAGATCCAAAAACGATCGATATCAACATTCATCCAACTAAAACTGAAATCAAGTTTGATGATGAGCATGCCTTATATGCTATATTGAAAAGTGCGATCAAACACGCGCTTGGTCAATTCAATGTAGCGCCTATTCTGGATTTCGATAGGGATTCTGAATTGGATACACCGTATAATTACCAGTCAAAACAGGCGAGTGCGCCGCAGATCGAAGTAGATAGAAATTTTAATCCTTTTCAATCTGAAAACTCTGCACGGTCTTACAATTCTTCAAATTCTGGATACAGGAGAGAGAAACCTGCAGAGTGGGAAAGCCAGTACTCTGGTTTGGAATCTGAGTCAATTTCAGAAGTAGATGTTCGGCAAATAGAATTTGAAAGTGAAGAAGTTACCGGTAATCTCTTTGCCGGAAAAGAGGATGAGATCGAAAAATCTACCTTTCAGCTTCATAAAAAATATATTATTTCCACGCTTAAGAGCGGCATTCTCGTTATTGATCAACACCGTGCTCATACACGCATCTTATACGAGGAATTATTAAAGAATATTACTGTTTCGGCAGCAGTTAGTCAGCAATTATTATTTCCTTTGAAACTTCAGTTTAATCATCAGGAAATGGAGATGCTGCAGGAGATCAAAGAATCTCTGGAACAAACCGGTTTTATCTTTTCATCATTCGATAAGGATGAAGTGGAGATCTCTGGAATTCCAACCCTGATCTCTGAAAGTGAAGTAGAAATTTTACTTGAACAGCTCATTGCCGACTTTGAGAAAGACGTACCTGATAATGGATTTTCCCAAACCGATCTATTATCAAAATCCTTGGCGAATTCCATGGCAGTACGTTCTGGAACTATGTTGAATTCAGCTGAGCAACAACATATTGTTAACCGACTTTTTGCCTGTAAGGAACCGGCTCTAAGTCCTTCAAATAGAACCATTTTCACTACGTTATCTATAGAGGAACTGGATAAAAAATTTGCCTGATGGGAAGAATTACGGATACGGTAAAGACGTTATTGATTATCAATGTGATATTTTTCATTGGGAGTCAGCTATTAGGTGATGTAGCCTACGAGTATTTCGCACTCTGGTTCGTCAAGAATCCGAACTTTCAGGTTTGGCAGGTCATTACCCATATGTTCATGCATGGTGGCTTTACACATATTCTTTTTAATATGTACGCCTTATGGGCCTTTGGTGGACCTATCGAGCAAATGCTGGGACAGAAGAGATTTTTATTTTTTTACTTTACAGCCGGGATAGGAGCCGCTTTGCTACATACGTTAGTGAATTTTTATGGCTACCAGACGGGAGTTCAGGATTTACTGGATGCAGGGATGAACATGACCCAGGTAGATAATTTCTTCTTGACCGGGGAGTATCCAAAAGCTATTCTGGACACTGTTCCTATGGATACTTTGCAAAGCGCCTACGAAGCGTTCACTACGCCAGCTGTAGGAGCTTCCGGAGCAATATATGGGATTCTTGTAGCGTTTGGTATGATGTTTCCTAATGTAGAATTATTCCTGTTATTCGTGCCGGTACCAATTAAAGCTAAATATTTTATACCTGCGATCATTCTATTGGACCTGTTCTCAGGGGTTACTGGTTATTCTTTATTTGGAGGATCTATAGCGCATTTTGCTCACGTTGGAGGGGCGCTGTTCGGATTCCTGATGATGTATTACTGGAAAAAAAATCAGTTTAACGACAATCGCTGGTATTAATGAGCGCAGCAGATAAAATAAGATTTAAGTTACAAACTGCTACGGTAGTGGAGAAGCTTATAGCGGTGAACGTACTGGCGTTCCTTGTATTCTACCTATTCAGAACCATTGCTTATTTATTTAACTTCCCTTCAGATTTTTTACTCGAATGGTTAGTTTTTCCGAAGGAGCCACTGGAATATATTATGAAGCCATGGTCGATCATAACCTATGCATTTCTGCATAGCGGGATCTGGCATATTGCATCCAACATGCTTATTCTATATTTTTCAGGAATCTATTTTCTGAATTACTTTTCACCTAAAAGACTGCTGAATTACTATTTCCTGGGGATCATCATTGGAGCGCTGGTCTATATGCTCAGTTATAACCTTTTTCCAGCATTTCAGGGTACCGGCAAATCCTATTTGATAGGAGCTTCCGCAGGAGTGATGGCTGTACTTATTGGGATTGCCACACACGTCCCGAACATGAGAGTGAGATTAATGCTGATAGGCAGTGTGAAATTCTGGTATATCGCCGCATTTCTGGTAGCACTTGATGTCATACAAATCCCAATGGGTAATGCGGGTGGGCATTTTGCTCATCTTGGCGGTGCAGCGTTAGGGTATATTTATACTAAACAGCTTCAGAAAGGAAATGATATTGGAAAATGGTTCGAGAATATTATGGATAGTGTTGCGGCCTTATTCAAACCAGGCGAACGCAAGCCAAAAATGAAAACAGTACATCGTAACAAGACGCAGGCTGCAAAGACCCGGAAGACAACAACGAACAATACCTCCTCTAGTAAAAATGAGAAACAGCAAAAAGTAGATGACATTCTTGATAAGATCAGCAAAAGCGGATATGAAAGTTTGTCTAAAACTGAAAAGGACTATTTATTTCAGGCCGGTAAAGAAGACTAGATGAAGAATCTAAATCTTTTTGACAAGCTTGTCTTTGTACTTAATTCGCTTGCCGCTACGGCCTTACTATTTTCCTATTTATTA
Organism: Christiangramia sp. 3-2217-3z; assembly: GCF_051195275.1. Lineage (NCBI taxonomy): Bacteria > Pseudomonadati > Bacteroidota > Flavobacteriia > Flavobacteriales > Flavobacteriaceae > Christiangramia > Christiangramia sp. 3-2217-3z. Next base: position 38,223 of record NZ_JBNJLI010000009.1, on the reverse strand, counting down.
CCTCATGTTCCTCCTAAAACCTTTCCGCTACTATCGGTACTAAGTCTGGGAGTTCCTGTACTCATTATTTTAAATTCACTGTTCCTGGTGTACTGGTTGATCCGGCTCAAAAAACAATTATTGCTTTCCCTGATCGTGCTTTTACTAGGCTATAATTATATCTCTGTATTTGTAAACTTCGGAAATGATTTCGATGAAGAACTGGAAGCAGATCTTACGTTAATGAGTTATAACGTTCGAATGTTCAACGCCTACAACTGGACTGAAAGAACCGATATTCCTGAAAAGATCACTGCTTTTGTAAAAGAAAAGGATCCGGATATACTTAGTGTGCAGGAACATTATGTAGGTGCCGCCGAACTATCGAAAATCTATCCTTATAAGTACGTTAAGCTGAAGGGTAAAAATTCAGAATTTGGATCGGCAATCTTTTCTAAATATCCAATTTTAAAGGAGCATTCCGTAGACTTCCCCCATGATGGAAACAACAATGCTATTTATGCTGATGTTGTGATTAATAATGATACACTGCGGATTTTTAATGTACATTTCCAGTCATTGAATATTAAACCAGGTATATCCGACCTTAAGAACGAAGATTCCAAAAAATTACTCGGTAGAATTGGTCATGGTTTCTCTCTGCAACAGGAACAGGCGGAAATGATGATGAGGGAAGTAGACAGATCCCCTTATAAAACCATTATTATGGGTGATTTTAATAATACCAGCTTCTCGTATATCTATGACCTGGTGCGTCAGGATTGTCGTTTTAACGATGCATTTTTAACTGCTGGTACAGGCTTCGGAAAAAGCTTTAAGCTGAATTATTTTCCACTTCGTATAGATTTCTTATTGATTGAAAAGCAGATGGAAATACTCGAGTTTGAAAAATACAACGTTGATTTCTCAGATCATTTCCCGGTATCTACTTCAATTAAATTATAAAATTTGTTCCTGTAAGTAAGCCAGTGATGCTGGCCCTTCATTGAAGATAAGGTCAAGAATACACAGGTTTTTTAGAAAACCTTGTTTCTCTTCAAAAACCTGGTGATATCTCTCGTTTTCAAATCCAGAATCTGATTTTGCATTTACAAGGTTTCTAAGATCAAGCATTCCTTCCGGTCTCAGTTCATACTCTAATGTTTGATCAAATGTCCAGTCTGCCTGTAGTGAATCTGCAACAAACTCCATACAGCGATAATTGAAATCCAGTAGGTATTTGAAGTTATTCTCATAGAGTGGTCTTAATTCATCTTCGTAGAACTCAAAGAATGGAGAGGTCTGGTAAGAAGCTTTAAACGCACGCCAATGCTGTAACTGCCAGGGAAACGCATTTTCGATCTGTATGTCCCGGTATTTTTGCCTCGCTTTTTTAGGAAGCCCTAAAGCAGCACTGTGCTTAATTGGAATATTCAGCGTAAGTTTTCCATTCGCGTCATAGATATACATGCGATTGCGATAGGTTTGTTTCTGGTAATTATCTTCAGATTCAAATACGACTGCTTCGGCTTTAGTGAAAGCAACCCACTGGCTTACAGGTCCAAAATAGGAGGGATGTAGTAAAACCGGATCCATCTTTAAGCTTCTCTACGTTGTTTAAAAAATCGCCACCCAAAGAACACTACCAATGCTATCAGAAAATATGGTAAAAATGAGGTTGGATCTCCGTCACCTTTCACTGTTGTAAAAACACGATCCCAACGAATTTTATCAAATCCGCTGGCATTGGAATCCCAGCTTAACCATATGAAAACAGGTTTACCTACTACATGATTTTCAGGAACATAACCCCATGTTCTACTATCTTCAGAATTATTTCTATTATCTCCCATCATCCAGTAGTAATTCTGGTGAAAAGTGTATTCAGAGATAGGATTTCCATTCAACAACACTTGAGTACCATTGAGGCTTAGTTTATTATTCAAACCATATTCAGAACCTTCGTAAGTTTCGATGATCTCCTTGTAGAAAGGCATGCTTTCAGGAGTGATCTTTACCGTAACACCTTTCTTCGGAATATAAATAGGTCCAAAATTATCATTGTTCCATCGCGCCCTGTCATTCGGAAATAACCTGCTACTCTTAGAAACGGTATCAGCAGATCTCTGAATACTGGCCACATTTGGATGATTCTTCAGTCTTTCAAAAGTTTCTTCAGTAATAGCCACGAATGTAAATTCATTGGTGGTAGGATTATACCCGAAACCATCTGTAATATCATAAACTTTGTATAGCGTTTGAGGATTGAATGGCTGCCCTTTAGTGACACCAGTATAAGTAAACTGAGGTTTTGCTCTTTCTGGCAATTGTAATTGCTCACCGTTAATAAATACGAATCCATTCTTTACAGACAGCGAATCGCCGGGAACTCCCACCGCACGCTTTACATAATTGGATTTTTTATCGATCGGTTTTTCATAATACTTCCCATCTCCATATTGCTGAAAAGCATTTACGGTATCTACAGGCCAGTTAAATACGACAATATCGTTACGTTCAATATTTTCAAAACCAGGAAATCTAAGGTATGGGATTTGTGGATCATTAAGATAGGACTTTGTATTAACTACTGGAATGGTGTCGTGTACCATTGGAAAGGCCACTGCAGTCTTCGGTATTCTTGCACCGTAATGGAATTTGCTTACCAATAGAAAGTCACCTACAAGCAAAGTTTTTTCGAGAGAAGAGGTTGGAATGGTAAAAGGCTGCATAAAGTAAGTATGCACGATAGTCGCGGCAATTACCGCAAATAGGATGGAACTTACCCATTCACCAACTTCAGATCGAGGCTTAAGATCTCTATCAACGATATATGGATCGTTGGTAGCATAATTGACATAGTAAATATAAAACCCTAAGGTTAGAATTACCGCAAAGGTTTCGGCAGTAGAATTTCTACCGAAGCTTCGAATGGTTTCCACCCAGGTAACTGGTATGATGATAAGGTTTACGATGGGAATAAAGAAAAGTATGACCCACCATTTCGGTCGGTTGATGATCTGCATTAGAACTACCGCATTATAAACCGGGATCGCAGCTTCCCATGCTTTTCTACCTGCACGCTGATAAAGTTTCCAGGTCCCTAAAAAATGAACCACCTGTATGATCAGGAAAAAAATGAACCATTCGGTAAATGTCATATTGATTTCTTTTACTGGTTAGGCTGAAAACGCCTGCATTTGTTACAAATTAGTTCTTAAAAAGATCGGCAAGTACATCTTTCATGCTATAGATACCTGTTTTGTCTTGAAGATATTCTGCAGCGACCACAGCTCCAAGGGCAAATCCCTGCCTGCTTTTAGCGGTATGTTTGATCTCGATGGTATCAATTTCAGAATCGTAGCTTACTACGTGTGTTCCTGGAACATCTTCAATTCGCTTGGCATGTATCGGAATTTTATTCTCATCTGCCGAGTCTAATTGCCAGCCCTTTAATTGCTTGTTTTCATGAATGATCTGTTCAGCAAGGCTAATTGCAGTTCCACTAGGGGCATCCAGTTTCTTGGTATGATGAATTTCCTCGATCTCTACGGAATAATCTTCCAGGCCTTGCATCATGCCGGCTAATTTTTGGTTCAATTCGAAAAACACGTTGACCCCAAGACTAAAATTTGAAGCGTATATAAATGCTGAATTCTCTTCGGCACAGATTTTCGTTGCCTTTTCATAATCATCGAGCCAACCAGTAGTTCCGCTTACAACGGGTACTGCAGCTTTAAAACAAGTAGTAATATTTTTAAAGGCAGCATCGGGTACACTGAAATCTATAGCAACATCTGCCTTCGTGAGATCATGATTTTCGCTGCCATCGCTTACTTTCAGTACGATCTCGTGACCTCTGTTTTTCGCGATTTCCTCAATGGTTTTACCCATTCTTCCGTAGCCTAAAAGAGCGATTTTCATTTAAAAATTAAAGTTTAAAGTAAGTCCGTAATTGGTTTTTCCGGTAAGTGAATTGAAATCGAGATTAGGTTGAAGTGTTAAATCTTCATCTACGTTAAACTGTCGTAAATGGGCCTCTACATTGGCATCGATGATATTCAGAATATAAACGCCAACCGTTACCAGTAAAGAGATCTCTTTATTTTTCTGATAGAATTCCTGCGCACTAATAAGTCTGTCTGTACTAACTAGAACTCTGTCACCCTTACCATTAAATTCGTCTTCCCGTCCTGCGATCCGGTTCTTATAGGCGTCACGAAACCTGTTGTATTCTTTATCATTATCGAGATAAAAATAGATTCCTGTAGCCAGTCCGCCGTAAGCAATAGGAATTTTCCAGTAGCTGCCATTATAAGCCTGTCCTAACCCAGGAAGTATCGCCGAGTAAAATGCAGCTTTTGCCGGGGCAAGTGCGTTGTAAGGTTCGTAATCCTTCTCAACAACTTCAGTTTCTACACCTTTCGTTGCCTGAATGCTTAAAGAGTCGGTTTGCGCCTGGATTCCTGAAAAAGAGAACAGCACTAATAATATAAAAAGTAGTGATCTATTCTTCACTTTTGATCAGGTTTTTGATACGCTCAAAATCTTCTTCCGAAGAAAATGGAATTGTTAGTTTTCCACTTCCTTTTTTGGTAACCTTCACATCTACTTTGGTTCCCAAATATTCTGAAAATTCCTTGATTCCTTTTTTGTAGGTTTTTGGAACACTGGTCTTAGCAGTGGTATTTGCTGAAGTTTTCCCTTTGCCATTAAGCTCACGAACTAATTGCTCAGTTTCTCGAACCGACAATGATTTTTGCAGGATCTTCTCGTAAATATCAAGCTGTTGCTGCGTGTCATCAATATTGATAAGTGCACGGCCATGTCCCATACTAAGGAAACCATCTCTCATCCCGGTCTGGATGATAGGATCCAATTTTAGAAGCCTGAGGTAGTTGGCAACTGTAGACCTGTTTTTCCCAATCCTGTCACTTAATTGTTCCTGGGTTAACTGGATCTCATCGATCAATCTCTGGTAAGAAATAGCAATTTCTATAGGATCAAGATCCTGTCGCTGTATATTTTCAACAAGCGCCATTTCCAGGGATTCCTGGTCGTTCGCAATTCGAATATAGGAAGGGATGGTTTTAAGACCTACCAGTTTTGAAGCTCTAAATCTTCTTTCTCCAGATACCAGCTGGTATTTGTCAAAATCAAGTTTTCTTACCGTAATTGGCTGGATCACTCCAAGCTCCCGAATGGAAGTAGCAAGCTCCTTCAGTGAGTCTTCGTTAAAGCTGGTTCTTGGCTGAAATGGGTTTACTTCAATAGAAGATAGTTCCAGTTCAACAATATGTCCTACGAGTTTATCGGCATTTTTATCTTCTGCAGATTTTATATCGTTATCAGGATCTTTGAGTAAGGCTGAAAGTCCTCTTCCCAATGCCTGTTTTCTGGTAGCCTTAGCCATTTCTATTCGTTTTTCTTAATAATTTCATGTGCCAGGCTTAGGTAATTGCTGGCTCCTTTACTGGAAGCATCATAGTTAATGATACTTTCACCATAACTTGGTGCTTCACTTAAACGAACATTTCGCTGAATGATTGTTTCGAAAACCATCTCATCAAAATGTTTTTTAACCTCATCTACCACCTGATTAGACAAACGTAACCTTGAATCATACATAGTTAATAGCAAACCTTCAATATCGAGCTTGTTATTATGAAGTTTCTGAACGCTTTTAATGGTGTTAAGTAATTTGCCCAGACCTTCGAGTGCAAAATATTCACATTGGATAGGTATGATCACTGAATCTGAAGCAGTAAGCGCATTTAGCGTGAGTAGTCCAAGAGATGGAGCACAATCTATTAGGATATAGTCATACAGTTCCTTCAAAGGAGTAATAGCACGTTTCAACATGCTTTCCCTGTTCTCCTGATCCACCAGTTCAATTTCTATAGCAACAAGGTCTATATGTGCCGGGATAATATCCAGGTTAGGGGAATTGGTTTTTTGAATGGCATCTTCTGCTTTTACCGAGTGCTCCAATAGTTGATAAGTTCCATTTTCCACTTCCTCAACATCTATCCCCAATCCCGATGTGGCATTGGCCTGTGGATCGGCATCAATCAATAAGATCTTTTTCTCTAAAACCCCAAGTGAAGCTGCAAGGTTTACAGATGTTGTGGTTTTACCCACTCCTCCCTTTTGGTTGGCAATAGCAATGATTTTACCCATTAATTCAGTCTGATTTTTGAAAGGTAAAAATACAATTTATTATAGGTTTAGAAAATGTATTTGTTAACAGCTTCTGAAGAATGCTTAAAATAAAAAACCGCCGCCAGGTTAATTCTGGCGGCGGTCAATTAAACAACATTTTTCTCTATTTATTCTGCTGAAGCTTCTTCAGTTTCTGGCATTAGAACTCCCATTAGATAATTTGAACCTAAGAATTCTTCCGCTAGGTCCTGAAGCTCTTCTGCTTCAAGATCATCAACCATTTCGTTGAATTTGTTGATCTCGCTCAATTTGAAACCTTCTTCTTCAGCTTTTCTAAGCTGTTGCATCCAGAATTGGTTTTCCTGCAATTGTTCCTTGCGCTGTACCTTAAAAGTCTCTTTCACTTTTGCAAGATCTTCTTCCGTAGGCCCTTCAGTTCTTAGCTTTTCAACTTCAGCAAGCGCAGCCTTCGTAAGTTTGTCTACATTCTCAGGTCCGCATGGGAAGGAGATCGAAAAGTTGTAGCTGTCATAAGGAATTTGAGACATGTTTCCACGAGCTCCAACTCCGTAAACACCACCTTCTTCTTCACGCAGTTGTTCTACCAGTTTAATGGTAAGAACTTCTCCAAGTGCAGACAATGCAAAATCGTCTTCTTTGTCATATTCAGTTTCACCATTCCAGATGATGCTTACCTGACTTTTAGGATCGGAACCTTTGTAGATAGTTTTAGTACGCTGCTCGTCGGTTTTCTCTCTAAAAACTGGCGCTTTGTATTCTTCATCAGAATTGGAAGCAGGAAGACTAGCGATATAAGTGCTGGCGTATTCCTTTAATTGAGCTTCATCTACATTTCCTACGAAGAAAAATGTAAAGTCTGAAGCATCAGCAAAACGTTCCTGGTATTTCTGGTAAGCAAGATCGTAATCCATTTCGTCATACCTTTCTGGAGTAGGGAAACCTACATATCTCGTATTGCCTTCATTTCTGAATTTACTCAACTCATTTTGAAAATAGAAGTTTGGATTGGACATCAGGTTACCCAGGAAATTTTTCTGCTTGGTTACAAAGGACTGGTACGCCTCTTCATCTTTGTTAAGATCTGTAAAATACAAATGTATCATCTGCATCAGGGTCTCAAAATCTTTTGAAGTGGAAGAACCATTCAATCCTTCAGAATAAGTAGATATCTGCGGATTCACATTGACGATCTTACCGCTCATCATTTTATTCATGTCATTCTTGTCTAAACCTCCTACACCAGCTTCGTTAAGACCAGCATTGACATAAACTGTAGACATATATTCGTCGTCTGAGTACAAAGAGTTTCCTCCTTCACTATATGCTGAAAACAGGATCTCGTCATTTTTGAAATCAGTTTTCTTCAGCATTATTTTAGCACCGTTGCTAAGGATCATGGTTGTAATCCCTAATTCTTCATTCGTAGTTGATTCTTTTACAGAACCTTTTACAGGCATTTCAGTAATTAGATTTTCACGAACTTCTTCATCTGCATACTTCTCGATATCTGAGTTTTTAACGTCATCAAGAACGGCAAGTACCTGTTCTTCAGAAATCTTTTTAACCGATTCTTTTTCAGGTCCGGTGAAAATGATGACTCTATTTTCATCATGCAGGAAGTTGTTAATCAAACCATTAATGTTCTCCAGTTTAACAGCATCAAGGTTGTTCTTAGCAAATTCGTAGGTCCATTCTGTTCCAGGTATTGGTGAATCTTCCAGGAAATGACTTACGTATTGTCCAATAATTCTATTGCTTTCCTGCTTGTCACGGTCCTTATAAGCTTTCTCAAGCTGAGCAAGATATTCTTTCTTAGCTCTTTCAAATTCAGCTTCGCTAAAACCATATCTTTTTACTCGCTCATTTTCTGTTACCAATGCTTTTAGAGCTTCCATTTGTGAATTTTCCCCAGCCATTGCAAAAGATTGATATGCGTTTTTCTTTGGAGAATAAGTTCCGCCGTAATAAGAGAAACCATAAGTAAATGGAGGAGTAGAGGAGTTGGCAAGTTCCTGCAGCCTGTTATTGATCATAGAAGAAAACATGTTTTTTTCCAGTTGTTTCTTGTAATCTGCAATAGTCACTACATCTTCTGCCTCATCCATATCCTTATAATAGATACTAACCTGGCTAAAGTTAGCTTCAGGGTCTGATGCGATAGCTACAAAAGTTGAATCATGGTTGGGTACACCATATTCTTTTCGTTCTACCGGGTTTTCTCTGGCCTCAAGATTTGAGAAATGAGATTTGATCTTTTGTTCTATAGTCTCTACATCAAGATCCCCAACCGCAATCACAGCCATAAGCCCTGGGCGATACCAGTCATTATAGTAGTTTCGAATAGTTTCGTAATCTGCATTCTCGATGACATCTTTCTTACCAATTGGGAGTCTTTCAGCATATCTCGAATTGTACATCACCTTCGGAAGGTATTCCTGCATCATTCTCTTGTCTGGCCCCAGTCCAAGTCTGTATTCTTCCAGGACTACTCCGCGTTCGCCATCGATAGCTTCTTCAGTAAGAAGAGCATTATGGGCCCAATCTTCAAGAATGGTGAATCCTTTTTCAAGTTTTTCAGGATCATCACTGGGAATTGGCAGAATATACACAGTCTCATCAAAGCTGGTGTAGGCATTAAGATCTGCTCCAAATTTTACTCCAATACTTTGCAGGTAATCTACCAGTTCATTTTTTTCAAAATTCTTGGTACCGTTAAAGTTCATGTGTTCGATAAAATGAGCAAGCCCTTGCTGATCATCGTTTTCCAGAATAGAACCTGCTTTGAGCGCAAGGCGTAACTCCAATTTGTCTTCTGGCTTCCCATTATTGCGAATGTAATAGGTTAGACCATTGTCCAGTTTCCCGATTTTCACGTCTGGATCCATAGGGATCTCATCGGTGTCGCTCGTTTGGGCGATTCCAATTCCAGTAAATACCAGAAACAGCAGCCAGAGGTTGCCTGTTAGGTTTTTTTTCATAATAAATTGAAATAGGTGTTAATTAATTGCGCACAAGATAATATTTCAAATCAATTAACACATATTAATGATACGGTAATGTCTAAAAAATAACATTGAGCTTCCATAAAAAAACCGGGCTTTCAAGGCCCGGTTTAAATTAAGGTGTGTACAACTACTTTCCTTTTTTAGATTTGATCATTTGTTCCAGCATGTCCCACATTTCTTCAGGAACATCTTCCAGTAAATTAAACTGTCCGGCACCTTTTAACCATTCTCCACCATCTATGGTGATCACTTCACCATTTACATATGCAGAGAAATCTGAAACAAGGTATGCGGCGAGATTTGCCAGTTCCTGGTGATCTCCAACTCTTTTGAGAGGTACCTTTTTAGCCAGATCGAACTTTTCTTTTAAATCTCCTGGTAGCAATCTGTCCCACGCGCCTTTAGTAGGAAAAGGTCCAGGTGCAATGGCATTGGATCTAATCCCGTATTTTGCCCATTCTACTGCCAGAGACCTGGTCATGGCAAGTACTCCGGCTTTTGCAGTTGCACTTGGGACTACGTAAGCAGATCCCGTCCAGGCATAGGTAGTAACGATATTAAGAATATTCTTATTTTCCTGCTTTTCGTCGATCCAGTGTTTTCCAAAAGCAAGTGTACAGTTCTTGCTACCTTTTAATACAATATCAATAATGGTATCAAAGGCATTCGCGCTCAAACGTTCTGTTGGTGATATAAAATTTCCGGCTGCGTTATTCAGTAGAATATCTACAGATCCAAATTCGGCTACCGCTTTATCGCGCATAGCTTCCACCTGATCATAATGTCTTACATCACACTGCAAGGGAAGACATCTTCCACCGGTTTGTTCTTCCAGTTCTTTTGCTACTTTCTCCAGCTTTTCCATATTTCTGGAAGTGATTGCAACGTTTGCTCCCAGTTCCAGGAAATAGGTAGTCATCGATTTTCCAAGACCACTACCACCACCGGTTACAACAATTGTTTTTCCGGCTAAAGCATCATCACGGAGCATTTTTTTCTTTAAATCCATATTTTGGTTGGTTATATGATTATTCGTCGATTAAAATTTCAAGTAATTGTATCGCAGCATCACTAATCTTGGTCCCCGGGCCAAATACAGCCACGGCTCCTGAATCGAACAGGAACTGGTAATCCTGAGATGGGATCACACCTCCAACGATCACCATGATATCATCACGTCCTAACTTCTGAAGTTCTTCAATAACCTGCGGAACAAGGGTCTTGTGTCCTGCGGCCAGTGAAGATACCCCTAAAATATGAACGTCATTTTCGACGGCCTGTTGTGCTGCTTCGGCAGGAGTCTGGAACAAAGGTCCAATATCCACATCAAAACCAAGATCGGCATATCCGGTAGCAACTACCTTCGCTCCACGATCGTGACCATCCTGTCCCATTTTCGCAACCATAATCCTTGGTCGGCGACCGTCCATTTCAGCGAACTTGTCGGCCATTTCACGAGCCTTTTTAAATGAGCTGTCGTCTTTCATTTCTTTTGAATATACTCCGCTGAATGACTGAATCTTAGCTTTATATCTACCGTAAACGCTTTCGAGAGCATCACTAATTTCACCCAATGTAGCACGATCACGTGCTGCTTCAACGGCAAGTTCCAGTAAGTTAGCATTTTCTTCTTTAGCAGCCCTGGTTAGCTTTTCAAGGCTCTTTTTTACCTTATCTGAATCTCTCTCCAATCTTATTTTTTCTAACCTGGCGACCTGCTGTTTTCGCACGGTTTGATTATCTACTTCCAGAGTAACCATATCATCTTCCTTATCCAGACGATATTTGTTCACACCTATGATCACATCTGTTTCGCTGTCTATCCTGGCCTGCTTTTTGGCAGCAGCTTCTTCGATCCTCATTTTTGGAATACCGGCCTCAATAGCTTTGGTCATCCCTCCAAGTTCTTCAACTTCTTCAATGAGCTTCCAGGCCTTGGCAGCGATCTCTTCGGTAAGCTTTTCAACATAATAACTTCCGGCCCAAGGATCCACCGTCTTGGTAATATTCGTCTCCTGTTGAAGATAAAGTTGAGTATTTCGCGCTATTCTGGCGGAAAAGTCGGTTGGAAGTGCGATCGCTTCATCGAGAGCATTGGTATGTAAACTCTGGGTTCCACCAAAGGCTGCTGCCGCTGCTTCGATACAGGTTCTGGCCACGTTGTTAAATGGATCCTGCTCGGTTAAACTCCATCCACTGGTTTGTGAATGCGTTCTTAGACTTAGAGATTTAGGATTGGTAGGATTAAATTGCTTTACCAGTTTTGCCCATAACATTCTTCCTGCGCGCATTTTGGCGATCTCCATAAAATGATTCATCCCAATCGCCCAGAAAAATGATAGTCTTGGTGCGAAACTGTCAATTTTCATTCCTGCATCAAGACCTTTGCGAATATATTCCAGACCATCGGCCAGCGTATAGGCAAGCTCGATATCGCAGGTAGCACCGGCTTCCTGCATATGATAACCGGAAATACTAATGCTGTTGAACTTCGGCATGTTTTGAGAGGAATACTCAAAAATGTCTGAAATGATCTTCATGGAAGGAGTAGGAGGATAGATATAGGTATTCCTTACCATAAACTCCTTAAGTATATCATTCTGGATCGTACCAGATAATAATTCTGGTTTTACGCCCTGTTCTTCCGCAGCAACGATGTAGAACGCCATAATAGGAAGAACTGCTCCATTCATGGTCATGGAAACCGACATTTTATCCAGCGGAATCTGGTCGAAAAGGATCTTCATGTCCTCGACCGAATCTATCGCAACTCCGGCTTTACCTACATCTCCAACTACACGCTCGTGATCACTGTCATAACCTCGATGCGTTGGCAAGTCGAATGCTACTGATAGTCCTTTTTGCCCAGCAGCTAAATTTCGTCTGTAAAATGCGTTGCTTTCTTCAGCGGTAGAAAAGCCTGCATATTGTCTAATCGTCCATGGTCTGCTCACATACATCGTACTATATGGTCCGCGTAAATATGGAGGGATTCCCGCGGCAAATTCAAGATGTTCTGCTTCGGAAAGGTCTTCTTTTGAGTAAGATGCTTTGATCTCGATCTCTTCGGGCGTCTCAAAGGTCTCTGCGCTTATTTTCTTTGCTGAAGATAGATCTTTATCGTTCAAGCTTATATTTTGAAGGTCTTTACGTGACATCGTTACTAGTTTTGAGAGGTTTCTACAGAAGTTTCCTTTTTCAGTCGTTTTTGCTCCATCGCTTCACTTAATCTTCTTTCCAGGATTGGCTGTAAAAGGGTTTTTCTTGGATTCTGTTTTAAGAAAGGAAACAACTCAAGATCATCTTTCATTCTGTCTTCAGGGTTTTCGAACTTATTGGTTCCAATAAGGATCAATTCTCCCGAATCAAATCTATGTTGTTCTTCTTTTGCGCTTTCCTTAATCTTTTTCTGAATAATTCCTTCTTTAAGTTCCTTTAGCAAACCACCGCCTTTTTCAATATCCTTAAATATCTGTAAAGCTTTTTCCGCGATCTGGCGGGTGATCGTTTCTATATAATAAGTGCCTTCAGCAACATTTCCTACTTTTCCAAAATAGCTTTCGTGTCTCATCACCAGCAATTGATTGCGAGCAATGCGGTCACCAAACTCGTTATTCTTATGATAGATGGCATCGTAGGGCATATTGCAAATGCTGTCTGCACCTCCAAGGATCGCACTCATACTTTCTGTGGTGGTTCTAAGCAGGTTGACATTAAAGTCATATAAGGTTTTGGTGCGTTTTGTTGGTTCGGTAACAATATGACAATCTTTGTGAAATCCAAATTCTGGTGCGATAGTGGCAAATAGCCAGCGTAATGCTCTTATTTTCGAAATTTCAAAGAAATAATCTGATCCTACCGAAACGTAAAATTGAATTTTAAGACTCGCTTTCTTTTCTGAATCCAGGTTTTCAAAATGATGTAGATATTCTGAAACCTGGGCAAGTGAATATGCCAGTTGCTGCGGAATATTTGCCCCGGCATTTTGATATAATCCCAGGTCTATGCTCAAAACTGAAGCAAAGCCGGAACTTTTCTGAATAATTTTTTCTAATTCTGAATGATCAGATTTCAGGTTTTCGAACCAGTTTCCCGATCGGGCCAGGTTGCCTATAATATCGTTACGCAGGTAAACCTTTCGATTAGTCTTACTAATTTCCTTATCCAGCTTCAGTATAAATTCTGAATTAAGGAACTCGCATTGCAGGTAAACCGGAACTTCTACTGGTATCGACTTCAGAATTTCTACGAAATCGATTTCTTCAGAAGCTAAAATGAACCATAAAGATTCAGTTCCCTTCTGTAGTTTGTCTTGGGCTTTATTTACTGCGGAAGCTTCAGAAGTGATATAGATCTTTTCACAGATATTCCAGTGAGCCGGATTAGGTATCGAAAGACTTTCTGAAATATCTTCCGAAGAATAGAAGGGTTTTATATCAATGCCGTGGAGAGTTTTGGTAACCAGTTTCTCATTATAATCGGCACCTTTAAGATCTGCCTGGATCTTTTGTTTCCATTGCTTCGCAGAAACATTTTCGAATTCCTGAAATAACAATTGCTTCATGATTTTAAATTTTTGGCGGGCGAGATCAATCTATAGTGTCGTACTCGATAATATAAATATCTTCATTGGGTCTTTTCATATAGTACTTCTGGCGGGCAAAACGTTCGAGTTGCACCGAATCCTGAAGATCTTCAATGATAGCCTTGTCTTTCGCGATCTCTTCCTGATAATAGCTCTTATTACTTTGCAGTTCTTCTATTTCCACATCCAGTTCGTGATGTATGAACCAGGAATTGGTATCCAGAAAGAACATCCAGCCTATGAAAATAATGCTTATCAGTACATACTTGTTACTGATAAACCGGAACCATCGTTTTTTACGCAGGTCTTTTAATTTCATAGGTTTTAAAGATACAAAATTAGCTTAAGCGATCTTTGATAATAGTCTGAACGATGTCAACAGCCACCGTATTGTAGCGATTGGTAGGAATGATGATATCGGCAAATTCTTTGGTAGGTTCTATAAACTGCTGATGCATTGGTTTTAAAGTCGTTTGGTATCTCCAGAGCACTTCTTCCAGATCACGACCGCGATCTGCAATGTCACGTTTTAAACGGCGAATTAATCGCTCATCACTATCTGCATGAACATAGATCTTAATGTCAAAAAGGTCACGAATTTCAGGATGGGTGAGGATAAGGATTCCTTCAACGATCACTACTTTTCGAGGGTGTATCTCTACAAACTCTCCGGTTCTGTTATGTTCTTTAAAAGAATAGACTGGTTGCTGAATGTTATGACCGGCGCGTAACTGTCTTAAATGCTCTGCCAGAAGATCGAAATCAATGGATTTGGGATGATCAAAATTTATCTTTTTACGCTCTTCAAAAGTTAGATGAGTCGTATCCTGGTAGTAAGAGTCCTGGGAGATCACATCTACCTCTTCATGTTTTAATTCATCGATGATTTGATTTACAACCGTAGTCTTACCACTCCCGGTACCACCGGCGATCCCAATAATTAGCATGTTTCTAGAATTTTTGCAAAGGTAATATTACTTTTTAAAAATCTTCGGAAAGTGCAGCCTGGCTTTCGAAATAAAAAAAACCGACTTGAAAAAAGTCGGTTTTGAAATTGTTGAGGGTTTCTTATTCAGCGCTTTCCTTGACAGCAGCAACTTCTTCAACCGTCACCATCTCGTCAATATTATTGCTCCAGGAGTTCATGACGTAGTTCATTGCATCTGCAACTTCCTGGTCGCTTAAGCCCATTGGAGTCATCACGTTATCATATTTCTCACCGTTCACTTCAATAGGACCTTTCATTCCATATTTAACACCGCGAATGCTTTCTTCACGCTTTTCTGTAAGCCAGTTTGAGCCATCGAGTGGAGGATAAGTGCCGGCAATTCCTTTTCCGTTCGGTAAGTGACAGGTCACACAAAGATCTGAATAAATACCTTTTCCTCTCTTGATACTTGCGGTTAGCGGAGTTTGTTCGCTGGACTTTTCCGAAGAAGGAATTACATAAGATTCATCTTCGGTTTCATTTTCTTTTTTATCAGATTTACAAGCCACCATCGCGGCCAATCCAAATACGAAAAGTAGTTTTTTCATGTGATTATTTGTTGGTTAATTTTGCAATTCCTTTACCTTCAATGGCTACATAAATATCTCCGTCTGGTCCTTGTCTTACATCACGCATTCGTCCTGCACCATCAATAAGTTTGGTTCTTTTAGTGATCTTTTTACCATCCAGTTCAAGGAGTTCAAGATATTGAAATTTTAGAGATCCCACTAAGAGTTTCCCTTTCAATTCTGAAAATTTTTCTGAAGTTACATAAGCGAATCCGCTAGGAGCAATAGAAGGTAACCAGTAGAAAATAGGATCCTTCATTCCCGTCTTGCTACGCTCGTCGGTAATTGGTGTCCCGCTGTAATTTTCACCATAAGTCACTACAGGCCAACCATAATTAGCGCCTTTCTCTACCACATTGATCTCGTCTCCACCTTTTGGTCCATGCTCATGTACCCAGATCTCTCCGGTTTCAGGGTTGAGAATCATTCCCTGCGGATTTCTATGTCCGTAAGAATAGATCGCTTCAACGGCATTTTCTTCCCCTACGAAAGGATTGTCTGAAGGAATAGAACCATCGTCATTCAATCTGTAAACTTTCCCGTTATCACGTGAGATATCCTGTGGATTTACATCGCGCTCACCTCTTTCACCAGCACTAAAGAACAGGTAACCATCTTTATCAAAAGCTATCCTGGAGCCAAAATGCTGACCTTTGGTTGTATTTGGAGAAGCTTTATACAGAACCTCTTGAGAAGTCAATTTACTGCCTTCAAGTTTTGCCCGCATAATGGCGGTGTTCCCACCATCTGCACTTCCTTCTGGGGAAGCATAGGAGAAATAGATCCAGCCATTAGATTCATATTCTGGGTGAAGCACCACATCAAGCAAACCTCCCTGACCACGATCATAAACTTCAGGACCACCAGTAATCTGGATCTTTTCACCATTTTTAAAATGTAGGATATCACCGTTTTTCTCAGTGATAAGCATGGTTTTATCTGGCATAAATGTAAAGCCCCATGGAATATCCAGCCCTTCAACTACCATCTCAAAACCATACGCATTTGATACTCCAGCTTCCATAGGTTCTGGAACTTGTTGATCTTCTTCGGAAGTAGCTTCAGGAACCGCAACAGGATCTTCAGTATTTTCTGAAAGATCGTTTCCAGAATTTGAATCACCACAAGCATAAACTGAAAGTAAAATACCAATGGAAGCAATATACTTTTTCATATTTCTCTTTTTTAAAGCAATGTTTGAACTAAGATATAAAAAAATGAAACTTTCCATGGTAGAATATGATTTATTCTTATATTTGCCGCCCAATTAATGCTAAACAAAGCATTTTTCGGGGTGTAGCGTAGCCCGGTTATCGCGCCTGCTTTGGGAGCAGGAGGCCGCAGGTTCGAATCCTGCCACCCCGACTTACTAAAGAAGATTAAAAAGGTAATTTCATGAAGATCATGTAATTACCTTTTTTTATGTCCAATATGTTTCCATTTGATCGTCCTTCTGGATTGCCTTCCTGTTGTTGAACGAAAGTATATCTATTACTGCTATAGGGCAGCACTTAAAATTAGGGTAGGTTCCAGCTATTGATCACGATTTATGAACTTAAAATAATCTTATCATTTTAAGTTTCGAAAGTCAGGTCTAATTCCACAATTCTTAAAAAATTATATCATATTTTAGCATGCTAATTTCTATGGCTATGATCGATCAAAGTGACGTATTAAAACGTAATAATGTTACTGTAAAAGGAAATGGTAGTCAGCCGATTGTTTTTGCACATGGATATGGTTGTGATCAACTCATGTGGAGATTCGTTTATCCTGCATTTCTTGATGATTATAAAGTCATTCTATTTGATCATGTAGGTTCCGGAAATTCTGATGAATCCTATTATGATATACAGAAATATAATAGCCTGCAAGGTTATGCAGACGATATTCTGGAAATTTGTCATGCATTGGAACTGGAAAACGTTATCCTGGTTGGGCACTCAGTAAGTTCCATGATCGCTCTGCTGGCAGCTAATAAGAAACCTTCTTTGTTTTCGCATCTCGTTATGATTGGCCCATCTCCTTGCTATATCAATAAAGATGAATATAAGGGAGGATTTAGTCAGCAGGATATCGATGAATTATTAGAAACATTGGAAAGCAATTATCTGGGCTGGGCATCTACAATGGCGCCGGTTATTATGGGGACTCCAGAGTTAGGTGAAGAATTAACCAATAGTTTCTGTAGAACAAACCCGGAAATAGCAAAACACTTTGCGAAAGTCACTTTTCTTTCAGACAATCGCCAGGATCTCAATAAACTTAAAATTCCGACTTTAATAATTCAGTGTGTAGAGGATGCTATTGCGCCGCTCACGGTTGTGGAATATGTAAACCACAACATTTCGAGTAGTACCTTAGAATTGATCGATGCAACCGGGCACTGTCCAAACTTAAGTGCTCCGGAAGAAACGATCAGTGCTATAAAGAATTACCTGGAAAAAAAGGACTAGATGGAAGAGGGCAGTGAAAATAAACCTGAAATATTTGAATCTGCTGAAGATTTGTACCATGATGCACCTTGCGGCTATGTTTCTTTCAGAAATGATGGTACGATATACAATATAAATAAGACGCTACTGGGATGGCTTGGATTCGACAGAAATGAAATTCTGGGAAAGAAGAAGATTTATGAGCTTTTTAAAATGGGTGGAAGAATGTATTTCGAAACTCATTTTTTTCCCTTAATAAGGATTCAGGGTTTTGCAAATGAGATCAATTTCGAAATTCGAAAAAATGACGGATCTACCTTTCCAGCATTGATCAATGTCAAGGAGTTAAAAGGTCCTACAGTTCGTGAAAATCGCTACAGAGCTTCAGTTTTTGATATTTCTGATAGAAAAAAGTACGAACAGGAACTAATGAATGCTAAGCTGAAGGCTGAAAAACTGGCCCAGGTAAAAGCAGAGTTTCTTGCTACCATTAGTCATGAGATAAGAACACCCTTGAACGCCATTGTTGGAATAGGTGACCTTCTATCTAAAACATCCTTAGACCCTAAACAGAAAGAGTACGCTGATATACTCAGGTTATCTTCTGGGAATCTCCTGGGTTTGGTAAACAATATTCTGGACCTGAGTAAACTGGAAGCCAAGGCAGTACGATTAGAAAAGAAGGCATTTGCCATTCGCACTCTCATTAATAGTTTGATCCATACCTTTAAGCTGAAATGCGATGAGAAAGGTGTCGAACTAATTTCTGAAATAGATGATAAGATCCCAAATTATATCATTGGTGATCCAATTAAGCTTAGCCAGATACTTACAAATCTTTTAGGTAACGCGATTAAATTTACCTGTGAAGGTCATGTGAAGTTAATGGTGAAACTTAACCCATCATCTTCAGAAAAATCTGCTCTTAACTTTAAAGTAGTTGATACGGGTACTGGGATTCCAGAGGATAAGCTGCAAAGCATTTTTGATGAATTCTCACAGGCAAGTTATGATGTAAATCTAGAATATGGTGGTACAGGTCTTGGTCTCAGCATTTCGCAGCAACTTTTAAAGCTTCATGGCAGCCAGATTAAGGTAAAAAGCGTATTAGGAGAAGGATCTGAATTTAGCTTTGATATCACTTATGATAAGTACAGCAATTCATTAAATGAATTGGATGCTGATGACAGCATTCAAAGAAAAAAATTGGATTTAGCTAAATTACTGATCGTTGAAGATAATCCTGTCAATATTTTTGTTATTTCTGAGTATCTTAAGGAATGGAAGATCAATTTCGATACCGCTAAAAATGGTAAAAAAGCCATCGAAGCTGCGAAGAAAAAGCATTACGATGTTATTCTTATGGATCTTCATATGCCTGTCATTAACGGTTTTGAAGCATCCTCTACCATTAGAAACCTTAATCTTGAAAAACAACCTGTGATCCTGGCATTATCGGCTGCGAGCAGGGAGGCAATAGAATCTGAACTCGATCGTGCAGGAATAGATGATTTTATTTCCAAACCATTTGGTCCGGAGGATCTACATAAGCTTATCGCAAATTATATAGTTACCTCTTCAGAAATGGAAAAAATCAGCGATCCCGTACAGGATGAGATGGGAATTATCTCTTCGGAAGAAAATAAAGAAGCCTCTAAGAAATCTATAGACCTAAGCCGATTTGTAAACATGGCTAATAATAAACCGGAATTTCTACAGAAGTTTATCGTCAACACGTTAACAGCTTTTCAAGACTATTTGGAAGATTTCCAGAAAGCTGTAGATCTACGGGATTCCAATCGAATCTCCGAGCTTATTCATAAAAGTACCATGTCTGTATACTATATTCAGTCTGATATACTGGTAGAATTACTAAGAGACTGCCAGATATGTTTTGAAGATAAGAATGCAAATCCTGATAAAATAGAATCTGTCATTAAGCGAGCCATGGCAGAATTTCACCACGTAATAATCTCTTTAAAGCATACAGATGTAGACACTTTAATGCTCGAATAACAGATTGAGGTTAAGTGATATTTCCTACATTGTCGTATCAAAGCTAATCAACCTTCAATTCATTCTTATCCTTTTTAAATACCAAAGTTCTGTGCGGAAAGGGTATTTCCACTCCTTCGGCATCAAACCTTTTTTTAATACTCTCGTAAAGCTCACATTTCATGACAAAGGCTGAAGCGTAATCCCATGCCCACGCCCAGGCTCTGATAGTAATGGATGAATCCCCCAGGTTGGTGACTCTTACTATCACTAGAGGAACTCCGTTTCTAAGATCCTGATTGGATCTGTTATCAAAAAGATTGGGATGAGCCTCGCACTCTTCTTTCATGATCTTTTTTGCGAGATCGATATCACTGTCGTAAGAAATTCCAATTTCAATCCACTGGCAGATCTTCTTTTCATCTAGATCGTAGTTGGTCACTTTTTCTTTATTAATAATAGCATTTGGAATCACGATCATCTTATTCTGATAATTTCTTATGATCGTATGCCGAAGGGTGATGTCTGTTACGGTACCCACGAGATCCTCTGTAATTTTAATAACATCACCAACTCTAAAGGGTTTAAACGCAATTATAAATACCCCGCCAATCAGGTTTGCAAGTGCTTCCTGGGACGCCACACCTATCACCAGGGCCAGTATACCCGCACCACCTAGGGCAGTTTGAGCAATCCCTCTTAGGGCTGGAAAAGCCAGAGTTGCCAGGATAGCACCTATAAAATATACACCGAATACACTCAGGTACCTCAAAAACTTATAGCTGGTTGGATCACCGCCAGAAGCAGCTGTTTTCTTGATTGTTCGTGCAAATAAAGCTTCAACAATACTGGCTCCAATAATTGTGAAAATAAGTACGAAACCCACATAGAGTATAAGTTCGAAATTTTGTTTAGCTATATCGTATTTATCTTCCGAAATGAAGACAAGACTGAAAGCAATCAATCCCAATACAACCCATAGAATCTTTAAGATACGACCTACAAGGCTTATCCTGTGGTGCTCGTCATTTGGATATTTCTTTTTCGCTTTTCCAATTAACCAACGAATAAGATATTTGGTGGCAATGAGCAATAGTAAAACCAATCCCACAACTATAAGTCCGTAAATAATAGATTCGCGATACGTATTCCAGAAATTGATCATTGTTTTTTTATTACAGGGTATTAGTTAATCTCTTGCAATTTAGTGAAGACTGATTGGATAAAATAAATGTAAATATCAGGTTTATTTAGTGAAGGTGAAACTAGGTTTTTGATTTGTGTCTTCATTGAATCAGTATTTAGTGAAATAAGGTGCTTGAACATTAATTAATAAACCTAGTGTAATCTTTCAAATCATTGATAAATCCTAATTGTATTGTTTCAAGAGCAATTTCTATTAAGAGTTTCCTATAAGATTTAAAAAGGATAGATGTTATTCGTCAGTAAAATTTAACATATTTCCGAGGGTTAGTAAATGTGGTATTCTTAAGCAAAATCTTAAATAGTTAAAATTAATTTAACTTGTTAACATTTTTAAAGTTTATGTATTAGGTCTAGCCAAGAATTATAAAATATCTCTGATTAGCATTTTATCGGTGTAGCGATAAGGTGTTGTTTATTTTTAATAGGTCTCAGTTACCCTACTGGATTGAAAGTAATTACTAATTTAATCTCTGCCTATGAAAATTTTTACACAATTCAGATTGTGGGTATTATTACTATTTACTGTAGGAATTACCCAAAATTTGTATTATCAGGAAATTGCGAATAGTGTTGTCTAAGAAGAAAATGTAGATAATTCTTCAAATGCTATTCAATTAAATAATTCATCAGCCACGCTGAATTCGGATTCAGGTTTTATCTTGAACGCAGGAGCTGATGTTGGAATACTGGAACTTCAGTATCCAGGTGCACTCAACGCTTCCAGAACCACCTTTACCAGACTGGATTTTGATCCAACTATTCTCGACGCTCTCTTACAGGGTAGCCTGGGGGAACTTGTAGGCGATATAGTTGAATCGATAGTTTTTGGGAATGAATTAAAAAACAATTCATCTGTTGTAGGTATCTATCGTACCGACTCATTTCCTATTGCAGACGATTTCAGAATAGTTATAGATGAAAATGGTGATTTCTCTGCTGCGATAACAGCTCCAGATTCCTTTAATAGAATTAGAATCGAAGATCACACAAATGCTTTGCTGGGAATAGGATTTGAAAATAGCACAGAGGTTTTCTATTCATTATCAGAGCTTTTAGAAGAAACAGATTGTTATCAACCACATTTTACATCTGGTGATGCAGGAGGATTAAATCTTGACGTAATTCTTCTGAGACATTATATAATTCCAGAGACTTTTGCTCCAATATTGCTTCGGCCGCCTTTCGGGCAGCTTTCTCACACATAAGAGCACGCTCCAGAATTTCAACGTTTTTAGCTGACTGCATGCGGCTCCTTGTAAATTCTGAATCTCACCTGTGTACCATTCTCCTGAACCATTTCCAGTTCAATCCTGGAATTTTCGTGGTAATGTGCAAAGGTTTGTTCCATAAGCGCCTTGGCAAACATGTACATGGAACTATCTGAATAATACATCATTTCAAGAGAATTATCATCTTGCTGAATGATACGGAAGGTAGGAATCTCTGCTCCAGGATATAGTTTTCTAACTTCAACATGAATGTGATTTTCTATGGAAGCAAGCATTTCCAAAGGTCCACTATACAAGCTGAATATATTTGCATGGTTCTTCTCCAGAACTGCAAAAAATGTTTTTCCGTAGGCATATAAAAGATCATCAACGCCCAAACCAGTTTTTTCTGAATGTTTTAAGATAAGACTCTGCATTTCAATGAAGTCGTAGGTTCCAACCGAAGTATATATTCCTCCCGAAGCCAGGTTAGATTCAATGATGATCTGATCCAGAACTTCCAGACCAAACTCCTGTTCGACCATTTCCAGAAACTCAGTAAAAACAATTCGTTCATATTATACTTTAATTAGTTCGTTAATGCTCCAGTAATCCAGTAAGCTCTTGAGTTTATATAGATAATCATCATATTTGAGAGGTTTTAAGATATATCTTGCGATACCAATATTAAAACAATCTAATAAATCTTTCCGATTATTTGAAGTGGTAAGAATTATAGTAGGAATATATTTAAGTGTTTCATCCTGCTTCAAAATACTTAGAAATTCGATGCCATTCATTTTAGGCATATTCAAATGCAGTAATATTATTTCCGGTAGCCTATCCTTTTGTTTTAAAAATTCCAGCGCCTCTTCACCATCTATTGCATTATGAACCATCTCCAATTGTTCAAGGTAAGCCAGAGCCTCTTCAGGATCCTTTAATAATTTGGTATGGCGAACGGTAAGTTCTCTAACACCTGGATAATCCTGGGCATTCTGCATGAGAAATTCAAGATCTGTAGTAGCCTGAACAATACTGTCAAGAGCCCATAAATTCCGAACCCTTAAAATTCTGATATCATGATATTCCGGAGCAAGTTGTAATCCCCGGTTCGTGTATTGTAAAGACTGTTGATATTGCTTATTCTGGTAGAGTTCCAGTCCCTGGAAATAAAGACTATCTGTGTTCTTTTCGGTAATTTGCTGTGCGTTCATCTTCAAAAATGCAAAGAAGAACAGGAAAAGTAAAAGTGATCTATTCATAGAAGTTGATTTGGGCAAAACCGGGGTGAAGATAATCATATTAAGCGATTTGCGACAAGCCTGAACTAAAATTGTCCATGCTGCGTTGTAAAGCAGGCCAACGCAATAAATACGTATTTTTAATCAAATTCAATCTTATGAAACTGCTTTTCCATCTGACTTTTCTATTTCTTATCACTAATAATTTTCATGCTCAGTCTGAAGAAACGATCGAGTACAAAGATGGCAAACTTCACTACAGTACGTATGGGGCTGGAGACCCTGTTCTTATCATAAATGGTGGTCCTGGCATTAGTAGTGATGGTTTTGGAGAACTGGCACAATTGCTTTCAGAAGATAATCGAACTATCACTTACGATCAAAGAGGTACTGGAAATTCGAAAATTCTGTCTAATAACGATGCCGACTACACCATCGACCTTATGGTGGAAGATATTGAGGTTTTAAGAAAACACCTGGGATATGAGAACTGGATCGTACTTGGACATTCCTTTGGAGGAATGCTCGCTTATGCCTATGCGGCGAAATATCCTGAAAGAGTACGCGCGATGATACAGTCACACTCAGGTGGCATGGATCTAAGATTGAGAGATTACCCAAATCTTCAGGATAGATTGAGCAGATCCCAGCGCGATGAATTAAATCAATTGGTTATGAAAATAAGTTTTGGTGATACTCTGCGGGAGACTCGTTACCAACGGGCGAAACTAATGGCGATCGCTTATTTAAATGATTCCACCAGAACTTCAGAAGTAGCAGAAAGGCTTATGAATACAGATCGAGTAATCAATTCTCAGGTTTGGGCGAATATGAACCTCATTAATTTTGATGTTTCCGAAGAAATGAAAAAGTTTAATAAACCTGTTTTGATCCTGAACGGTGTAGATGAGATTGTTCATAAAGATATTGCGATCTATGCAGATAGTATTTTCCAAGATTCAAAATTGATCTTAATGGCAGACTGTGGTCATTATGGTTGGCTTGAAAAACCTGAAATTTATCTTAAAGAGGTTAAAGAATTTTTAAAGTCTAGTTAGAGAATCAGATGTTCCTCGGTTACTCTTAACTTTGAAAAAAAGATGATGATAGAAAGCATTAGTAATAAAATAGAATTGCATAACGGTTATAAAATGCCAGGTTTAGGTCTTGGTGTTTATAAAGCTGATAATGGAGAAGAGATAAATATGGCAATTAAAGCGGCCTTGGAAACTGGTTACAGATTGATAGATACCGCAACTTTTTATGGAAATGAAAAGGGAGTAGGCGAAGCAATCAGGAAAAGCGGTATTCCTAGAGAGGAGATCTTTATTACTTCCAAACTTTGGATAGAAGATCAGGGAATTGAAACCACACGTAAAGCTTTTGAAGAGACCCTGAAAAGAATGGAACTGGAATACCTTGATCTTTACCTTATTCACTGGCCAAAGCCTGGTAAATATCTGGAATCCTGGAAAGTTTTGCAGGAGCTGTACCAGGAAGGAAAAATTAGAGCTATTGGAGTTTGTAATTGTATGATCCATCACCTGGAGAGTATTAAAGAACTCGGAGGAGTGCAGCCAATGGTCTTGCAAAACGAATTTCATCCTAAGCTTATTCAGCAGAATATACTTGACTACTGCAAGAAAAATAAGATCCAGTTTCAGGCATGGTCACCACTTATGCGAGGAGAATTACTAGAGAATGAGCTTATTGGAACGATTGCTGAAAAATACGGAAAGTCTGAAGCACAAATAGTAATTCGCTGGGATCTGCAAAAGGGAGTGGCAACTATTCCGAAGAGCGTACATAAACAGCGAATTCAGGAAAATGCCGATGTCTTCGACTTTGAATTAACAGACGATGAGGTAGCTGAAATTAATGGTCTGGAAGATAATACGCGTACTGGAGCTCATCCAGATACTTTTATGGAAGAAATGGACCTTTAGTAAGGCTATTGTTTACTCGAAATTATTTTGAAATTTCTACAAAACCAGCTTATTTTTGCTAAGCAATCGAGATGTGGCGCAGTCTGGTAGCGTATACGCCTGGGGGGCGTGGGGTCGCAGGTTCAAATCCTGTCATCTCGACAAAAGAAACCGGCAACATTTGTGTTGTCGGTTTTTTTATGCTTCGGAATCATATGGGAACTACTATTAAGCAATATTTATATATTTGCGGCAGTTTAAGATTTTCATATACTAATTGACTAAGATTTCTGAATGCACCAATTAACTGTTATAGTTCCCTTATATAACGAAGAAGAGAACTTGCTCCGCGTTGAGCAGAAACTTGGAGAGTATGCAGAAAAATCCAGTGTTCCCACTCAAATATTACTGGTAAATGATGGGTCAACAGATCATAGTTTAAAAATGGTCAGGGAAATCTGTGAAAGATCTGAACATTTCGGTTACATATCTTTTACGAAAAACGCCGGTTTGAGTGCGGCGATCAAAGCTGGGATCGATCATGTATCCACAAGTCTTACTGGTTATATAGATTCTGATCTCCAAACAGATCCTGAAGACTTTGAAGTTCTGCTCAAGGAAATCAATAATTATCAATTAGTAAATGGCTACAGGAATCAGCGGAAGGATTCTTTTAAAAAGAACCTTTCTTCCACGGTAGCCAATAACGTCAGAAACTTTTTCACAAACGACGGGATGTTTGATACGGGTTGTCCACTAAAGATCATGCATACAGATTACGCTAAGCGAATTCCCTTTTTTAAAGGACTACACAGGTTTCTACCGGCAATGATCATGTTACAGGGAGGAAAAGTGATTCAGATCCCAATTCGCCATTATCCAAGAATAGCAGGAACTGCAAAGTTTGGATTGCGAAACAGGTTGATCAAACCTTTAATAGATTGCTTTGGATATTTATGGATGAAGCGAAACTATATACATTACGAAGTAGGAGAGAAGCTTTTAAAATAGATTATCTGCCGGTCTTACGCAATTTTTTGGGACCATACCAAAGCCAGAATCCGGTAATGGTAAATACTAGTAATGCAATTCCCATACTAACAGAATAGACCAATTTAAAATAGCCACCGGTGCCCAGGTAATCATCTACAATAGAACCATCATGGATATTTTCGATAACATCAGATCTTCTCTGGCCAATATTTAGTACTTCACCAGTAGTACCATCAAGTTGTATCTCGTGAATATGGTCTTTGAAAAGAAACTTTACAATACCTTTTTCCTTTCGAATATCCATCCTGTCAATATCGTGGGATAATAAAGATGAAACTGAATCCTTCAATGTTTGTTGTGCAATATTTTCCAGAACAGCTATAGATTTCCATTCTTCAAAATTTGAAGTTTGCCCGGTTTGGGTTTCTGGAAGAATATAGCCAGCAGTATTTTTCTTGGCTCCCAGAAGGATTCCGGAGATGGATACGATAAAAAAGAAAAAGAATAAAAAAGCACCCATAGTACGATGTATCTTTCTGAAAATTCTTAAGATCCGTGCTTGTCTAATTCTAGATTTCTGTTTATTCATAGGGGCTTCACCTTCCGACGAAAATAGGAAAATGTTTCAGAAAACTATCATACTACAACAAACTTGATAGCCAGGAAGACTGTTGACTACTTCCGAAGAAAACTTTATAACTGTAGCAGCATTCGTTATTAAGCTAAACTTCAGAAGAATGTAGAAATTGAATGCTAATTTCTCGGTTTGAAAGCAGGTTCAAAGCTTCTTTTTGATTCCGTAAACCTATGCTTGAATTGAAAGTATACAAGTGATCCAATTACAGGAAATAAAAAGATCATAAGGATTAATAATACCTGTAGGATGGGGGAACTGAACCTGGTTTTTAGAATATCCACAAGTGCCCAGATCCATAGAACGAGGGTTAGAATGATAAAAATGATGATGATAGTACTCCACATATAAAATCTCGTTTTTCTTATCAAAGATATTTACTCATTACAATTTAATAAAGGCTAATCAATTTGACCAGTTAAACTGTGACGGATCCTTTTTAAATTTTCTAAGATCTCTTTTAGAAAAATCCTGTGTAAAGATTTCCTGAGTCATCTCCATGGTATATTCTTTGCCAGAATCGATAGTTCCAGAATGATTTTTCGCATAGAAAACCGGCTTCAGGAATTTAAAATTTGCTTCATCCTGTTTCAATGCATTCTGGCGGTTTTTTTCGAATTTCTCACTATAAATGTAATTTATGGAAAAATCAAGTCGGTATTTCTGGTCTTCGAACTGCTGAGAATCGCCAAGATATTGGTTTGGATTTACCTCTTCTCCTGGAAGAACTTTTATCTCTTCCAATCTCTGGTAATTTGCATAGGTTCCATCCTTATGCTCAATAATAACGCTGTTTCTTACATCTTGGGAAATACTATCAGATTTTGAATTTCGTACTTCTACAACTACACCTTCCCTCATTGCGTGAACAGGAAAACTCTCACCTTTTGTGATTATATACCATATCCAGTTTCCTGGAAGCACCTCCTGGGTTTCGGCTGCATTTTTTTGCGTGGTCTCTACTATTCTGGCGGTTCCTGAAGTTTTCAGAGGTAACAAGTACTTAAAAGTTGAGTCCACTTCAGGATTTGGAATGCCCCGTATATAGGAGAAGGTATAGGAATAGCCTATTTCCTCTTCCCGATTAATTGGACGCAATACGGTAAGATTGCCATAGTCATGATCCAAGATCTGTTTGTGATCACCGTGGTTGGTGTTTTTAAGATCTGGAAACTCCAACTTTAGATAGTATGTACCCGGTTTATTCTTCCGGTAACTGAACTCGATACTTTTATCCCCTCTGCGCTCATGCATGATCTCGATATCCGGGAGTTGCGCATATGAGTTGGGTGCATAGAACATGAAACTCACAAAGATGCTTAGAAACAGGTATTTCCACGTCATAGGTTAAAAAACTTTCTCAGATTGATCTGGATTTAGAATTGCTGAATTTATAGATTTATTAGATTTTTTCAACAGAACTAGTTCGATTTTTCTTTTACAAAGATCAGGCAATGCTGCCAGGGTAGATTCTCAATATTCTGCTCTAGTCTAAAACCGGAAGCTTCAAATTCTTTTACCGCCTGTTTTTCGCTCATTTTATGAATTTCCTTGATTGGAATGTTCGCATCCTCAGCTTTATACTCGATCAGATAGATCTTACCATCAGAAATCAGAGATTTATGCATGGATTCTATCATTTCCTTCGGAAAATTAAATTCATGATAGACATCCACCAGCAATATTTTTGAAACTGAATTCCCATCCAGGTTAATACTTTTTTCTGAACCCTGAATGGTTTGAATATTATTTACTTGTTGTTCTGACTGCTTTACTGAAATCGCCTGAAGCATTTCCGGCTGTATATCTATGGCATAAATAAAACCTTCGGTAGCCAATTTCGCCATTTTAAAAGCATGATAACCACTGCCGGCACCAACATCAGCGATCGTATCACCAGGCTGGATATTCATGTTCTTCAGCAACTGACTTGTATTTTCCTCTTTTTCGCGATCAGATCTTTCCAGCCAGTTTATTCCCTGGTAACCCATGACATGCGCGATCTCTCTACCCATATACCACTTTCCAATTCCGTTTGGATCGCCGTCTTTAAAAGTATAGGTTTTCTCGTCTGTGTTATCTTTTATTGTCTGTCCGCATGCGGTCATTGTTAATGCAAGCAGTAATAACATGAACAAATTGTAATGATTTTTCATAGCCTCTTTTGTCTAAAGTTACGATTTAATGCTTTTTCTGAAATTTCAGTACGAGCAAGGCTTAATTTACAAAAGTTCTAAGTGAGATAACCGTACGAATTTAAGCCATCCAGATCTTCAATTTTCCGAAGATTACCATATTCCATTAGCATGATTCGATCTGATAGTGAAATTACATTGCGGTAATCATGATCTGTAATGATGATGCCTTTATGTTCTTTTCTCTCCTGGATAAGTTTCGAAATTACTTCTCTGCTGGTAGGACTGAGTCCATTAAAAGGTTCATCCAGCAATAGAAACCTGGATTCAGAAAAAAGTAAAAGCAGAACTTCCAGGGTTCTTCTTTGTCCAAAACTTAAATGGCCTACTCGTTCTCGCAATAACGGCTTCACTATAGGTAATTCCAGAACTATTCGGCTATACTCGCCGCTAAGAAATAAATTGATAGTACTCTTTACACTGATACTTTTAATTAAAAAACTATCCTGCGGTAAATACTTAATATCACGAATCGTTCTTGAGCCTGTATAAACCTTTTCGTCTATTCTAAGAAACCGGCTGTCGGCCGTTAATGACCCAAACATGATCTTCAGTAGCGTTGATTTCCCACTTCCGTTTCTTCCCAGCAAACCAACCACTTCTCCAGTTGAACACTGTAGGTAAACATCGTTCAGGATCTTTTGACCACCATAAGTCTTTTGTACACTATCCAGTTCAAGTTTACTCAAAAAGCTGCGATATAAGAATCATTAAAACCGAAATAAGAATTGTACTCAAAAAGAGCTGAACTCTGGAGATTCCGTTATTTAAATAAAAAAATAGTTCTTTAGGAGGTTTGATGCTATAAACACTGAGGTGAATCAAAACACTGGTAAGAAAGTAGAAGAATCCAAAATTTGAAAATTCAGAAGTTAGAGCGGCAATCAGTAGAGAGATAGGCAAGGCTGTGAAAATAATATTTCTCTGGAAAAGCAAAAAGTTCAAAAGGATTCTCATTAATTATATTCTGGAATTACATTTAGCTGTACTCAGGATTTTCAAAATTCCAGCGCTTACCATCTTCCCAGCCTTCCGCCGAATTTCCATAAGCAGGATAACCGCCTTGTTTTTTGAGAGTGGACGCTAAATGCATTAAATTATAGGTCATGAAAGTAGTATTCTTATTAGTAAAATTACTTCCAAAACCAGCTGGTGGATCAAGTTTATCGTCTTTCCACTCGGTATCACCGTAACTTGGCCCAGGCCCCACTTCACCTATCCAGCCTGCATCGGCCTGAGGAGGAATGCTAAAACCAACATGTTGCATAGAGTAAAGAATCCCCATCGCACAATGTTTGATTCCATCTTCATTCCCGGTGATAAGCGTGCCTGCAACTTTACCGTAAAAGACATACTGACCTTTATCGTTTTGAACACCACTCATGGCATATAATCTTTCGATAAGTTTCTGCGCAATGGAAGATTTTTCTCCAAGCCAGATAGGAGTTCCAAGAACTAAGATATCGGCAGCCATGATCTTATCATAAATAGCTGGCCATTCATCCTTATCCCAACCGTGTTCTTTCATATCGGGATACACACCAGTAGCAATATCATGATCGATAAACCTTATTTCTTCCACTTCCACATTTTCCCGCCGCATGATCTCTGCAGAAAGTTCTATCAATTTAGAAGTATGGCTCTCCTCTGGAGATTTTTTCAGAGTACAATTAATATAGATACAGCGTAGATTACTGAAGTCTGGTTTACTCATGATTCAATACTTTTATTAAACTTCCTTCAATTTAGTAAAAATTATAAAGTTTATAATACGCATTGCAGTACACTGTTACTTACTCCCTTTTTTTAGCTGAATCTTTATAATTCCATTGACTTCCTCATCTGTATATTTTGCGATAGAATCCTGATCTTTCAAAACATCAATTTTAGCAATGGTTTCCGGATCCATATTTTTAAGCATCGAGCTATGTGTGGCTTTTCCATCAATTAGATACAAAACATCCTCTTTCGCCAGGTAATTTTTATTGCTTAGGGTCTCCTGAAAAGATTTGGTTTTGATCATGAGCACTCCATTCAGTCCTTGTTTACGAAATTTGTCCTCGACATCTTCCTGATTTTTCTTGATAACGGCATAAGAGGTTATTTCGAATTTTGAAATGTTAAGTGTATCCAAAGCCTCGGTTGTTAGAAGTTGTTCATTTAAAATGATGACAGGATCCTTCGTAATTTCTTCTTTTTGAACCAGATCTGCGATTAGTTCATGTAGATAATCATCCTGGTTTTCTTTTTCTGAAATTTCCTGTGCATTTAAGCTAAGTGTAAGTAGTAATAATAGGCTTGCTAAGAATTTCTTCATTGGTATTTTCTCTAAATTTTTTATAGCTGAAATATAAGATATATGGTCCAGATAGCTGGCTATTTATAATTACTGTTTTCTGAAGTCAGGAAATCTAAGTGATTATAGTAGATCGGTAGCTGCAGATTCTACGATGCTGAATCTTTGATCTAATTTATACTTTAAAAAGAGCATGATCAAAACGGAAATAATCGAAGATATAACCATCAATTTATATTGATGTTGGAGATCCCGGGCAGCATTAAGTTTTATTTCAGCTAATACCTGCTCAAGCTCTTCTGAAGTGTAATTTCTGAATTTGACACCATCCAAACGTATACGATCACTATTTATGGGGTCCCGAAGGTCTTCCTTGAATTTAGGTTTCTGGGAGTACAGTAATGATCTATTATGTTCGTGTAAACTTTTGGGACCTCGCTCTACAGACATGCCTTGTGATTTTCGTAAAACATTCATTTTCAATGAAGTTCAAGTTAGTAAATTATTTGTAATTCAGCCAATTGAAGTTTTTATGCACAATAACTGGTTTTCACGATTTCAAATGGAAACTGCTCAGTATCTTGCATGTTTAAAATTTTCCGAAGACATGGAACAGGAAAGAGTAGATAATTTAGAAGTAGAAATTTTATCTGATAACTGGTTTACGCTTAATAAGGTGAATTTTGACTTCCGAAGAAATGACGGTATTTGGGAAAATCAAAGTAGAGAAGCTTATGATCGCGGAAATGGCGCCGCGATTCTTTTATACAATTTAGAAAATGAAAGTGTAATTCTTACCAAGCAGTTTAGAATGCCTACGTTTTTGAACGGTAACCCTTCAGGGATGATGATCGAAGTCTGTGCGGGATTATTGGAAATGGATAATGCTGAAGATTGTATTCGAAGAGAAACGCAGGAGGAAACCGGGTATGAGATTTCCAATTTCGAAAAGGTTTTTGAAGCTTATATGTCTCCTGGTTCGGTGACCGAGATTGTACATTTCTTTATTGCTGAATATCATGAAGACATGAAAATAGGCGAGGGTGGAGGTGTCGCTGAAGAACAGGAGGACATTGAAGTCCTGGAACTTAAGTTTTCTGATGCGTTGAAAATGATTAAATCGGGAGAAATTAAGGATGGTAAATCGATCATGCTATTACAGCATTTACACTTGAAATTATTGCAGGCAAATAGATAAATCTTAGTCGCGCTTCTCTAATATTTTTAGAATTCGGCCATAAACAATTTCAGAAATACTCCAGGTATAGCCATCAAAATTTGCGGTATTAACGAACTGGATCACTACCGTATCGATATTTTTATGATATTTTGCAATACTCTGGTAACCAGGAATTAATCCGGTATGATCGTATTTATAGATGGAAGAATAGATATCATTCTCCTCTTTGGTAAGGATTTCACCAGTGTTCAGCGCTTTTATAAAGATTCCCACATCCTGCGCTGTAGCGATCATCGAATGGTAATTAGTAGACTTGATATCTTCTTCAACTCCAACATAATAACCGCTCATTAGTTTATCCAGATCAATCTCATTCAGGCTGAAAAAAGTATTTTTAAGCTTCAGGGGTTTAAGGATTTTTTTCTCTATCACCTGTTCTTTGGAATTATTGGTCACCTTCTCCATGAGTAAACCTAATAGGAAATAATTCGAATTTGAATAGGCATAATCTGTTCCCGGTGCAAAACTGGCTGGTTTGTCAAGGAATAGTTCCAGGGTTTGTTCTTCATTTTCCGGCGGATGCATCCAGAAGTTCGGGACATCAGTAAAATTCGGGATACCACTACGATGCTGGACAAGCATTCGAACGCTGATATTTTCAGCATGTTCGATTCGGCCGGCAAACTCAGGAAAGTATTCAAGGATACTTTTATCCAGAGATATAAGGTCTTCGGCTACCAGTTTCGTAATTGCGACCGCATCATACAGTTTACCAATACTCGCAATTTTAAAATAAGCTTCGGGATAAGCTCTAATCATGCGGTCGCGGTCATGCCATCCGGCTGTATAATATTCTGCTGGGTGATCTCCCTGCTGAATATATACTATAGTGCCATCAAAACCATGCTCGATACCTTCGTTTAATTGTTCCTGCACGCTGTCCGGTAATGGCAGTATCCACGCCCAGATGAGTATCCATGGAACAAAATAAAGCGATATCACCGTACCAGCTAAAAGTATGGTTCGAATAACAATTTTACTTTTGGTAGCAGGCATTAGGTGTGTAGTTATCTATTTATCTTCTTCCAAAAATAACTTAAAATGAACTTTTAAAATTACCAATGATGTTCCAAATTTTTTAACTGATAGTCAAGATATGTATCTAAAACTTTATTTCGCCGACTTCCTTTCTTCAAGCAGTTTCTCAATCTCTGGCAAATTCTTATAATATTCTTCAAGTTTCCAGCCCATTTGAAATGATTGTTGCAAATAAGTTTCCATGGAAGGTAAGCCAACTTCAGCACGTAGTTTGTCTACTCCTTCAGGATTTTGAAGAGGCTGTACATATTTTTTACCGGTATTGGAATCGATAAAAATCTGACTACCATAAATTTGTTTTTTACCTTCACGTAGGGCCATTCGATCTTTTAAGAGAGCCAGGTTCGCGGGGAATGTTTTGTTGTCCTGCACTGCTTTTTCAATTACCGGAAGATATTCCTTTTGAGTTTGCAAATCGGCATGCTGAATCACCAGGAAAATAGTTTGATTCCCTTGCATGTTGAGATCATCTGGCCATCCGTTCTGAAGTATACTTTCAACCTTTTCCAGATTTACAGAGTCCTGGGTTTTCATTTGCTGAGCCAGTTCCTTCGTTTCATCTGAATTCATTTTCCCTTCCTGCTGAAGTTTTATGAGCTCGAATCTTATATCCTGGTCTGTCTTCCAGATCGAGTCCAGTTGAGTCTGAATGTTTTGTGGTTGATTTTGTGATGTGACAATACTACTTGCTAAAAGCATAGCAAGGCTTACAATAATTTTGATCATGAATTATATTTTTCCATGGTGTATTATTACAACGAATTAAACATTAGTTTGTTACAGCTTTTTTCCGAAAAAATAATTTTAATCTAAGTCCTTCAGATAAAGTACTCGTAATCAAATATCTGTGGTTGTCTTTCTTTAAAAGGAAAATTTTACAGAAGCCCTAATTTGAATTGGCTTCTGTAAAAAAATACCATAACGGTTAGAACTACGTTATCATGCCTTTAAAGTATCATTTTTCGAATAGTTCTTCAATAACAATAAACATTTTCGTAGAAATTCTAAGTTTAATTAAGTAAAGGCCAGACGCCGCTCCATTTAATAATTGCCAGAATTAGTGCGAGAATTCCCAGCGTAATAAGGAAAACTCCCTGCCAGTAAAACGTTCTTATACCCCAGAATTTCCATAGCCTTTTATCCTCAGCTGGGTTCCCTCGAACATCTTTAAAGAAGAATTTATGTACAATATATGCGATAATTATAAATGCGATGATGGTTGATATCCAGAAAAGAAGCATCTTGTATTTTAGTTATTTAGGGAGTGAAGATAGATCATTAAATAACATACTATACTAATTGATGGTAGAATTAAATTCCAAACTTTTATTCACACTTTTCTAGTTGATCTTATAATCCAGAGGAAGAAGTTCTGAAATTCGTTTTTCAGACATTATTCCTTTTAGAAGTATGGCTTCTGGTGGCGACGGATTTCCAAATTGATCTATGGTAAACGTATTTTTTGAAACGATGGCAGACTGCTCCGTTTTATCGTAGAGAATGCTCAATTCATCCTTAAGTAATTCTATTTTTCGATTTTTTCCTTCCTCGCTAATGTTGAAAAATTTGTAGGTAGGCACTTGGAAACGTTTATGATAGATCGCGAAGTTATTTTCTTCCAGTTTATGTTTGTAAAGTGAGCGCATAAAATGAAGTGATGAACCATAGTAACTACGATCTCTGTTTCTCAATACCTTTCTGCCGGTTTTCTTTTTTAATGACTGAAAGTAGGCTGAACCGGCAAAATAAGTGGAGTAGGGTAGAAGTAGACCGCCATTCATCTGGAATCCCAGCTCAAAGTCGGCAAGGCTGTAACTAATGGCATACCCTAAATATTCGTTATGTATGATTAAAGGCTCAATTGCGGTAGCTTTCATAGTTTTTTCTGAAGGGGAATATCTAAGCTTAATTGCGTCCTCATTTATAATCTTACAGTTGTACATCGCGTAGTTCCTTCCCAGAAATTCTTTTCTGAAGTGCCGAAGTTTTCGCGATCTGCTCCATGGGTCTGTTTCAAGGTAAACAGTTTCCAGCTCTTCACGTTTAAAAGGTAAGTAGTATTTTGAATCTACAGGATTTTTTAATATTTCTGAAGCATCTAATACAAGCGCTTCGTAACCAAGAGAAGTAATTATTAGTGCGGAATTATTATCCATAAAGGAGATGTCAAAATCCCCATCCTGATTTGAAGAAACCCCAATACTGGTTCCATCAAAGTATATGGAAGCACCTATGATTGCGGTTGAATCTTCGGCACTAAGAACGGTTCCAGATATTTTATTCTGGGAATTGACCGTTGCGGCAGTCATAAGCAATAGAACACAAATAATATTTAAGAATCTACTTCGGAAGAAAAATTTGACCATATATAATCGTAATAACGCTCTAATATAAAATATTTAAATTTCAGAAAAGAAAAAGCCATCCGGAAATGAATGGCTTTTGTATAGAACTGTTTGAAATGTTATTGAACCAGATGTTCGAATTTAGCATATTCAAACTGGATAATTTCAGGATCCGCTGCTATAAACTCATCCAAAGCTTCCTGATAATCATCAGTGTCCTCGAGCACTATCCCGTTTCTCTGATTCTTGAAGGTGGAAAATAATTTGACTTCGAACCAAACTTTATCCAGTATTTCCATCTCATGATCACTTACCAGGTTAGAGCCGCTTAGAATATCGTTCATCCGTTTTTCTGCGATCTTGTTCACTTGCTCAATCGCTGTAACATGCGTTGGCATATTTCGTAACGCGCCAACGACTATAAGATTTTTCCCGTAATGAATTTTATTTACGTACTGATCTCCATATTTAAGAGCAAATAAGTCGGGATTTTCAAGCCGTTCTGCATCAATAGCTAACCTTTCGTCTCTACTAACGTCAATTATTGCAGTATTTCCTTCATTTTCTTTATAACCAAGGATTAAAACCTGGTCTTCAGTATAAGGATATTGTTCAATAATAGATTGATACATCTCAAAATTAACTGCGTGCTGCACTGCAAATTTTGAAGCTGGTGGGTGCAAACCTGCATACTTTCTGTAACCAATCACATCATCTTTAGGATTTGCATTGAATTGCCAGACAGGACTATGTTTAAAAGACGTTCCTATTGTTAAGTAGCCGGTTTGAGGTTCATTGAAAGAATTGGCCTTTGGAGCATGGTTACTAGTTAAAATACCTGAACCAAAATCATCCTGATCATTAAATTGCTGTTCCAGAATCACTTCAGAATTTTTGGTGATTTTCACGTTTTTTGTACCTGTTTCCAGATCATGGGAAGTAATACTTTTATCCAGGCCATTCGTACTTATAAATTCAATGGAAGTGATTTCTCCATTTGTGTAAGTGTGTATCGAAGTTCCTAGTTCGCTGTAGACGATTTTTTCTGAAACTAAACCATTCTCATACGCCGTTTCAAACCATACATCGCCCTCAGGAGTATAGTACCTGGACCATAGAGGTCGGTTTTGTTCATCTCTTCTCACCTCCATATATAATTCCCGATCCTGATAGAAGTTATATACTTTAGCCGATTTGATGAATCCGTTTTCATGATACGTGACCTCATGTATAGGCAGGTCTTCTGAATCTACATGTTTTGCTTCTTTGATCCAGCCGTTGTCATACTGACTCAGGATTTTTAGATGATCGTCAGATTTGATGGAATAATCGATTGATGGAGCACTATCGTCTGAAGTGCAGGATGAAAATAGAACTGCAACTGCTAAAAGCAGAGACAGGTAAAATTTGTGATGCATTGATGTAATTTTTGATGTTTGTCAAATTTAGAAATTCTATTTGGATATCAAAATAGAATTAACCTTCACACTTCAGCACTATTAACGGTGCATAGGAACAATAGAAAACATTCAGTACGCTGGATTCAAGGTCTTAACGCAACAAAGCGTAGTTTAAAGGTTAGGTATTCAAATATAATTTTTTTCGTTCAAGATCCATCATTTCCTGTGGGGTTTTAAACCCCAGAATTTTACGAGGTCTGTTATTGAGTTTATCCTGTATAATCTTCAATCGTTTTTGATCAATGGTATTAAAATTTGTTCCTTTTGGAAGGTATCTTCTGATGAGTCCATTGGTGTTTTCATTGGTGCCTCTTTCCCAGGAAGAATAGGGGTGAGCGAAGTAGATTTGCATTCCTGTTTTTTGTGTAATTTTTTTATGTGCAGCCATTTCAACTCCGTTGTCGTAAGTCATCGTTTTCTTAAAAACTGGATCTATTTGATTCAAGGTTTTGGAGAATTTTTTACTGACGTGATTAGCCTTTTTATGATCTAATTTTATAATTAAAGTGTATCTGAACTTGCGTTCTACAATAGTTCCTATGACACTTTTGTGATTGGCTTCTACCATAAGATCACCTTCCCAGTGTCCGCTTTCTTCTCGAAGGTTAATATGTGCTGGTCGCTGATCAATGCTGACCTGATCGATAATTCTGCTTCCTTTTCTTCTTCGTCTAATCCTTGATTTTCTTCGTCCGGTTCC
>NZ_JBNJLI010000008.1:0-180111 GCF_051195275.1 Christiangramia sp. 3-2217-3z | reverse complement strand
ACTTGTCCAACAACAAAATACTAAGCCGACAAATCCGCATCCCCTACTCCGCCAACTGGCGATAACCGAGACCGTTGCCCACAATTATTATGAAGAAGATTTTACTCTTAATTTTAGTTTTAAATCTGACTACTACGATTTTATTAGGTCAGAAAAAATCAAAAATTCCACCAGGAACAATTCAATTAAATGATAGCATTTTTATTGATAAAGCTCCGATAACTAACTTCATGTTTTTAGAATATTTGACTGCAAAACATTTTCTGAGAAAGAAAGGTTTTGACTCCTTCTCTGAATACTATAAAACTGTAGATAAGAAACCGGATAGATTAACTGTAATGTATCCTTCATTTCTAAAAAATTTAGATAAAAATGAAAGCTTCTTAACAAAGAAAAATTACTTTGAAAATATTAAATATAAGTATTCTCCAGTTCTTAGAATTTCAAAACGACAAGCACAAGATTTTTGCAATTGGAGAACAGAAATGGTGCAATATCACCCAGTTAATGACAATAAGACTGCAATCCAAAATGTTAAATATCGATTACCCACAAAAGAAGAATTGACTACGTCAAAAAAGTATTTTTCTCGATTAAATAAATTCACTTTTCATAATGGTAAAAACCCAACTAAATTTCGCACCGATAAATATATTAATGGTTTTATATTATATCGGATTTCTGAATTTACAAGTACAGATGATTTATTTGGGGAGAATTGGAAAAATATAAATCCTATTGAGTTTCCAAATGATCTTACAGGATTTCGCTGTGCGTGTGAGTTAGAACCATAAATATTATTTACTGTGTTGTGATAAAGGGTAGATTGGAATTCACAAAAAGAAGCGACTTGGTTATATGGGATAAAACAAATAAAATCTACTAATAACATTTATTGATAAAATAACTGTGGGCAACAACGGTTAATCGCCAATAGCCGGCAGCGTTAGTAAGAAAATAATTAACTTGACCAACAAACCAATACTAAGCCGACAAATCCGCGTCCCTTACTCCGCCAACTGGCGATAACCGGGACAGTTGCCAGCAATTTTCAGAATGATTTTGACTAAAAGAATACTGACTTTAATTTTTCTAATAATAACAGGCACTTCAATTCTTAGTTGTTCAAATTCAAAGAATAATAAAAGATTAGAATATGAAGATTACGATCCAGAAGAATTTTATGAAGTAATTGGCAGAGTCAAAGAAAATAGATTGAGTTACCATATTCCAAAAACGAATATTCTATTTTACGAATACTTTCTTGGAAAAGAAAAACCATTAGAAGGATACGAAGAAAATATTAAAGCACGCCTTAAAGAAGGTGAAAAATTTATTGTTTTAGTACATAAAAAAGATAGTACAACAAGCTTCTTCGGATATGTGGATCCAAGGTTTAGAAAAGAGTCTTTCGAAAAAGCTAGAAAAAAAGCGAATAAAACATTTACTAAAAACTAATCAAGAAAATATGAGAAGAAGTCTAAAATGGATAATTCCAATAATAGTTGTTTTAGCAGTTGTCTTTTACTTGTTTTCATCATCCGGAATGGGAAAAGTTGCAACTGATTTAACCCAGGCATATACAGATCAAGAACTCTACAATAATGCTATTGAGAAGGCTAACTCCGACCAAAGAGTATTAGATGAAATTGGAGAAATTCAGCCCATAGACAAAATGACTATTTTAAACGGAGAAGTCAATTTTTCAAATGATAATCAAACAGTAAATTCAACTATAAAAGTTGAGGGTTCAAAAGGAAATGGAAAATTAGATTTAACAGCAGAAAGAGAAAATCAAAGCTGGCGTTACGAAAAGGTGAAAATTCGAATTGAAGATCATGAAAAGAAGAAAAAAACTATTGAAATAATAAACCTGCCCTAAAACTGCAGGCAACATCGGTTCATCGCAAATAACGGGTTTAGTCGAAAAAGTGTAATTTTAGAAACCAAGAAAGAAAAAAAAACTAAGCCGACAAGTCCGCGTCCCTACTCCCGCAACTTGCGATAACCGTAACCGTTATGTGCAAGCGTTTTAGATGTCATTTCCTGAAATAGGTTTACTAAAATTTAAACAACTTAGTTACCTATCAGATGAAAACAACAAATCAAGACTGTCCAAAAAATTCCTACAAAAAAGTAGGCTTTGATCTTAAGCTCAAGATCATCGATGAGATCCATAATGGACGTATCTCCATTAATCATGCTTCCGATAAATACCAGGTTTCCAGAACTTCAATCTACTTCTGGATAAAGAAATATGCTACCTTAGATCAAAAGAAGCAATACATGAGCAAGAAAGATGAGATCAAAAGGCTAAAAGAGAAAATCGAAGAACTGGAATTCGTGAAAGATTTTCAGCAGGATGTCATTGCCGATATGGAGCTCCTTACCGGAGTGGACATGGCAAAAAAGTCATTGCCCGAAACATTAGCCAAAGAGATCGAAAAAAAGAAACAAGACCGTTTAAAAAGAAATGGTTGATCCAATGTTTTGGGATCTCTAAACAGGCCTTCTACAAGCGCCTGAGATCTCTTCATACTCAAAATAGAACCGAACACATTGTTCGCAAGATGGTCCTGGAGAAGCGCCAGGAGATCGGCCATCGAACCGGTGGCTTAAAACTCTATGAATTATTAAAAGAAGTTATGCGCCGGCAAGGCATCAAAATGGGAAGAGACAAGTTCTATCGCTTCCTGCGAAGCCACAACCTGCTGGTAGCCAAAACTAAGAAACATCATATCACCACCTATTCTAAACATCGATTCTTTAAATACAGAAACCTGGTTAAAGACAAAGTGCCTACCAGGCCGGAACAACTATGGGTAAGCGACATCACCTATATCAAAACTGAAAAAGGGCATGCTTACCTGGCCCTGGTCACCGATGCTTATTCAAAGCAGATCATGGGTTATAAGATCGCCAATCATATGAAGACATCACTTTGTATCGATGCGCTCAGAATAGCTCTTAAAAACAGAAAGTTTAAAGAACAGAAGATCATTCATCATTCAGATCGCGGAATCCAGTACTGTAATCCGGAATACACCAGTTTTGCTGAAGAAAACGGACTCATCATAAGTATGACCCAACAGTCTGATCCCTATGAAAATGCAGTCGCTGAAAGAATTAATCAAACACTTAAATATGAATACGGTTTAAAACGAACCATTAAAAATCTTAAATTAGCCAGGAAGATGCTCAAAAGTGCCGTCGAAATTTACAATCAAAAAAGACCGCATTTTAGTCTTCAATTAAAAACACCAAAACAGGTTCACTTGAAAGGAGATCTACCCTACCGTTCCTACAAAATGAACCAGCAAAAATTAGAACTATTAACCATTTAAAATGTCTAAAAAATCATTCAAAAATGGTAAACCTATTTCAGTACAAGACAAGAGAAAAATTCTATGAAAGAAGATATAATTGACATAAATGAATCAACGATAAAAAAATACGTTGAATCTTTAAGGCCAGAAGATCCTGAAATTAGAAAGGAACTAGATTTCGGATATTCCTATGATGGAAAAATAATTGAAATTTTCGAAATCAGACCTCAATGGGATAATCCAAAAGAAATAATTCAGATTCCATTTGCAAAAATTAGATATTACAAAACCAGAAATACCTGGAATTTATATTGGATGCGTGGAAATCTAAAATGGGAATTATACGAACCATTCCCAAATTCTACACATTTGAATAAAATTTTAGAAACTATCCAAGAAGATAAATATGGCTGTTTTTATGGATAAACTTGATCAAAATATAATAAAAGAGATAGCACAGCAACTGGATTGTGGAAATGAATGCTTTTTTAATCAAAAAACTAAAGAATTAATCTGCATTCCCAACGCTGATTTAATGGCGACAGGTGATGAAGAATATAATAAAGAGGTTTTTAAAGATGATTTAGAGAAGGTGAAATCTCAGAAAAAGGACTTAATAAAATTTGAATTTTTAGAAAGTTTCGAATCCTTTAAAATAATGGAAGATTTTAAAAATCAAATCAAAGAAGCTGAATTCAAAGAAAAATTAAACCAAGCTTTGAACAGAAGAAAACCTTTTCAAAATTTTAAATATTTGATAGACAATTGGGAATATCGAGAAGATTGGTTTGAGTTTAAACAAAAAGAATTAGAAAAAATAGTCCTAGAAATAATGAATCGTAATAACGCCAGCACATAACAACGGTTCACCGCAAATAACGGGTAGTTTGCTAAAAATGTCTATTTTAGAGACCATTTATTAAAACAACTAAGCCGACAAATTCGCGTCCTTACTCCCGCAACTTGCGGTAACCGAAACCGTTGGCAGTAATGCTATAAATTTTCGATAAAGAACAAATGAAAAAAATATTATATATTCTAATTCCTATGTTTTCCCTAACCGTTGGTTTTGCACAGATACCCTCACAAAAGGAAATAGTTCATCAGAACTATATCTATGAAATTATTTCCAGTATCAAAAAAAATGACAAAGTAACTGATAACCCTGTAATTGTTATTAATGATACTATTATTGATAAATATGCCCTAGGTACGATTTCTATTTCTCGATTTGATATAGAAAATTTGACCATTTTAAAAAAAGGACAAAATCAACTTAACAAATATTATGGTGAAGAAAGTGTCAATGGTGTAATTCTAATTAAAACAAAACCTTTTGATCAAAAAATAAAAGAAGACTATGAAAGAAATTTAGACGTATTATATCTAGTTGATGGGAAGAAAATAAGTAATTTAAAAGCCAAAAATATAAGCGCTGATTCTATTGCCAATATTCGAGTAATTAATAACAAAGACTCTATTATAAAATACACTTCTAAAGAAGTTCGAGGAATAATAAAAATCACTTTAAAGAATAATCCGTAAAAAGCACTACAGCCAACAACGGTTAATCGCCAATAAGCGGCACCGTTAGTAAGAAAATAATTATCTTGACCAACGAACCAATACTAAGCCGACAAATCCGCGTCCCCTATTCCGCAAACTGGCGATAACCGAAACCGTTACCTGCAATTATTGCATTGAGATACGCAACCATTTTTAAAATTGAGTATCTATAAAGAAACAACTACAATGAAAAAATATTTATTTTCTCTCCTTTCAGTAATATCCATTTTATCTTGTTCTAAAAATGACGACAACACAGAACCAGAAATTCAACAAGTGGACAAAGTAATATTTGGAGGAATATATGGACTCTGCGGAGGAGACTGCAGGGATTTGTACATGATCAATGAAAAAGTGTTATTGAAAGATGCGGATAGTGAATTGGACGAATATGGAGAATGGTCAAGTACAACATTCAATGAAGAATTAGATCTGGAAAATTTCAACAATAGCTCTAATTTATTGAACGTGCCTTCCGAACTATTGGATGGAGATTTAACTCAAGAAGACTTAGTTCAATCGTGGGCCGATGTTGATTACTATATATACGTAGAAAAAGACGGTAGATCAGAAGAAATAATTTTAGATCATATTCATAAAAATGCTAGTTCTGCTGTAAAAAAGTATTTTAAAAATTTTCTTGAAACCTATAAAGAATTAGGCGGGTATATGATAGATACAACAAATGTTGAGAGATACTATTAGTAAGTTCAATTAATCAATTTTCAACTTAGAACAACTGATTAATAGCAATAACGGCAGGTAACAACGGTTAATCGCCAATAGACGGCAGCGTTAGTAAGAAAATAATTAACTTAACCAACGAACCAGTACTAAGCCGACAAATCCGCGTCCCTAATTCCGCCAACTGGCGATAACCGAGACCGTTGTGAGCAATTGTTAAAC
Organism: Christiangramia sp. 3-2217-3z; assembly: GCF_051195275.1. Classification (NCBI taxonomy): domain Bacteria; kingdom Pseudomonadati; phylum Bacteroidota; class Flavobacteriia; order Flavobacteriales; family Flavobacteriaceae; genus Christiangramia; species Christiangramia sp. 3-2217-3z. The sequence goes on along the minus strand of NZ_JBNJLI010000008.1, from coordinate 174,313 downwards.
ATATAGAAAATCCTAAATTTATAACCATCAACTTAAAAAGGGATCTTTATTTCGAAATAAGAAATTCGTAGATTGTTTTACAAATCTTAGCTAATTATGAGCCAAAATTTTAAAATTAAACATCTATTTATATTTTTTGTATTTCAAATTACTTTAGCACAATCTGATAGGAGTAAAATTGTTAACATTGATTTCAATGAAAAAGATTCTATTGAGCTTAAAAAATACTTATCTCGTAGTAATAACAAAAAATTGAAATTTTTCTTTAGGAATAAATACTCTCTTAAATCTCCGATATTTATTTACGACATAGAAAAATCGAAAAGAATTTTAGTAAATGTAATAGATGTAAAATTATTGAATTTCACAGATCCATGGAAAGCTTATTGGACTTATCACCAAGCAAAAGAAAAGCCCATTTTATTTCTTTATGAATTCGATGTGAAATCAAATTCCTATTATAAGTATCCTGTCACCATAGAATTTCCTCCACCACCCCCTATTCCTAAACCAATTAGGTAAACTTTCACAAAAATCAAAACGTTAAAAAAGTATTTATTCTATAAGTTTAACTTTATAAGAAAAACTTGATCATTAACAACAGCTCACAACAACGGTTCATCGCCAATAAGCGGCACCGTTAGTAAGAAAATAATTAACTTGACCAACTATTAAAACACTAAGCCGACAATTCCGCGTCCCTTACTCCGCCAACTGGCGATAACCGAGACAGTTGGCAAGCATTTAATATCTTAATTATGCAATACAAAATAGAATATAAAATTATAGTGTCTGTGACAATTCTATTTTTGCATGGTTGTGTAAAAGATTTGTCGGAAAGCGCTCAAAATTTTCCGATCATAATTGATACCCTCCAAATTGATAAAAATAAATTTGACACAAATGATTATGGTGTTTCAAGTAGCACTATATTATATATCGGTGGCGAAACGGACTCGATTGAAGTAGACCATAGTATCAAAGATTTAATGAAACCACCGCCTCCACCACCACCTCCTACATCCTATCAACAAAATGATAAAGAATTCAAGGAGGATTCAATCAAATATGAGGAAATATGGAATAAGTATTCTCAGAATATAAAGAACAGAAGAGAGACGTCATATTTTGTATTAAGTGAAAGAATTGATGATAAAAAAGGGTTTTTCGATACTATTGATTTAGAGATCATGGTTGATACCACACAGAAATTGAAACACGATATATCAAAAAATCAATGGGATGATTACTATGAAGGTTATCCAATTCAAATTAAAAACACTTCTTCTGACACAATTGTGATAGGCTACGAAAGTTATATTCCAATAATTTTACAAGCTAAAGATGAAAATGATGATTGGAATCCAATTGAACAAATATATATTTTTAGTTGTGGCAATGGATTACGTTCAGTTCTACTGCCACCCAATGAAATTGTTTTAAGCTCAAAACCTATTTATCAGGGAGACTATAAAACCACTCTTAGAGTTGAAATTGGTGGAAATTATTCGAATGAGTTTTCGGGAAAAATAAATCTAGACCAGTTTAAAAAACCGAACTATTAAACGTCTTGCCAACATCGGTTAATCGCCAATAAGCGGTAGCTTAAATAAGAAAATAATTATCTTGAACAACAAAACAATTCTAAGCCGACAAATCCGCGTCCCACAATCCGCCAACTGGCGATAACCGAGACCGTTAGCTGCAAGCAAAACAGAAATTTTTGCAAATATGAAAATGATTAAAAAAATACTGATTTTATTTTCAATTTTACTATTTCAAAATTCTCTGAATGCTCAAAAGTTTGATGTCTCAGATAGTATTGAATTAAGCAAACTGAATATTTATAATTTATTCAAAGAAACCATAAAACAGGATAAAAATTTTCCGACAACACCGTGGTTCACTGACAACACAAACAATAAATATTTTAAATCTGATACGATTAAATTAATTCACGCAAATAGTTACAAAAGAGATTACTGCAACATAATAAATTGGACATTTCAAAGGAAAGATGAAATGATAAGAACTTTTGCAGATTACTGCGAAGAACCTCCTACCACAAAAGTAACTACTGAAAATGACTATTTTGAGGTTCGAATTTCAGAAAAAGAATCAAATACATTTTTAGAACTATATAATAACAATCGGTTAGTAGAAAAATTCAAAATTGAGTCATTAGTGAAAAACCAAATTTTATCTTAAGATCACGTAATTCAATATAACTTAACCCTAATTAGATCCGACTAATTTGCCAGCAGCTAACAACGGTTAATCGCCAATAGACGGCAGCGTTAGAAAGAAAATAATTAACTTGACCAACAAACCAATACTAAGCCGACAAATCCGCGTCCCCCTACTCCGCCAACTGGCGATAACCGGGACCGTTGTAAAACATTTTTAAGAATGAGATACGTCCGAAATTTAATACTCCTATTAATATGTTTCATTTCATATCAAGGATTTTCACAAAATTCAATCGAAGAAGGAACTTATTTATCAGAAGATAAATTGACTGTAATAACTATTCTGGCAAAAAATGAAGTTTCCTATATAGAATATAATCAACACTCACCATATTCAGATAGCTTAAAAAATTTACCGAAAAATCAATTTTGTGGAACTAAATTTTATGAAATTCTGACAAGCGGTTTTGGGAAATACTCTATAAAAAATAGCAGTTTAAATATAAAATTCGAAACTAATGTGAAATCACTCGATAGTTCTAATATAAAGACATTATCTGGCTATAAAGAAAGAGACTCCATAGTGCTTAAATTTAGAATTAATAGTTATCCTGAAAATAATCTTGAAAATTCCGTTTATGGTGTTCATATTAATTCAGATAAAAATAGGATTAATCTAAACACAAATTTTGAAAATCAAGTTGAACTAAAATTACCAAAAAGCAAAACTGAAATAAATTTTCTAATAAATGATCATTATGAACTCAAAGTAAAACCAGAAAAAAGTTTAGTCATCGATCTAAATTTTAATCTATATAAAACTATGATAACGGAAAGTTTAAAAGATAAGGTAGTTGATTTTAGTTCTTTTAAAAAAGTTTCGAGATAAAAACGTTTTACAACAACGGTTAATCGCCAATAGACGGTAGCGTTAGAAAGAAAATAATTAACTTGACCAACAGACCAATACTAAGCCGACAAATCCGCGTCCCCTACTCCGCCAACTGGCGATAACCGAGACCGTTGCAAACAATTTTACACGCAACCATTTACTCCAAACAACATCTAATAAATATAAAATCACAAATTAAGTTATGAAAAAAATACTCCTAGCAATTTTAACCATCGTATTAATTTCTTGTACTTCAGATGATCCTGAAAACTGTTGCACCTATTTCTCATTAGGGACGGACATAAAGTATGAAAATAGTGAAGGAATTAATCTATTGGATGATTCAAATACTTATAACGTGTCGGAAATAGAAGTGTTTCACAGAATGGATGGAGAGTGGGAAAGATATTTTGAAGGAAATTTAGATTATCCAAAGGGATTAAGAAAAACTGAGATTGATGGAGAAAACTATCTCACTGTATTCCTTAGCAATGAGGTCAATGAAAACAATATTTCTGAGACTAAATTGGTATTCGACAATGGTGAAGAAGACATCATAAAAAGTGTTGTAAACAAAAGCTCTGGAAACCAAATTGTAACAAAGATTTGGTATAATGATGATTTAAAATGGTCGAACGAAGAGAATGTAGAAGCAAGATTTACGATTATCAAGTAAAACTGTTAGCAACAAAGAACTAAGGTAAAATCCAAGTACTTTTAAGCTAATTTCGACCTATAATTTTCCTGGTAATAGGTTCCTGATTTAGCAATTGCAAATGCTTGCTTTAGTAGTTTATTACATACTGCTATCAATGCTAGCTTCTTGCTTTTCCCCTTCTCTACTATACGCTCATAGAGTTCCCTGCAAGCCTTGTTGGTCCTACAGGCAGTGAAGCTACACATGAATAGTAAGTTCCGAAGTTTTCGATTCCCTACTTTACTGATTCTACTTCTTCCTCTTACACTGGTTCCGGACTGTCTGATCGTTGGCGTTAGCCCACTATAACAACAAAGCTGCCTGGCATTCTCAAAACTCGTAAATCCATCGGTAAGTACAATCAATAGCATCGCGGTCTTCTTCCCCATTCCAGGTATACTGGTCAAGTGTTCCAATTGATCCTTCTGTGTTTCTCTAATTAAAAATTCCAGCTTGGTTTCAATCTGGGTCAGTTCTTTCTCTATTTGCTTTAGCATTCGATTTAAAGAACGACTCACTACTTTTGAAGGGGTGCCAAATGCTTTCTCTCCGTGTATTTTATTCTTAATCGCAGTTCGCTGCTTCAAGTAAAGATCCTGAAGACTCAAGAGTTGCAAGCATTCCGCCTGAACTTCGTTTCTAGCGGTGTACAATGGGACTTCATTCGCCTGAGCATACTCACAGATCGCTTTAGCATCGCTCTTATCAGTCTTAACCTTGGAAAGCTTCATTTGAATAAAACGCTTTACTGAAACTGGATTCACAACCGATACCTTTATTCCTTTCTCATAGAGGTGCTGAGCCAGCCGGTAATGATAGTAACCGGTCGCTTCCATAACAATCAAGCTATCTCTTTGAATAGCTTTCAAAAAGCTCTTAAATCCTTTTAAATCATTTGAAAACTGATCATGGCTGCTATTCTGATCAACTACATCAAAGATAGATTTACTAATGTCTACTCCGTAAAATGTTTAATTTTATCCTTAACAGATTTTTGGAAAAACTACTTCGGTTTTTATCTACTTCAAGACGAGAACCAGATCTCACAGAACTTGAGCGTTATTGAAGTAGTAGAGAGAGATTATTATTATTGACGGAACCTAAAGTTCCCGCGTTCAGTAATCTTATTCCTGTCTTTAATTGTTTCTGCTTTAACTAAAAAAATTAAGAGAAATTAAACTTAAGCAGAATGGAGAAATATCTAAGTACTACTATAAAGATACTAAAGGAGTAGCAATGGAAAATGCAAAGTGCGAACCTCAAGCAGAAACTATTAAATTAAGTTTGTATTCTAATATTTAATTTGTTTTCCACAAGCAGGTTTCAAATCAAATACCCCCTCCTAAATTAGGATAGAAGGAAATTTAGAAGTTCTTGATTTTCTGATATAACTTGAAATAACGATAAATGAGCAAATCTTCCCCGAACACTAAAAAACTTATTCTTATGCAAGTCAAAAATAGCTCAGTTATTAAGCGGTTATAGAAGAAACTGACGTTTTTCAGTCTTCTATTCAAAATTAACTATTCAGTTATTAACACTATAACCTTTAAAACAAATAAAACTTGTAGTCATTTATAGTTAAATACAAATATATTCTCTTAACTATAAATTTATCCACAATAAACTGTATTACAGCTTATTAAGGCTTTTAATTGTATACTTTCTCATAACGAAAACGAATCGAATATTTAAACTTTTCCGTTATGAAAAAATCATTCTATCTATCCATTCTTCTTTTACTTCTTTCCAGTCCAATTTTTGCACAAATTGGAGGCATTGAAGATTCCGTTAACGATGTTTCCAATACAATAAGAAGCATCTTCCCTATTATTCTTGGAGTTATTTTCCTGGTAGGTTTTCTTTTTAACGCCGGACACTTCTTTGGAGAGAATGCAGATCTCAAAAAAGGAATCACCCGCGTGCTTGTTTTTGTATTAATCGCCGGGGCTGTTGTAGGCATCTTTACTTATCTAATATCAATAGTAGTATAAGTCATTAGGCCATTCATAGATAATCAGGAATACTTATGAAGCGATTTGAGATATATAAAAACATCAGGAAACAGGCCGTCATCTTTGGTCTCTCCATCTCCTTATTTGCTGTGATGATGATATCAATATTAGCTTCACTCCTAGTCATTATATTCTCTTTTGGCTCCGGGATCATAATATTGGTTTTTGTCGGGAATCTAAGTCTATATATAGTTTTGTCACAGATAAAAAACAATCCGCAACTATTCGCGATAGGAAGAACATTTCCGAAAATCATTAGCAATAAAAGAAATACCAATATTAATTATGGACAAGATTAATTTGGCATCGTCCCATCCCATCATCGATATTCAGGATAATATCATTTTTGCCAATAATGGCAATGTTATCCTATGCTATGAATGCACCTTACCTGAGATTTATTCCTTATCGGAAAAAGATTATGAAGATATACATGGCGCCTGGTTTCAGAGCATAAAATCTTTACCCGTTGGTACGGTGGTGCACAAACAGGATATTTATCTTAAAACAGCTTATTCTTCAGAAGGATTACCGCACTCTAGTTTTCTGGAAAGAGAAACTCACGATCATTTTAAAGGCCGGGAATATATGGATCATCGGAGCTACCTGTTTTTCATACTGACAAAAAATAAGGCTCTAAACAATTCCAAATATATCAATCCATTCCACAAGATTTCTAAAAAAGTTCTACGCGAGTCTGATGAATCTATCAAAAGCTTTATCGGTTCTGTAACCGATTCAGTTTCTTATACAAATAACATTCGGAAGGTATTTATAAGAACCTTAAAATCTAAGGAAATTATAGGGCTTACCAATAATTTCTTCAACGGCTTTAATGATGGTTGTGATACAGATATCGTATTAGACAGTAAGTATATGAATATCGGAGAAAATTATTTTGATGCCCTGGTCATTAATAGCGAACTGTGCTTTGGCGAAAGTGTACAGACTAGCAAAACCAATGAGAAATTCACTTCTGACGATTTTGTATTTCATCAAGGGTTTATTGATGGCTTAGGGCTTACGCTAGATGAAAATCATATCGTCAATCAAATACTCTATCTCGATGACAAGCACAAGTGGCGTAAGCTCCTAGATAAGAAAGTCGAAGAATTGAAAAAGAGTTCTAATTTTGGTTCTCAAAATAAAGTCTTGCTTGGCAAGATCGAGGACATACTTGGCAAAATCAATGCAGATGATAATTCTCGCATCATTCGCGGTCATTTAAATATCATTTATTGGGACCGGGATCCCCAAAACCTCGAAAGAATTACTTCCCGTCTAAAAACAGAATTTAAGGAAATTGATATCCTCCCATATTACCCTAGAGGTGAAGAACGAAAAAATTATATCCTTAACAGTTATTGCTGTTTTTCTTCCAATTTTTCTAATGAAGATCTTTATGTAACCGATCTGAAACATGCGCTATGTCTGATCATAAATAATACGAATTATAAATCAGATCCTACAGGAATCATCTTTAATGACCGTGAACATAATATACCGGTTCTTAAGGATGTTTGGGATGAGAAAAAGAAAAGAATCAAAGCCCGGAACTTTGCCATTTTTGCCCCCACTGGCGAAGGCAAGTCATTTCTGGCCAACAACATTCTTCGACAATATTTTGAAACTGGGGTTCGTCTGGTCATTATTGATCTGGGAGGCTCTTATACCAAATTCGCCCGACTTTATCCCGGTCAGTATACCATACTGCGATATGAGAGTGGAAAAAGCTTAGGTATTAATCCATTTTATATCCAAGACAGCAATGATATAACGCCAGAACGTCTTGAAGATTTATCGGTATTCCTTTTTGAACTATTTGCATCCGAGTTTAAAATTACTAAAGCGCAATCTGTTTCGATTAAGAAAATACTGCGCTATTATTACGAAAGTACCTCCGTAAATCATTCTTTGGAAAGTTTCTACCAGTTTATAGAAAAGAATCAGCAAGATCTTCTGGATAGTTTAAAAATCCATCCAGACTACTTTAATTTAACTGGATTCTTACACGTATTATCGGAATACGTGGGGGATGGGTTATACAGTTTTCTATTTGAGACTTCAGAAGATCAAACCTATAAAATTGAAGACAAGAGATTGATCGTTTTTGAGCTAGACGAAGTAAAAGATAATAGGGAAATCCTCTCCGTAATGCTCAAGCTTATTAAATCAGCGATTCAACGAACAATTTGGAAGAATCGAGCTGAAAAAGGAATTATACTATTCGACGAATTTGCCAAACAACTCAAATTTGAGAATGTATTAGAAAGTGTAGAATTCTATTATCAGGCTATCCGAAAACATAACGGGGCTATAGGTATCATCTTACAATCCATCAATCAATTACCCAACAATCCCACTTCAGCAAGTATCCTGGAAAACACCCAGGTTATCTATAGCCTTCGAAATGAAAAAGGGTATAAGGAATTGGTTAGCCGCCTCAACCTTTCCACACATGATTTAAACCAGTTAAAATCGATCAGGAACAACCTTTCAGGACCCAGAAAGTACACAGAAATGTTTATTAAAATTGGGCAGGAAAGTAACGTTTTTCGCCTGGAAGTACCGCCAGCGGTATACGCCGCATATCTCACCGATGGTACTGAAAATGAGATGATCATGTCGATTAATAATAGAACTGGCAATATGGAAGAGGCTATAAAGGAATTTTTAAAAACTAAAAATCAATATTATGGAAAACAAAAGAAAATTTAGGAATGCCTTAATGGTATTATGCTTTGTATCGGCCCTTACATTTCCAAAAAATGCCTTCAGCCAGGGAATGCCGGTATATGATAATACAAATTTTGTAAGCCTGGTAAAATCATTGGTTGAGTCCGCCAAGCAAACTGCGAACCTGGTAAAAACTGTCAACTTTCTAAAAGCCCAGAAAGAAAATATTGAGAAGGTCAATTCAGTAATTAGGGACTTAAAGGCTGTTCGGGAAATTGGCAGAAATAATGAGCGACTCATAACGGTCATGCAAAATGATTTAAGAGCTATACTGAATTCGCCTTATATCAAACCGGAGGAAGTGACCAGGGTGTCGGAATCATTTAGCGCGGTTGTTGGTAACTCCCTGGAGACCATGGCATTCATAGATGAGATCTTATCCAGTGATCACTTAAAAATGAGCGATGCTGAAAGAGCTGCAGTATTAAAACAGAAAGAAATCGAATCTAAGGAAATGCTGAACGATGTCCAGCTTAAAACCAAGCGATATAACGATATCATTTCTTTTAGAAAAATGCAGGATAAAATGAATAACCGAGAAACCGCCTACTAAGTATGTGTGCTATGATTTTTTTAGCAGGGGGCCTGGAGTACATTGATGCTGTTTTTCAGACCATTCAGGATAGTGAGTTTTCCCAGTATACCATTGTAGGGATGAAAGCATTGGCGGTGCTGTTTTTTTTAATAAATATTCTTAAAAAATATAATGAAGGCATCGCCGACAATCAAGGATATACCTGGGGCCTTTCTCCTGGAGAACTAGCTAAAAATTTTGCGGTGGTATTACTGGTTATTTTCTCCACGCAGATACTGAGCTTTTTTGATGCAATACTGGTAGCTGTAGAAAGTCAATATCGTGACACAGCCCCTTCCCTGCTGCCATTACAAATGCAGGATATCCCAATTGGTGAAGATGTTTCGGCTATGGATGCCATGAGAAAAGCTATGGCATTACTATATGAAGCTTTAGTAACCCCACTTTATAGTTTCAAGGCACTTGCTTTTTTGATAAGTCTGTTCCTTTGGATTATAGATTTGTTCATTTATCCTCTTTTCCTGGCTGAACGTTTTTTTCTATTAGGGATCATGCAAGCCTTCTTCCCATTAATTCTCAGCCTTTCAGTCTTTGAGAAATTTCGCTCGCTAGGATATAGTTTTTTTAGGTTATATGCTGCGGTCTATATGCTCGTTCCAGCTTTTTTCCTGGTTAATGCTTTTATCAACGCAATTTATAATGAAATCAATGAGAATTTTTGGCAAAATCTTTTCGGAACAGATTATGGCAGTGGCTTCTTTGCCCCTGTTGTAGAATTGGGTTCCATAGGTTTCATTGTATTTCTAAAATTCAAATTATATCGCCGGGCTACTTCCTTTACGCTAAGATTATTCACGACCTAACTACATCCTATGAAAACGCCATATCAAAATATTTACAACGTTCTAAAAATCAATAGGTTTATTGTATTCACCGTAGTTATTTGCGGAATGCTTTGCAATATTTTTTCTCTCTGGACCGCTTTCTCAACCAGTGAGAAAGCCTCAAATAGTGCGTTTGCGGTCAATACTGATGGAAGTATTATTCCCTTAAAACTAGTAACGCAGAAAGAAAATTTCATGGTGGAGGCATTAGCTCATTTGAGCCTATTTCACCAATATTTCTATAACATTGATGCCAGCAATTATGAGAAAAATCTCGAAAAAGCTTTATGGTTAGGCAACAGTAGTGTGGACAACCTATACCGTCAAAAAAAAGCGGATGGAGTCTATAACCGATTGCTACAATATTCTCTGGTTCAAAAGGTGATCAGTATCGATTCTGAAATTGAAGAAGGTGAAGGAAACTCTACTTTCAAAACTAAGGTTGTTTTTGAAATTAACCGTGGCGCTATCGTCGACATCTATGAACTGGTATCTTCTGGCAAATTGATACCTGTGGATCGCCAATTCCCTCATAATCCACATGGCCTATTAATCACAGATTATTTTGAGAACAGTTTAAGAAAGATCACTGAATAACATTAAAAAGTCACTTATGATAAAAGTAGAAAAAAACAAACTGGTTTTTGCCGTGATCATTTTGATTATCATAGCTTTTCTTGTCTCCTATTATTTTTTGTTTATTGGCGGAAGCAAAGCAGAAGACGATACGCTTAAACAGACATCTGTACCAGCTTTGGAAGAAAATCAGAAAATATACGATTCAAAACTTGACGCCATCAACGATTTAAAGGAAGTCAGGGAAACCAATGCTCCGAGTATATATGATGAGAAGTTCATTGATTCCTTAGGCTATTATGACCCTGAGTTATCAGAAAAACAGAAAGAACGTATCATAGATAGCATATATACCCTGGGAGAATCGAGGTACGCAGCAATTTATTCCGCTAAAGAAGAAAGACCAAATCCTGTTCTCTCTCAGAAGATTGATACCCCTGAAACTCAGGCGAAGCGTAAAATAGAAGCTAAAGAAATTGGACTTGAGCATCAGTTATTCTTTGCTTCCAATCCACAAGAAAATGAATTTCTTAGTTCCAGTACGACTGTTTCGGAAATCCCGGTGGTGGTAGATGGTACACAGGTGGTTGAGACGAACTCAAGAATTCGTCTGCGTATTACCAAGAGTACAATCATTGAGAATAAGGAAATACACAAGAACACTCTTGTTTTCGGATTTATAAGTTTTCAAGCGAATCGTGTTCTCATCAAAATCGAAAATATTAATTCCCATCCTATAAATTTAAAAGCTTTCGACCTGCAGGATGGTAGCGAAGGGATCTATGTGGAAAACAATTTCCGAGCAGAGGCCACAACTGAAGTTCTGGATGATCTTATAGGCGATATTAATATCCCTAGTGTTCCGCAGGTAACTGGCATCACCAAAATCCTTAAGCGTCATAACCGAAACGTAAAGGTTACCATACTGAACGATTACAAAATGATTTTAAAACCACAATTATAAGATTTCAAAAGTTCTTAATTCATCCAAACACAATTACATGAAAATATATATCGCTATTTCTGTATTTATAGTGGTTTCTGCCTTGTCAAATGCGCAAAATAGCAGAAAATTAGATACTATTTACGCCAATGATCAGAAAAATATTGCGCTGTTCTTTCCGCAGACAATCACTCAGGGAATTACGGGATCTACACAATTTGTATTCACCTATAACCGGGAAAAACAGCAAAACTTTGGACTTTTACAAGCCACTCCCGGAGAGGAAAGCAATCTGTTAGTTATTTGTGGTAATTCCATCTACTCCTATATAGTGAAATATAAAAAGCATCTAAAAAAGTTGAACTATTTCATTTCTGAATCTGAAAGTATCGGTGAGTTGGCGCCTGAAGTAATTAAGAAGGTAATCGAACCTGAATTGCACAATCTTAGTATAAATAATGGAAAACAATATAATAAAAGCGCTGCTTCACTATTAAGTAAAAAACCTCGAAAGCCTCATCTAACAGAGCGAAATCAAGGAATAGTCTTAGGTATTGAAAATATAGTTTTTCAAGATTCTGAGCTTTATATGGTGATTCAAATTTCCAACGAATCCAGTCTGGATTTCGACTTAAATTTTCTGAAGCTTTCTACTCAAACCAGGCAAAAAGGGAAGAGTACATCTGTTCAAACCCTTCTGAAGCAGCCTCTCTATCAATTAAATACTCCTGCTATGGTAAAAGCAAATCAAACCAAAAGGTTCGTTTATGTATTTTCAAAATTCTCACTTAGCGATGACCGAAGAGCGGTTCTGGAATTAAACGAAAAGAATGGAGCGCGTGATGTAGCCTTAAAAATATCTCATCGATTTATTAATAATCCTGATTGATGCAGATAGTATTTCTAGCTTCTTGGGGTTGAAAATTTTCAAATTCTTACTTCGTGAATAAATCTTAGAAATGCTTCAAATCAATATAACATTTTTGATACTACATGATTACTTAATCAGTTCAATAGGTCCCTAGTTTTCAAAAATTGAACGCGCTTCCTTATATACCCTCTCAAAGTTTTCAGCTAATTCCGCCTGTGAAAATCGCGATATCTTACTTGGAAGTTCTCTTTTTATGGAATGTAAATGAAATTGCACTTTCCTATCAATTCCATCAGCGTAGGTTATAAATTCCCCTTGCTTCAAGCGAAAGAATATATCTGCTCTAATTTTCGGAATTTCCTTCTCTCCGGTGGTAACCCGGGTATCAAAATCAAGATTATGACCACGACTCACGCTCTTAGTGGGATCCTTAATGATCTCAAAAAAGCGTTCATAATATCTGGCGGTATCAGGATCGTTCACCTTTCCAAAGAACTGGTAAGAAAGGTTGCTTAAGATCGCTTTACTTGCCTTGTCACCATAGATCATATCATTCTGAATTTTATCCTGCATTACATATACTGTAGCAATATCATAGCTGCGCAATGTAGCCGGTATTCGATGCATATTTAAAAGGCGAATGGTTGGAGCCTCTTCCATTAGGAGAAAGGAAGCAAGGGCATTACGAACACTCATCTGTTTTGTAATCGTGTGTATGATGGTGGCTATGACAGGAGCATACGCCGTATCAAATTTAGGATTATTCACTACCGAAATCACTGCAGGATTATGGGGATTATTAATATCCAGGGGAACTTCATCTGCAGACAATACCATAAATATACTTTGTGTACTAATACGCTTCAGGGCATTCGCCAGGGTACTTTTCACACCAGCTGTCTGTCTTTCCGAATCTTTACCACTTATAAAGGCATCTGCCATGGCCCTGGACGTTCTGTTTGAGCTTAAAAAAGCAATAAGGCTGTCGGTGTCCAGTATTTGATAAATGGCAATTAAATGTGGCAAAGAGCAGCATTGAGGATAGGAAGTTTTCAATTTCCATATCAACCCTCCTATGAGCCCTTCAGCAGCATCATTAAAAAATTTTGAAGCGCCAGAAATTCCAGATTCTTTTTGTTCCAGAAGATTTTCAATTAATACCCGGGAAATTTCATTGACACTTTCTTCATTTTCTAGATACCGGGGTGCAATAGGATTCACGCGATGTACTATTTTATCAAAGGAAACCACTTTGAAAGGAATATTTGATTTTTTAAACAGCGGGTAGGCCATTTCGGTAAGTTCAAAATCTTTATAATCATGGATTACCCCACAAAAATCATATTTCTGAAAATGATTTAGAAACCCATAAACAATACTTTCAGTTTTTCCACTACCTGCAGAACCAATTACAGAGGCACCTCTTTTGATATTATCAATTTTAAAATTTTTACCGGTAGATTTAAAATGAATCTGATATTTCTCATCTACATCTTTTTTCAAGTCGGTAGAATGTAGAAAAACATAGAAAACCGTATTAATCAACATCATAGGACAGGCGACAAACAAGACACCTTCTAGTAAATAATCAGGATAAAAATCGTGGTATATAAAAGCTAGAAGCAGGATGGTATTAAGAAAAAAGGCCAATCTGATAATTCTATAAAAGAAGTAGAAAAGGAGACTACCTACGGTAGTATATAAAATAATGCTGTTTATAGTCAGGTACTCCATGATATTAGATTTTAAATTCCTATCGAACTCGATTTAACCGCTATGTCCACTCCCCGTCTTAATCGATTGAAAACCTTCAAGGCTATTTGAGCCTGGCTGGTCGGAATACTCGGCATGATGGGCATACCGCTTTGTTTCAATATTTTCATAGCCAGCATTTTTTCATTGGTAGGCAACTTCAGCAATAAGGAAAAATAGGTTTTGGGATTTTGAATAAACTCTTTACGAGCAGTATAGGTTTCCACAAAATTTCGATGATATCCAAAACAGGTATCAAATGTTTTTTCCGCTCTTTCAAAGAAGGAATCCCTATCAAAACCTCTTTTTACCATTTTACCATTTAGCTGAACCTGGGAAGCTTTGTATTTACTACCTGGAGATAAGCTGAATTTATTAGAGGCATCTTTCCGACTTACAATAATATGTACGTGGCTCTGATGTCCTTCTTTGGGCATTCCCTGTACAATGCGCTGTCCGTTTTGATGATGGGGCGCTTCCTTCTCCAATTGCTTGATTTTACTTTCCAGCTTCGATATGTTACCCTCTATTTCGCCGCGTTTAATTTTTTGAAGTTCAACTTTACATTTCAGTATTTTGCTAGCGTAAGGTTGATTTTCACGCACCTGCTTATCGGTACCTTTAAAAGATCTCTGATGTTCTATTTTTGCATAATATTTTATATCATCGATATTAACCGGCCGGCCATTGATTTCCCGGTTAAAGGAAGCCACGTAATCCTTCATTACCTCCCGGGTATATTTTTTTAAATCATTGCGGCTATCCTGAATTCTTTTGAGTTCGCGCGCAGAGGGGTTCAGTGTAATGGAATAAAACCGAGGTTCTTTCTTTTCCAGCTTCGCCGTATTGGCATCAATTTCCCGGACCACTTCCTCTGGCGTTATTTCATCATTATATTGGTTGAAAAAAAATTCTCTGTTTTCCGGGTTCAGATCCTGATTCTCTTTTTCCAGGTAGGCAACAAAGTCGGCAGAGCTTGATGAATAATTTCCTCCTAGGGTTTGGGCTGTGATAGATACGTACATTTCCGATGATTTAAGATTCGCTATTATTTCTTTCAATAAATTTTGGTGGGTCTTTATCCGCTTTATTCTTCTCCAGCATAAGGGAAGGTTGTTTAGGTACTGATTCTTCAAACAGCGATTGCATCATGGCCACGGTAGGTTTGGTTTGACTGTTTTCAATATCTTTTAGAATAGCGATGACGCCGTTAATTCTTTTTTTAACCAGGTTTTCCAGGGTTTGCATTTTAGGCCCCATGGACTCTGCCGGAGAAATCCCATTTTCATCAAAAAATTCAAGCATTATTAGCAAGGTCATAGATTTCGACATAGATAGTTTCTGGCAATATTTATTAAACTTTTTTGCTACTGAAGTTTTGAGACTTACACTCTCAAACCGCTCTTTTTCATATCCCTTATCCATTTTTCCGTGAAAATTTTATTGAAATCACTGGGCTACAAAGATTTTTCCGTGAAAAAGTGATTTCAAAAAGTTTAAACATCATGTATTATTTAACGTAAAATACTGTACCACAACTAATTACAATAAAACAAAGAATATCGAACGTGGCTTTGCCCGTTATCCTCTTGCTATTCCTTTTCGTCCCGCCAGGCGGGACGAAAAATCAATACAATTTGCTCTAAATCAAATTGCTCTGTTTGGAATTTAAAAATTCCAATATGTGTATTCTTGGTTGATAAGCTACCAGCGAAAGTCAAAATTGGGATAGCTATATAAAATAATGTATGCTGAAGCTCAGCATATTAAAGATACAAATTTTATCGATTTAAAATTGAATCATCAAGAAAAAGCCCTTGAAAAAATCAAGGGCTTTAGGCTACTTATTTTGATGATCAAAGCATTCCATTATCGGCAAAGCTGTAATATTCTCCATCTGGTGTTAGGATAAGATGATCTAAAATTTTGATATCTAATAATTCCCCAGCGGTCTTAATTTTAGTGGTAAGGCGTTTATCCGCTTCACTAGGTCTAAGGGTGCCACTAGGATGATTGTGCAGTAGTATAACGGCTGTGGTCAGGCTTTTCAGAAGTACAGCAAACAGAATGCGTATATCTACGAGGGTACCGGTAATTCCCCCGGAGGAGATTTCATAAATCCCTTTTACTCTATTAGCATTGCTTAGCAGCATTATTTTAAAGGTTTCATGAAGTTCCATATGATTTTTATCCCATTGGCTAAAAGCCAGGTCTGCGGCGCTTTTGGAACAGCTTATTTTTGGGAGTGCATTTGGTTTAAGGCTCCCGCTATAACTTACGGCTATTTCGTTAACTTTGGTTTTCATTGTTGACTTTTTTAAAAGGTTGATAATTGAAAGAGGGCGCGACCTTGAGCAGAAACGCCCTCTTTCTTCTTAAAGGTTATTTATCAGAATTTTCTACTGTTCCCAAAAACAGGACTTCGTTAACTATTACCTCGGTAACATATTTTTTATCACCTGTTTCGGCCTCATAGGATCTATAGGTAAGTTTTCCCTGCACGGCAATTTCTTTTCCTTTACAAACATAATTTTCAACAAGCTCGGCCTGTTTACCCCAGGCCACTACATTGTGCCATTCTGTTATTTGAATTTTTTCACCGTCTTTTCGGTAGTAGTCATTTGTGGCCAGTGAAAAGCGACTTACTTTTTTCCCACTTTCGAAGTTGGTGATTTCAGGGTCATTACCCACATTTCCAATTAATTGAACTTGATTTCTTAGCGTACTCATAACTTTAAAATTTATATTAAACATTGATTTACTTATTATATCCGGAGCGTTTTCCTTTTTTGATTTTTTTGCTTCGCTTCCGAGTTTGTTGTTTTGAAATGATTTCATGATTTTTTTATTTGATTTACTTCCCATAGAGCCGTTAGCTGTTACCTTTTTTGATGCTGATACATTTTCAGGATTTGAGAATTAGGAAGTATTTATAAAAAGGAGGGTACGACTGGCTTATGCAATACGGACTAACTTCTAAATCCTGGTATTTTGCATTACAAAAAAGGTAAGTACAGCTACGGCCGAGGAGGTAAATAGAAAACATGAGATTGAAAAATTACCGGAAGAGTAGCTATTTAATATATAGGACTATGCTCATTTATCTATCAGAGCCTATATATCAATCCTGTGAATGTGAATAAGTGGCATCGTCCTAGAATTGTAGTCAAAAGATTGGGTGTATAAGCATTGACTTTACTAGCATAGAATGCTAGAAGAATAATCACTCCAGCACTGTCTTAACACAAATTAACACTAGGTAACTTTACTTAACTAAGTAGTTCTATAAGAAAGCTTTGCTTTATAGTATTACTAATTAAACCTATTTATATTATGAAAAAATTATTTTTACTTTCAGCGTTTGGACTTATGTCTATGGGAGCTTTCGCATCTAATGATGAAGCGAAAACGGAGACTATTAAGTATGAAACCGAAACTAGCGCTACAGAAGCACTGGAATCAGAAAAAAGTATTGATGCCGTAAGAGCTACAATCACTGTGAATTGTGAGGATGGTTCTTCTTACGAAGTAAGTTGTGGAAGCTGTAGTACTTCCCAACTTATTGGAATAGCCGTGGCTTTATGTGCCTAAATCACCTATCCTTCTCCTCCAGGGAGGGGAAGGATTTTTAATCAATCAAACTTTGATAACATGAAATTTTTATTCCTTCTAGCCTTCTTAGTCTCTACAACGGCTAATCACGCACAAAATAACGGGATCGTATATTACGGTCATATAGAAAGCCCGGGGAAAGGTGGACCCGTCGGACTCGATTTTAATGCCTATTTAGTTTTTAATAAAGAGGCTTCCTATTATGTAACCGCCAAAGATTCCCTTGAAAAGCAGACGGAGTTAGAGGAAAAAAAAATCAAAGAAGTAAATGGTAATCAACAAGTTTATTTAGGAAAACATACACTTCCACAAGGTAAACAAGTCTATTACAATCGAGCGAAAGATAGTCTGTGGTGGAATAAAAAATATAAAGAACCAGTTTATGGTCGCGAGAAACGAGCTAAAATAGATTGGAATTTAGGATCTGAAACAAAAACATTCGGGGGTCTTACCTGTCATAAAGCAACTGGAACTTTTAGAGGAAAGAATTATACTGCATGGTATACTGATGCAATACCTTTACCCTATGGACCATGGAAACTACAAGGCTTGCCAGGGTTAATTCTGGAAGCTTACGATGAAAAAAAGGAAATGTATCTTTATTTCAAATCTTTAGAATATCCCGTAAAAAGAAATCTAAGTATAGGACCCATTGAGAAACCTGAGGTGGATAAAGAATATCCATTTATTTCCATTGAAGAGTACAAGCAAACTTTAAATGAATTAGTTGAACGCAGTAAGACAAAAGCCATCCTGATCGCAAAACAAATGGGTGCTGGTGTTACTGTAAAGACTGGGGGAGTTGAAACTCTAAGCGTGGAAGTATTCGACTAACCAAACACTTTACAGCTAAATAATACCCCATTATCAATGGGGTTTTCTTTTATCTTCCCTTATGAAGTACCTACTTCTATTTTTATTATTAGCTGTTCATGGAGTTAATTATGCTCAGGAAGTAGCTATTCGCGGAAAAATTTTCGATAATCAACTTCAACCACTTGAAATGGTTCTAGTAAAAACGAGAACTGAAGAAAATCAAGTTCTTGACTACACCTATAGTGACCAAAATGGAAATTATCAATTACAGTTTATAACAAGCAGCGATTCAATAAACGTTGAAGTTTCTAGTTTAGGATTTTCTACTGTTAGAAGAGCACTAATAATTGCCGACCGACGATTGTTTGATTCTTTAGATTTCGAAATGGAGGAAAAAGCAGAGTCTTTAAAAGAAGTGGTTGTTGAAGGTCATCAAAAAATAAGAATCAGTTCTGATACCACATTTATTCGTGTCTCTCAATATGCTACTGATACGGAACAAACAGTCGAAGATCTCTTAAAAAGATTACCAGGTATAGAAGTCTTACCCGACGGTAGTATAAAAGCCCACGGTAAGCCTATAGAAACGCTATTAGTTGAAGGAGAAAATATACTTGATAAAAACTATAAAATTTTATCTAAGAATCTAGATGCAAAAACGCTGGAAGAAGTACAGATTCTAGAAAATTATGAAGAAAATCCAATTTTTAAACAGCTTTCAAGCTCTGAAAAAGTAGTGCTTAATTTAAAGCTTAAGGATGAGTTTAAATATGTCTTATTCGGTAATATTTCCGGAGGTTATGGCCTGGAAAATCGATATGAATCTGCTCTGACTTTGGGCCTATTGAGAAAGGAAATCAAAGTATTGGAGTTTAGTAATTTAAATAATACTGGATCCAAAGCTGCCAATTTGCTTCAAAATGAAAATATAATTATAGATCTATCCCAGATGTTTCAAAAGATAGAGAAACAGCCGTTCACTATCTTTTCGATTGATGAACAAGAAGAGAACATCTTCAATACCAGAAGTATATTTAATACATCGATGCTACATTCCATCGGATTATCTACTAGAATAAATGATGAATTTTCTGTAAGAGGAGATGTTAGTGTTATTTCAGACGTAACCAGACAATTCTATGAAGCTCAGACGGAGTATTTAACAGGTACGAATAGCACTATATTTTCCGAAACCAGCAATTATAAGAATAGTAATCTGATTGGAGATACGGAGTTAGAATTCAAGTTTGTGCCGAACTCCAGTAATTATTTTATTAATACTATTCGTTATAATTTGAATCCTCATGATGCGAAGAATAACATCATCTTAAGTGATCAGGGAATAATGCAAGAAAATGATATTGCTTCCGAAACATTTTATAACCATCTAGAACATACATTGTTATTAAATAATAAAAACGCATTAAACAATTACCTTTATTTCGGATATGGAGATTCTGAAGAAAATGCCCAAATTATACATCCAGGTTTGAGTAATCTTTTAGATAGAAATATCGATGAAACTTTTTATCAGAATGTTCGGGATAAATTTAAGTATTACGGGATACAAAGTTCATTGCTTAGCAAATCCTCAAAGTGGGAAAATCAATTACAGCTACATATTCACAGAGAGGGGGAAATTGCCAATAGTCAACTTTTTACTGCAACAGAAATGAATTATGATGAATACACAAATAACCTGGATATTGATAAGTTCTCAGTAGCGCTAAACAATTCCTTGAAATTCAAATTCAATCAGGATAGTTATTTCAGGGCAGGTGTTTCCATGAAGCAGAGTTGGTTTAATGATTCCGAATATTTGTTGAAAAATGCTAATGTTACTTTTAGACAAAAGCTAAGGAATAAGGGTGTAGTTCGATTGGGTTATAGTTATAAAGAGGAATTACCAGAATTACAATTTCTTTTGTCTAACTATGCGCTAAATTCATATCAGGATTTTTTCAGTGGTTCTGATGATGTTATAAAACTAGGCAACTCTGTATTTTCTTTAAACTATAGTTTATATAATGATATTAAAGGGTTCTCCATAAATGCCTCTGCTATACATACTGAAACTCATTCCGGTTATGCTCCTGAAGCATACACCACTGAAAATTTTATTTTCCATAGTTCCGTACCTACATCTAGCGGTCAGAGTACTTTAGCCAATGTAATCTTCACGAACTATTTCAGCAAGCTTAAATTGGCCTCTAAGATAGAGAGTAATCAGAATTTTATTCAGTCACCTTTTTCTATAGATCAAACAAGTGAGTATAAGCTTCAGAATTATTCCGGGGACTATTCGCTTTCCTTGAGTTCCTATTATGATAAATGGTTTAATTTTTCAAGTGGTTTTACCTATACCTACGCTAGTTCCGAACTCGGGGGAGACACTAATTCTTTTGAAACATCGAAAGCCTTTATCAACTTTGATTTAAATATTCTTGAATCTATCAAAGTTAATGTCAGTAATGAACTCTACATTTTGAACGAAGAAAATTACAACTTTGTAAATGCAAATATAGTTTACGAACCTCAACAAAGTAGATGGTCAGGTACCCTTCAACTGAACAATCTTTTAAACGAACGTGAATATTTGTATCAAAATATTAATTCCTTTAAATTATATCAAAAACGGATTGGTCTGGTCCCCGCTTACGCCTTGTTGAGTATCAAATACAGATTCTAATTTAGACGACCAACTTATAGCCGATTCCTCTGACATTTAAAATTTTCAGAGTTTTATCTTTGCTTAGTAATTTTCTAAGTTTACTTATAAATACATCCATACTCCGGGAGGAGTAGAAATCATTATTTGTCCACATTAAATCTAGCACTGTATTACGCTCTACAATTTGATTTCTATTTTGTGCTAGAAACAAGAGTAATTGACTCTCTCTGCTGGTAAGAGTATCGATTTGGTCTTCCTTAAATTGCAGGGTTTGGTTATTCGGATTGAATTTGTACTCGCCTAAAATCAGCTCGTGCATATTATCATGTCCGGGTTTTCTGTTTACAAGGTTTTTTATACGTGCAATAAGTTCTTCAATGCTAAATGGTTTTTTGAGATAATCATTTCCACCGGTGTCAAAACCAGTAACTACATCCTGAGGTTGAGATTTCGCAGTTAGAAATATGATAGGTGTTTGGCTATCAATACTTCTAATCTCTTTAGTTAGGGTAAGACCATCCTTTACAGGCATCATAATATCAACCACCAAAATATCGGGAGAATTTTGCTGGTACATTTGTAAAGCTTCTTCTCCATTTTGCGCGTGTATAACCACAAAATCTCGTGTTTCAAGGCTCTCCTTAATAATTTGAGCTAGCGTTAACTCATCTTCCACTAATAACAGTTTCACTTTATTCATTAGGTATAGAAATAATAAATGAGGTCTTATTATTCTTAATTAGGATTTCTGCGGTACCATTGTGTTTTTCAGCTATTTTCCTGACATAAAATAAACCAATACCGTAACCTTTCACGTTGTGCAAATTGCCTTGTGGTACACGATAAAATTTATCGAAAATATTTACTGCCTGCCCTTTATTTAGGTTGCTGCCATTATCACTAACTCGGATCGTTAAAACCTTTTTGTTTTCAATTACTACCTCAATATGATCTCCACCGTACTTAATAGCATTATCCAGTAAAGCACCCAGACAATTACCTAAATGAAATGGTTCAATGTTTGAAATGCTGTCTGAGTCCTCAGAAATGCTAAGAACAATTTCTTTTCCACTAGAATTCATCCTATAACTTTCAACAACTTCTGTTGCCCACTTAGAGATATCTACCTGGCATTTATCAAGGATCCAATTTCCAGAATCTAAGAGTGCTGTATCCATAAGTTGATCCACCATATTCTCTAATTTTTTCAGCTGCTGATTAGAATAGTCTAAATATCTATTTGTCTTATCGATATCGTGGTTGGTATTGAAAAACCGTATGCTTTCGATGGCGGCTGCAATAGTCGCTATAGGAGTTTTAAATTCATGGGTAATATTACTGATCAAATCATTTTTAATTTCGGATACCTGTTTTTGCTGCTTGATTACCCATTGCATATAGAATAATGCAAACAGAATTGAGATCATTAACAAAAGGGAAATTAAGATACTAAGTAAACTCTTTTGCAAAATAATATTGATGGCATTGGGAAATTGAATTTCTAAGCTTTCCCTGTTTTTCAGATAGGTAGATTTCCCGACTACCTTTAATTCTCCGGATTGGAAAGATTCGCTGCTTGAGGTAGCGAAAAGGGTATCATTTTTATAGTGATTTATTTTATAGGGTACATTATAATTTCTTCTACTAAGTTCTGCTTCAAAGAGCCTTTTTAACTTTTTAAAATTGATAGAGTCTTCGTTGATAGATATATAAATATCTTTGATATTATCTAACATTTTTAAGCTATCAATAGGTTTATTCCTATGAATCACTAGTGTACTATCAGGACGAATCTTATCTATAATTTTCTTATTACCGCCAGTGATCGTAAAATTATCAGGCTCATTACTGGATTGCTTATCCACTTTAAACGAAACCGAATTTTCTCTCGTAAAGTTTACAAAGTAATTGTCAATTGCAACATCCAATGCATTCTGGATTTCACTTTTAAAATCAAGAGTATTTTTTTGATATTCTGTATAACTCCAGTAGAGTTGAACCATTATGGTCAAAGCAATAACGATAGTGAGCAGATAAGGAATTCGACCGTACAGTTTTTTCATACTTCGAAGGAAGATAATAATTTAAATATACAGTAATAAGACCTAGTTACCATCACCTAAAACTAAAACAATAGAATTTGTTAATTCAAGATGTAGTAATACAATTAATCCCAATACAAAACCTAACATACTTGCTAATTGGGTTTTAATATTTTTTTGTGGTTTGTTGAATTTCAATCATTGAAAAATTAAAACAGCCTCGTGGAATACTTCTCATATTCAAATAAGAATGGTACAGCTTGTAAATAAAAAATGTAGGAATCCAATGAAAATCTCCCTCAATAGTTAACAAAATACTGAATGGCTTAAAGGCTCTACTTGATAGCATTATCATCTATAAATAAGATTTGCAATCTCAAATACATATTCTCAATGGCAGTAATATAAATCAGTAGAATGATAGAAATATAAAATCAACGTCTTTTATCTTTCGAATTTGTATCAAAAGCTATCAAATTAAACATCTCTCTCATTCTACTTCGAACGCGGGTTCCGTAACGATCTTCTAATTCTTCGGCATTCAAATTAGTTGTGGCATGTGTTTTCAGTCCATATTCCATGTACAATTCATATCTGGAAAGCATGATTTCACCAATTACGTTGCAATCCTTCCCAAAGAATCTCCCGGTGGGTTCCACGCCCATATCGTCAAAACATATAAATCCATTACCGCCATAATCCTCAATTGTTTTATAGCCAATATGATTGAATCCAAAAACAATATTTCGACATGGGATAACTTCATAGCTTCGATAATGTGGAACTAAATATCTAAGCAATTTCAAGATGCTCGTTTTACCACATCCTACCGGTCCACTCAAGAGTAAACCTTTAGAAATATCCAACTGATATCTTTTGCAGTTCTTATGATCACGAATGTAATAATTACAGAGTTTATGTAGCAACGGATGATCTTTCTTATAAATCTTAAAATCTTTCCCGTATACCATTTTCCCTTTCGCCTCTAAATACTCAAGCATTTTTGGAAATTCATAAGTGATTTTTTTTCCATCATAACTACCCAGTATATACTCCATCCCGCCTTCCTGAATTTTACAAGGGTTGTTCATAGTTTTTTTCTTTACTAATTTTTAAATAATCTTTAGAGTTGGAATTCTTCTTTGGGCTTTCAAAAGTTCGCTTCATCCAGCTATTAGCGACGGCCTGCCAATCTCTTATCTTGGTACCGTCCCTGGTTTTCCAATTATTTTTTTGATAAAAATCTAGGAATTTTACGCCCTCATCCGTTCCAAAACCTTTACTGATAAAAAAACTTAAAACCGCCTGCCTGTCATTTGGCAGTTTCTTTATGTTTACCTGTTTGTTATTGTTTTTAAAAGGTACCGGTGCCTGTCCAATGCTAGTTCTATGGTTGTCTAATACTGGTTCATTAGAAGTCCGGTGCTGGTTCGGTGCTGGTACAAATTCGGTACAGCTATCGGGCTGGATTGTCGAAAACTCTTCGGCCAATAATTCTAGTTGGGAATCCTCTTCCTGTGATAGAAACGGTTTAGGATAACTAAACGTTTTCATACTCACTTCACTTCCCTTGTATGAATTATTGGAGGGAAAATAACCCAGATAACCCCATGCATCAAGATCTTTTAAGCATTTATGATAGGTTCCTTTTGAGCCTATTTTAGATGCATTCATGAGCTCTTGACGGTTTATATAAAAGGTTTTCGCGAAATGACAACTATTCCACGTCTGAAATAAACTGAAGTACAAGCTCACGTGAGTAGCGTTCAATCGGTTATCACCAATTATTTTCTGTTGTGCGGCTATTAAAAGTTTAATGTAATTCATGATTAATTAGTATTTGTTGTAGACCTTATTCTCGGCCAATACTTCCTGAATATCCTGAGCATCGTAGTAAATAAGTCCGCCTATTTTTGAAAAGGGTAGCGTTCCATTTATTCTTAGATTTTGTAGTGTTCCAGGGGAGATTTCAAGCAACTTCATGACATCTGTAGATTTTAGCCATTTTTTAGTAACTCCTCCTTGTTGCTGGTTTAGTAGATCGGTGATTCCAGAAAGTAATTCCTCTTTGAATACTTTCAAATCTTCTGTCGTAACAATATTTGTTGGCATAATAAAATGTTTTTTAAGAAATGCCACTGTGTGAAACATTCAAGACGGTGGCATTTCTATTGATTTGACTTTCATTTACAAATTTGATTACCAAAAGAATAATAATTTCCATAGTTGGTTCGGACTACGAAAGATTTTTAAATATCAAATTGAAGCGCTTAGGTCGTTCAAATAATTTTATATACTGTTATATGAATAGCAGGAAAGAGATCTTATATCTTTCGAAGTTTAAAATTCAAAATCGTAGTCAGGAGCATATACCGAAATTTAAATTTCATCATCCCGATGCATTTTTCGCTCTAATTGTTCAATAAGTTGATTGAGGTATTTTGTTCTGTTCCCCTTGCGGGCCTTGATTTCTGAATATGTTTTATAGATATTATCTAACTTGACATTGAAAATATCTTCGAATGAAGTACTTATGGTTTGCAAATCTATAGCCCCATGATTAATATTTCCACTAACGTATAAAGCATAGATAAGTTCTACCAGAGCGGTCTTAGATCCTGACCAAAGTAGAAGCTTATGTTTTTTTTCAGAATAAAGAGAAGAATTATCTGGTTGTAGTTTTTGTATACTCTCCCGTATGTAATGTATAAAGCGATATAGTGCCTGCACTTTAGCCCATAGCATATCGTGGGATGTGGAGAACTCTGGGTACTGATAATAATTTATAGTTGGAGTAAAAGGGAAATTATCCCTGTAATTTCTAGTAAAGAACTGGTGGTCCAGATAATTATGATTTTGTTCCATATAATGCACAAAATCATTGTTTTGAGCAAAGAACTTATTTACTTTTTTAATTTCCTTTTCCAGAAAGTGAATTTTATGTTTGACACCTGCTTTTGGAATGTTTAGTTCACAAGATCTTATTTCTGAAAAATAAATGAGATAACTCATGGGAAATGGTTTGAGATTTTTGAAAAAATCGATTTCTGAAAGTACATCTTCAAAATCTTCTTTTTCTACTGATAATTGTAATTTCGTAAGCATATCATTACAGAGCCTGATTCCTAAATCGGCCTTTTTTAAATGTGAATCAGATGATTTAATAATCAGATCTAATTCATCTGTAAATAGTGACATGACTTCCTCAAACATTTGGTTAGTATTTATGGAAAACAGGTAATAGCGTTGTTGAGCGTTCTTCAATATCGCTTTATATTAATTATAGGGATTATTCTATTTGACGATGACTAATCATTCCTCAACCAATCTAAGGCTTCCATTGCGAAATTATCACGGGTCTGTATGTAAGCACATTTTTGTAACACTTTGGCTCCTATTTTACGTTTTTCAAAACCGGCTGTCAACCCAAAGTCAATTCTGATATTTCCGAGTTGGTGCGCTCTCATAACGGTTTGATATAAAAGTTGCCGGTATATATTGAATTTTTTTGAAAACTTGTAATCCATACCTACTACTGCAGGTGTATATATATGATTGGAATTTTTATAACCAAACATGACTCCTGCCAGATGCATCTTATAATCCTTTAGATGTATTAATATGAATTCCCATTGCAGAGATTCATTCATATGCTGAAAGAAGGTGAATGGATAATTAAAAGTATTGAGTCCTAAGTTATTTTTCTTTACAGCTAAATAGAGATTGTAGCTTTTCTCAAGTTCCTCTTCATTTAATTGTTGTTTTACACAGACTTCCAATTTATCTAAAAAAGCTGCAATATCTTTCCTGAAGTGTTTTCTGGAACTTTTACTCAAATTATTTAGGTATCCGGATTGATCATTCCAGTTGAACGCACTATAAACCGCAGATTCAGGCATAGCAACCTGAATAAATCCTTTATTGTGAAGATATGTTTTTATAGCATCATCATTAGGATCAAAATCTCTAAGTATCAAATATTGTGGTTGCAACTTTTTTTCAATTTCTTCCAATTGCTCCAGCAATAAATTGAAGGCTTCCACCCAATTTGGTTTTTCCTGACAGAGGTATAGGTGCTCCCCTTCTGTAATCATGGAACCCATACATAAACAGGAAGTTGTATGAAAATAAAGATTACTTTCTCTTGCTTTTTCTAATTTAACGGAAACAGATCTAGGAGCAAGCATATCCTCTTTCCATAAACCATAAGAGAAAAAGGTTGCTAAAATACATTTGTCGTTTTCGTCATTGACCAAGAAATAATAAAAATTGTAATTATGTTCAGGTAATTCATTCGAACTGAAGACTTTCTCTAAGTCCTTTAGACCATTCCAGTCATAGAAGCTATTTCTGCCTACAGTTGCATTCCAAACTTCAGGATTGATCTCAGTGATTGAATTATAAATTTTAATACTTACTTCAGGATTGGAAGAATTGCTAACTGTTTGGCTTTTCATAGTTTTTCCAAAGGCAAAGTTTACCCTATCCAGTGTGGTATGAGTTTCCTCCAATGCTTTCGGAAAGTTTTCTACAATAGCATCCATGAGACCTTTAATTTCTTCCCTCTCATTATTTCTGGATACTGTTATTCTAAGGCCTGTATTTTTAACCGGAACTGCAGGAAATATTCCTGTATTAACATAGTAGCCAGCCTGCATTAAACGATTTACAAGATTAAAACCTGTTTCAGGCATTCCGGCACCGATATAAAAAACAGGCGAATCATTGTGAGTAATTAAAGGAAGGTTTGTAGCATTTAGGCAATCATTGAAATAATTTATTCGGTCAAGCAATTCCTCTTGCATTGTATAAATTTCATCACTTAAATGAATTTTAGCGGAGGCAATGGCAGCTCCGACGGAAGCTGGTTCCAATTGAACAGAAAAAGTAAGAGGTCCACCAAAATTCTTAATTCTTTGATGGATTTTTTTATCATTACAAACCATGACGGCACCACTAGCGCCAAATGTTTTACTAAGCGTACCAAAGAGAATAATCCTATCAGGGAGTTTCTTTAAAATACTCATAACATATCCGCTACCGTTTTTACCTTTCCAACTCATTCCATGTACATCGTCAAAATAAATATGAAGCTGCGGATATTTGTTTAATAGTACCATTAGCTCTTCAATTGGTGCATAATCACCATACATAGAATACATACCATCAGCCATATACCAAATATTATTACATTTTGATTGTAATTTTTTGATTTTATCCTCTAGCATCTCCAAATTGTTATGGCGGATCATTTCTACTGGGACCGAGCGAAGTTTTAATGGATTAACCGCACTCTGCACACTCCAGTGGACTTGATGATCTAAAATAACACCATCACCATCGTTCACAACGGAGGGAATTACACCAAAATGACCAAGAGTGCTGTTTTTTGTTATTACTATAGAACTACCATACATATCAGATAATAAAGATTCTAGTTCGGCGTATAAAGGATGAGAAACATAGGATTTAGACAGCGGGAACTGAGTTCCGTAAGCTTCAATAGCTTTTATAGCGCCTTGTTTTAATCGTTCATCCTGTTCCAATCCCAGATATCCAGTAGTGCCAAAGTGGAAAAGCTCTTTTCCTTTAATTTTAATATGTCTCCCATTAAAACTATCTCCTTCGGCATATAAATGCATAGCACCAGAATCTTTTGCATTGGTCATTACATCTATAACCGTGTCTAAGATATTGTTGTGTCTAATTTTTGCCATAATCTTAAATTTTACGCCCTATTAAGCTAATAAAAGTATTTAGTGATCAGCACTTTGGGAAATAATATGACTTTAAAGGCAAATCATTAACTTTCAAGGCAAATGCTGATAAATAAAGGCAAAAGCTATGATTAGTATCTAGAAACACTAATTTCAGTAGAAAAGAGCTCTTTTATTTTTTATTAATTTAGATTAACAAATAGGGAATCTAATGTTGAATGGAGAAGACTATGCACACTTTTGGATAGAAGAGGGTATTCTACATTTTGTGTATAAACCAAATGTCGTTATTGATTTGAATGCAGCAAAGGCAGTTGTAAAAACGCGCCTTCGTTTTCAAAACGGAGCACCCTACCCTATTTTATGTGACGTTAGACAATTAAAAACCGTCAGTAAACCTGCAAGAGAATATCTTGCTGAAAAAGGTTGCTTTAATGCCCTTGCTCTAGCCATTGTTATAGATAGAGCCTATTCCGGAACTTTAATAAAAGCATTTATAAATATTAGTAATCCTTCAGTCCCTACCAAAGAGTTTACAACGATCTCAGAAGCCTTGGGTTTCTTGAGCACGTATAATTAATCATTACTAATCTATATCCTATGTATAGCAAAAATTCTCAGGATAGGTTACAGGAAATTCTGGATTTTATTACAGAAATAACTTTAGGAAACTACACCTATACGCTTTCCTTAAAAAATCAAAAAAGTGAGCTGGAACAAATAGTTTTGTCGCTTAATACTATGGTAGAAGAGATTGACACTTCCGTGCATCAAATTAATTTTGAAAAAAGCAAAGAAGTCATTGAAAACATTGTTTTTACGCTCGATCATAATCTACATATAATCTCTTATTCCGATAATGTTAGTACTATTCTCAAATATCCAGAACGTGATCTGATAAATAAACCTATTAAGCTCATACTTAGTGAAAACACAAAATTACCGGAAGATATTTATGAATTGTCAACTAAATCATTCGAACAAAATCTTCCTTTTCAAGTGAGTTTACTGCATACGAACGGTTACATCTGGAGCGGCTATGGCTACTTTCATCGAATGATCTCGAAAGAAAGTCTTACCTACACTCTATCCGTCTTCAAGGAGGTTTATATAAATGAGAGAATGAATATACTGAACCAGCAAACTGGAGCCCATAGCTATCCAAGCGAATATCGCAGTTTATTACTACAAGACCAGCGAGATCTTGGAAAAAGACTTCACAAATATGTAACCCAACGGCTAGACCGGAAGTTAAAAAAGCTAGATGTCATCTCTAGAGAAGTTGGTGGTAGCACCAGTAAAATTAAAATAATATTCAAGCGAGCATATGGCGAAACCATTTACGCATATCATCTGCGGAAACGATTGGAAAAAGCGTACACCCTATTAAAAGATACCAGTACTCCTATTAACGAAATTGCTGAAGAATGTGGATTTAAAAGTTTCTCTCATTTCTCAAGATCCTTCAAAAATAAATACCATATCACTGCTACTCAGATTAGAAAATCTTAAATAAATAACTTTTAAGACTACTTTGAAATCTGTAAAGGCAACTGGATTAGGTCTTAATTAAAGAACTTTATACCGAATCTTTTTGCGCAAAAAGTAGGAGAAGCCGAAAATCCTACAAAGAGTAGGCATTTTAATTCAAACTTTTATATTATGAAAAAGTTATTATTAATTCCAATGATGGCGCTTTTGGTTGTACTAGGTATGTCCTTTACGAACTTTGAAAGCGAAACTGAAGAGCAGCCGGTAATGGTTGCTAGTGATTATGTGCTGTTGAACGGAAATTGGACAGCAATTCCAGAACAAAGTTGTTCCGGAACTACCTATAATTGCAAGGTAAAGTTTCAGGAAAACGGACAGGAATTTCCAGTATATGATGAAATGGATGATCCGGCACCTAAACGAAGTGGCTCAAACGAAGCTACTCTTATTAATCTCAATAAGTAATTGGGATCAAATCATGGGTATAGAATTCCATGTATCATTCACCCCGAATTTATCGGGGTGAATTTTTATTGATAGGTCCCAAAAACATTAAAAGTGCTAAAAGATTTCAATCCCAACTTCTTACGTTTTATGTTTTTCAGGGTATGTTTGAAATACTTGAATATGATTCTCTTGCATATACTTATGTGCAGCTTTCTTAATATCCTTCATCTCGATAAAATACTCCATCAAGGTACCATAATTAAGAATGCCGGGAATAGGATCAATTCCGTTTTCTAATTTGAAATGTAAATAATCTTGCCAGAAATCTAAGTACCCAAAACTGTTTAACTTTCTTTCATAGGATTGAACTTTATTGCTAATAGTGGTATTTAACCATTCCATATCCACACCATTATTTTTCAATTTTCGAAAAACATCCAATGCCTCATTCTTCATAAACCTTTCATTACCCAAAGCACTGTCAAACTCTATTCGAAAAGCATAAATCCCATTCTTAAAATCGACCCATTCTCCAGTAGCTCTTGGGGAATAACTACCATTTCTCAAACGCTCATAAATTCTTTCATGAAGTGCCTGTGACAAAAGTTCTAATTCTATTTTTGTTTTGATTTCAGTAGGAACCTTTACCGGAAAATAAATATTGGTATAAACCTGATCAATATTTTTACACTCTAACCGCTTGTGCATTTTTTCAAAAGGGAATTCCAACTTAAAAAACTCATTTTTCAACCGATCGTTATCAATAGGAAATTTAGACAAAATATATAGCAATTTTTCTTTCAAAATATCCGTATCGAAATCACCGGTTAAGATAAATGTATAGTTCTCTATACCCTCGAAATAAGTTTCCCAGGAATCTATGTAGTGTTTTTTCGACAATTTGTCTAAATCTGAAAGTTCTAATACTGGAACTTGTGGATACCAGGATGCATAAATTTTATCATGAAGAAAGCTTTTGGAACCTCTGATTGAATGACCTTTCAATTCCATTTTCTTCTTATCCTTCCAATCATCGAAGCCCTTCTGACTATCTCTAGGTTTAGTTAGATAGAGATAAAATAGACCAAAAAATTCAGGAAGCTCATCAAGTGTAAAATTTCCGTCAATTAATTGGTTTTCGTAGGTATTACTGAAATTGATGCTAATGTTTTTCTCTCTTTCAAAACGCGTGATTTCAAATTTATCATAAGATCCAGCCCCCATATTTTGTATAACCTGGGGTGCATGCACTGCAGCGAGATAATCCAGAGGTTTATCCAAGGGTAATTCGATTGGACGAAATGCTCTAAGGGAAATCCTGTTTTGAAATATATCATTCTGTGGCTTGGTAGGCTTCATGATGATTTTAATTCCTTTTGCTAAATCTATTGTGGTAACACCAATTTCATTTGTTTCCCACTTTTCAACTTGTAGCTTTTCATTCTTTGCATTTTTCAATGTTGCGGCAAGACTGGAAATAGTAGCCATTTTAGGTAAAGGCTCATGAGGAATTGTATCAATTTCCTTCAACCAACTTTTTATCATATCTGGTGAAGGTTCATTAACACCTGGGGGTTTAAAAAAAACAAAATTCGTATTTTTTGATAAGTTCCAGTTCCTTTCAGCGTAATCCAATACATCTCTCAGTTGAATATTTTGAAGAATTTCAGAAATTATATTTTTTTGATTAGGTGCTATCAGCATCGCTTTTCCATAGATAAAATGATTAATGAATTGTTGAGATAACTCAGAAGACTGAGTATCATCTTGCAGAGAAGCTTCTAATTTCACTTTTGCCTGTACTAGATCCTCCTTCTCCAGCCCAAATTGCAGCTGTTTCCATGCCTTTATAGCTCTTAGGAAAGATTTTTTTTGATCTGCAAGCGCATTTGATTCTAGTGTCAAACTCATTGAAGTTGCTTCCAATTGGCTATCCGGTAGAAAAATTTTCCCATAATTGGAATTAAGATATTCAAATGGAGGATCATATTGATTTCGAAAGATTGAAGCTTTCGAAGCCACCATCAAACGAAATAATTGCTGAATAAATGTTGATGACAATTCTTTAGCATTTTTAGGTTCTCTATCCATATTCCGAGTTAATTGTACTATCTCTAGATTTAAACTATTCGCGGCAGAATCTATGATTGTAGAAAATCTGTTTTCCCCTGTAAGCTCGATATGAAAATCTTTGGGACTAATTATTTTTTTATCCTGCTGATCATCATTTAAAGAAAGACTGGAAAATTGTTCCCTGATCTTATATTCCAGGCTATCAAGCTTTATATCTCCAACTATCATTACCGCTTCTAGGTCTGGGCGATACCAGTCGTGGTAGAACCGTTTTAAAGCATTCGGTTTGAAATTTTTTAAATTTGCAAGATTCTTATCTTGATTTAAAACCGGGTATCCGCGATTTTCCAGTACTTGTGTGATCGTTGTATTACTCCTCCAACGTTGATTTGGAGAAAGCGTCCTACCTTCTCCTTCTATCGCCTGACGTTCTATATCTATTTTCTCTTTGGACCAGACATTGCCTGGATTTGCCTTATCGTAAAGCAAACCTAATCCAGCCTCAATTGCTGCTTTATTAGTAGACGGTATTTCCACAAAATATCGTGAGTATCTGTCGCTTATAGAAGCGTTGCTATATCCGCCTATTTTTTTGAGATAGCCTCGAACATCCGGATACTGACGGGTGCTTGACGCTAAGAGATGTTCCAACAAATGTGCATATTCAAGCTGATCTTTACCTTCATTAATATGTCCTGCCTTCACAATTAATTCAAATCGAATCATATTTGGAGGAGAGTCATTCTTAAGCAAATAATAAGTCAAACCATTATCAAGTTTACCGTAACGTACAGATGTATCTAATTCAATATTTCGAAATTCAGTATAAATTGAATCAGTCTGACCTGTGGTATAATTCCAAAACAATAGAAAGGAAGTAGCTAAGCTCCAGGTGATAAAATTCTTCATTATGTTCTTTTAATAGCCAGGATTCTGGCTTAGGTTAGAATTTTTGCTACGCTCATCTTCAGGTACTGGGTAGAGAACATCAGTAGGTTCCCAATATGGATTAACAGGACCAAATACTGCATTAGCCTTCTCGGTACGTTTTAAATCAAACCATCTATGCCCCCACTCAGCAAATAATTCCATTCGCCGTTCGTTTAAAATTGCAGATAATAAATCCTCTTGACTAATTTCCGAGTTTGTATCGGTTATTAAATCTAATCCTGCTCTGCTCCGTATAGCATCCAGGTCATTAATAGCCTCAGTTAAATTCCCTTGTTCTGCTCTGGCTTCAGCGCGTATAAGATATTGTTCAGCGAGACGTAACACCATTGAATATTCTAAAATTGGAAATTCGTTGCTGCTCCAAACTTTATATTTATAGGGAAAAGAAGCGTTCATTCCTTCGTTATAGCCCACCCAGTTTAATAATCTATTATCCTGTTCTTCAAATTTTTCAACGAAGGCTTCGTTCAATTTAAAAGATGCAAAAAATGAAAAAATTGGGTCTATAATAAATAAACTTCCTTCATTCGTTTGAGTTATAGAGCCTCCCGCACCAATAGGTGAAATTTGCCATATCGCCTCTCTACTATTGGCTAAAAAAACCAGGTTTGGATCATCTAAAAGCTCATAAGTACCAGATTCATTAATAACTTCGGAACTTATAGTTTCAGCCATTTGCCAATCTTCCAGGTATAAGTAAACTCTGGATAGTAATGCCAAAGAAGCGTATTTATTTACCCGTGTACGCTCTCCAGTTCTGTATTCTGGACTTAAAATGTCACCTGCAATCTTTAGGTCTTCTATGATGGCGTCATAAACTTCAGAAGAATAGTTTCTGGATACTAATTGATTTTCTTCGTAGTTGATTGATAAAATGAGTGGAACATCTCCATACATATTAGTGAGATAGAAATAGGTGAATGCACGTACAAAACGTGCTTCTCCTTCTAATTGAGCTTTCAATTCCAAACTAATATTTCCTGATTCCTGAAGACCCTTCAGCAGAGAGTTTGACATATAGATCACATTATAGGCACTCGCCCAAATTTCCAGATTTCTATTATTATCTGGTAAGATTTCATGTTGTTCGAACTGCATTGCCGTACTGGTATTGGGATTGATAAATTTGATATTATCACCAGACAAGCCTGAAAGAACTGTAACGCTACTTCTCTGCCCGCTAGAAAATTCAGCAAGAAATAATTGATTGTAAATACCATCCATAGCACTGGTAGCGGTTTCATCGCTGTCAAATACCACATCTTGTATAAGTTTATCTTCAGGGGGATTCACTTCTATGAGATCTTCACATGAAAAGAGTAAAGGCAGAAGCAGTAAAATTGTTATGTATCTAATTGGTTTCATGAATATTATATTTAAAAATTAACTTCTATCCCAGCGGTAACGCTTTTTAAATTTCCAATGGCCAGGGAGTATGGATTTTCAGCGTCTAATCCTTTAAAAGGTGTGATGGTTAGAAGATTTTGACCATGCAAAAACACACGACCATTTTGCATACCTATGTTATTGATTAAATCCTTTGGTATTTTATAAGCCAAGGAGAGATTCTTTAGTCTCCAGAATGAGGCATTCTGGTAAGGAAATGTGGACTGTAATGCATATCCCTCTGCTTCTCTGGCGGGGAATAATGTCGAAGGTGGTTGAAAAATGCTTTCTTCATCCAGGGAAGAGAGTAAATAGGACATAGTATTGTATCTACCACCAGCAGTTATGTTAGGAATAATTCCCTCCTGTTTTACAAATTGCCACAAAAACTGGAGAGAAAAATTTTTGTAATTAATCGTATTACTGATTCCTCCAAATAATTCCCGGTTTAAATCTTTTGCAATAATTCGATCCTGATAATCATACCTTTCATCTTCATTTACATCCCTGACTGTATAGAGTCCAGTATTAGGATCCCTTCCAGTATAATCATACACAAGGCTGATATTAAGCGGTTCTCCTACCCTGTAGGTATTAGCATAAGTGGACTGATCTATATTGGGATAACTTACCAGTCTATTCTTCGGCAGGCTAAGATTCAATGAAGCATTCCAGTTGAACTGTTCTTTGTTGAATATTTCAGTATTCAAAACTAATTCCCAGCCGGAGTTTTCAACGGTTGCCGGCAAGTTTGCCTGGACTAATGTGAAACCTGTGGTAGCAGGCAGTGGGTATCCTACCAATTGGTTAGAAGACCTGTTTCTATAATGACTTAAACTCAACCTGTGCTGATCTTCCAAGAATCCTAATTCGACTCCCACTTCAAACTTCTTATTGATCTCCCAGGAGAAATCTGGATTTGCCAAACTTGTAGGATACAATCCACCGGGACCTCGGGTGGCTTCATACGTATCCAGGTATCCGTAGTCACCAATTTGATCATTACCAGTAGTACCATAACTGGCTCGTAATTTTCCAAAACTTATGAAAGGGAATGTTGTCTCCATAAATTCTTCTTCACTAAAAATCCATGCAGTCCCAATGGCTCCAAAATTAGCAAAGCGATTATTCGGTCCAAAGCGAGAAGAGCCGTCGCGCCTTCCAGTAAGATTTAAATAATAGGTTCGGTCCCAGTTGATCCCCACTCTTGAAAATATAGCGGTATAACGGTATTGTGTATTTGACCTTGCAGGATTTCTGATACTTTCCGCTGCACCAATATTTCCAATTAAAGCTTCGGAAGCATAACCATCGGCCAGAAAACGCTCCTGCAGACTTGTGTTTTCCTGAAGAGTAGCCCCAAAAAGCGATTCGAAGTTTAGTTTACCTAGGGCCTTCTCATAATTTAATTGAGGCTCAATAATCCAGGAGGCCCGTTCAGATCGCAAGTGATTTGATTTATTGGAAATTGATTGTGTAGGAGTATAAGAGCGGCTTGGCTGTTTACGCAGTTCTTCAGAGGTATAGTTTGTATATCCTAAACTGGTTTTCAATTGTAGTCCTGGCAATATGCGATATGATAATTTAATATTAGAAACCAGATTTCTCGTATGCTTATTGGCGGTATTGAAATATCCCGCTACGGGATTCGTAAAGCCCCCAACTTCCCACTCTTCCCAGTTCAAACCTCCATCATCATTGAAGACATTTGGGGCATTTGGAGGTAAAAGAATTGTTGACACATCAAATCCCAAACTACCTGCGAATTCATTTAAATCCACCCCATAATTAACCGCCAGATTCACCTGAAATTTTTCATTTTTCGAGCGATGATTCAGGTTTAGATTTCCGGTTATTTTCTTATAATCGTAATCTGCCGGATAGATTGTTCCCTGGGTAAAAAACGAACCACCTAGGCGGAAAAAGGTTTGTTGATCGCCGCCGGAAAAATTCAAACTTGCATTGGTCGTTTCTGCAGTTCCACCATATAGAAATTCCTGCCAGTCAGTGTATTTCTCTTGATCCCATACTGTTAACTCTGGAGCATTCTGCATGGTAGGCTCAATAGAATCATTTGCAAAAGCTCTCCTTCGAACGTTTAAGTATTCGGAGGTATTCAATAAATCTAATTTTGTAGGAACTATGGCTGCCCCATAATAAAACCTTGCCTGTAATCCCGTGCCAGTAGTAACGCCCTTCTTGGTGGTAATTAAAACAACCCCATTCGCACCACGTGAACCGTAAATTGCAGTAGCATCAGCATCTTTTAGTATTTCGATACTTTCAATGTTGTTAATATCCAGATTGCTCAATGGATCAATTCCTGGACTTGGAAGAACCGATGTAGTTTCAACAGGGATTGAATTTACTGGCACTCCATCAATAATATAGAGAGGATAATTACCTTCTTCACGAAGGCTATTTACGCCCCTAATGCGAATTCTGGTTGCCGTACCCGGAGTAAATCCTCCAGATGTAATTTCAACGCCTGCCATGCGCCCTTGTAAAGCCTGTAGCGGACTTACTACCGGCTGATTCTCGATTTCGGAAGCTGTAACCCGAGATATATTCCCAGTACTTTCCCTGCGAGTTGTGTTATAATACCCAGCATTGATGGTTACTTCCTTCAGTGCATCTAAATCTTCTTTTAGGGTAACGTTTAATTGAGATTGCTCATCAATCAGTATTTCCTGAGGTTTATACCCTATAAAAGAAAATACCAGCATATCGCCAGAATTCGCTATTATGGCATAGTCACCTTCGAAATTCGTGGTAGTACCATAATTTTTCCCAGCCACTCTTACGGTCACACCTAGTAGTGGATTTCCATCTGGACCGGTCACTTTACCATTTACATTTTGCTGATACAAAACGGTGTGATAGGGAGTTGCTGCTTGCAGTTCCCCAATAGCCAGGATGGTTAGAACAGCCATGGCTAGCAGAAACATGATCACGACCATGCCTCTCTTGTAATTATTTTTCATAATTTTACAGTAGTTAAATGAAACATTGTTTTATTAAAGCTTAGGCCTTCCCCTCCAGACGCCAATCTCAGAGGGAAGGCTTTTTTGCTTGTACCCGTCAAAACGAGTGCATCATTCTAATTTCTCATAGTTTCTTTTTTTTTAAGCTAATTCAAATTTCCTATTAAAAAACCCGAAACCGGTACACCGGATTCTTCCCAACCCACAGCCACCACAATAGGGATGCAGTGACAACCCACGGGATCATTTAAATTTCCTGTTCCCGCAAACAAGAATGAATGTATACACTCCAAAATGAAGTGCCGGCCACTCTGGCCTTTTTCATGTAGGAATTTATTTTTAACGCGAGATCTTATTGTGAAGAAACAAAGGCTTTGAGAAGAAAGGATAGCGCATAAAAAATAGGCGCGAAACTCATCTTATGCCATCAAGGTACTGGTATACCGTGCAACGATAAGAGAGCCCACGCCCGGGTCGTGAGCATCCTTGCTTATCATCTCGTTGCATAAAATTACCAGTTTTTGATAGCGAGATTCAAAGCGAATGCTTCTAATATTTTAAGAAGTTCGCAATATATTAATAATGAAGTAAATATATAAATTAATTATTTGTCAACCAAGTGGCTTACTAAATTTTACTGTTAAATAACCAAATTGCAGCATGGCAGAGCTTTCAAAGGATGATATTAACTTGGCTAATCTAATAGCTCAGAGAATTAAATTTCTTAGGGAAAGATCTTGCGGCAAAAAGCAAGCTGATTTTGTTAAAAAATATAATATTGAAAAACAATTTATAAGTAGATGGGAAAGTAAGATCAAAATTGATCCAAAAACTGGTAAAAAATTAGGAAGAGGAATTACAATCTACTCCATACAAACATTCTGTAATGCCATTGGCATTACTTTGAAAGAATTCTTTGATGATGATTCTTTTAACAGTAATTAACAAAATCTCCTATATAATCTGAATTTCCCAGTTCTTAAGCATAAATTTGAAGTGATTTTATCAAATCTCACGTTATAATCTATTTTAGATAATTAACACTACAATTTTATTTAGGTTTAACCGTGCCAATAATTAAAATTTCTTGGTATTTTGGTCTTGTTATCTATTTTCCTCTTACAATTGTCTGATTTAATACTGCTAACCTATATGACTAACCTTTTTTCGGATTCTCAAGAAACACTTACCAAAAGAGAACTTTTCTTCAAATTATTTAATGCCAAGGATGAAGAAGATGTATTGTCTGTGATGGAGGATTATCCACAAATATTTGATGCTAATAACTGGAATCCATTAGACAATAATCCAAGTAATTATGGAATTGTAAAAAACCAACAGTCGAATCCTATTGCTGCATTAATTGAGAAAGTAACCAATTCTATTGATGCCCTTCTTACTAGAAAATGCTATGAATCTGGAATTGACCCGAAAGCTAAAGAAGCTCCCCAATCGATGAATGAAGCTTTAACCAGA
Source organism: Christiangramia sp. 3-2217-3z (assembly GCF_051195275.1). Lineage (NCBI taxonomy): Bacteria > Pseudomonadati > Bacteroidota > Flavobacteriia > Flavobacteriales > Flavobacteriaceae > Christiangramia > Christiangramia sp. 3-2217-3z. The sequence goes on along the minus strand of NZ_JBNJLI010000008.1, from coordinate 134,557 downwards.
TTTTACCCAGACAACAATTGGGATTTAAATTCTCAAAAAAGAGCCCAGGCTGAAGAAATCCAAATAATTGCTGATGGGAAAGGACCTCGCAATAAAAGAGCAAACTTCGGAACGTCAGTAGTTGTGTATGATCGTGGGGAAGGCCAACATCCTGAAGATTTTGAAAGAACATTTTTATCATTAGTAAAAGGTAACAAGAATGATATTCAATTTGTTCAAGGGAAATATAATATGGGTGGTAGTGGATCGATTGTATTTTGCGGAAAAAAACGATTTCAATTAATAGCATCTAAAAAACACGATAACTCTGGAGATTTTGGTTTTACATTAATCAGAGAGCACCCGAAAAGAGAGTCAGATCACGCAAAAGAGACTTGGTATGAATATCTTTTAGTTGAAGGTAAAATTCCATCTTTTTCAATTGACAAATTAGATCTTGGTCTAGAAAATAGAAAATTCACAACCGGTTCTATCATTAAAATGTATTCTTATCAGTTCCCCAAAGGTTACTCTGGTTTTGCTCAAGACCTAAATCAAAGTATAAACGAATACCTATTTAATCCTGCCTTACCTATTTTAACGAAAGATACTGCAGAGAGATATCCTAATAATAAGGTTTTGGTTAATGATTTATATGGCTTAAAAAGGAGATTATCCAATGAGGAAAATGAATATTTAGAAGAACGATTCTCGGAGGAATTCGAGGATGACCGCTTTGGCAAAATGAAAGTCTCGTGTTTTGTTTTTAAAACTAAGGTTAGAGATTTTGATCTAAAGAAAACAAAGGAAACAATCCAAAAACGATATTTCAAAAACTCCATGTCTGTATTATTTTCTCTAAACGGACAGGTGCACGGTCATTATTCCTCTGAATTTATAACACGATCGTTAAAACTAAATTTGCTTAAAAGTCATTTACTCATTCATGTTGATTGTACAGATTTTAAGTATGAGTTTAGAAAAGAACTTTTTATGGCTTCTAGAGATCGTTTAAAGGATGGTGAAGAAACACAGTTCTTAAGATCCTATTTAGCAACTCAATTGAGCAAAAAGGATAGCCGATTATCTGAAATTGAAAAGCGTAGAAAACAAGCTGTTGATATTGATACTTCTTCAAATACTAGTGACCTTCTTAAGAACTTTACGAAGAACATGCCTTTAGATTCTGATTTAATGAAGCTCTTGGGTAAAACCTTTAAATTAGATTTAAAAGATCAAAAAAAGAAAAAGCATAACGGTAAAAAACCAACAAAAAAAGAAACTCAAGAAATACCATTTAAACCGGAACGCTTTCCATCTATGTTTAAAGTTAGTGGGAAAAATGGATCTGATGTTGTCGCAAAAATACCTTTAGATGGAGAAAAATCTATTAGGTTCTCTACTGATGTAGAAAACGAATATTTTGATAGAACAGACGAGCCGGGAGAATTAAAAATATCCATATTGGATATAAAAAGTAATGATACAGAAGGGGGCACAAAGCCAGGAACTCCCAAAGAACCTTCTGAACTTTTCAATGTTGTAAAGAGTAGTCCAAACAAGGGAACTATTAAAATAGCATTAAACCCAAAAGAAAATTTGAAAGTAGGAGATGCGGTGCAAATGCAAGTTGACCTCACTGCTCCGGGAAAAGAATTCAATGAAATGTTTTGGGTAATGATAACCGATAAAGAAGCCCCCAAAGTAAAAGCCCCAAAAGAAGATGATGATACCGAAAATCTAGGACTTCCTCAATTACTTTTCGCCTATGAAGAGAAAGTGGAGGAACATAAAGATGCTGTTTCATGGGATGATGTAGAGGAAGCGACAGGATTAGATTTAGATTATGCAACGGTTATGGTACCAGATGCAGAAGGAGATGCTTTAAAACGCATCTTTGTGAATATGGACAGTAGTGTTCTTATGAATTTTAAATCAAAATATAAAAATCCAAACCAAGAACAGTTAGGATTAGCCAATAGAAAATATTATACCTCAGTATACTTCCATGCCTTATTTCTCTACACTATTACGAAAAATAGAGGCTACCAAATTTCTCAAAAGCCGGAAGGAAAAGATGAACTGGAAGATGTAGATTTGGGAACTTACTTAAAAGATCTTTTTGACCATTACTATTCTACCTTTATTTTAAATTTTGGTGGTATGGAAGAAATGATGCAAGGAATTGGAGATTAAAACTTAATAAATGGAAGAAAAATTTAATAGAACTTTTGAATTCATGCTTAAAGAGTATGAAATGCTTTATTCTAAATTTGAGATGCATTATAATTCGGTTGAAAAAACCATAGCATTTTATTTTTTAATTATAAGCGCAATAGTTAGTGCAAATAGCTTTTTCATAAATGAAAAAACTTCTTTTTCCATTTTTTATCTATCAGATTTTCAAATTGCATGCTGTTTTTTCATATTTATTGTTGGCACAGTTGCCTCCTTGAAAATAATTGAGCAACGGCTACTAATCATTACCTATGTTAAGAACTTGAATCAAAATAGAAAATGGTTTAACAATAATGTCGCCGAGGGTGAGTTGGAGAAATATTCATTATTTAAAACTACATATCGATCGCCAAAATATTATAAAAAATACAGGCACTTTTATTGGGAAATTATGGGGGTTGCTTTAATAAACAGCTCTTTTTTTGCCTTATTTTTAATTAACCTTCTAAAATTTTTAGACCTAAAATCCTCCCACTTTTATTTGATTAATTGGTTTTGGTTTTTACTTATATCTGTATTAGGGGTGTATGTTCTTTTTATTCATTACAAAAAAAGAGGTGATGCTGAAGAAAAATCTTTAGAAGGTAGAGGCCTAGAGGTTTGAGGTTAACTAATGTATTTTTTATAAATGTTTTTCAATTTCTAAAATTCTTTCAAATGAACTCAATAATAATCAGGAAAAATAATTTATTATAAACTGGTTTTTTAGCTCAATAACTTGTTTTGAATAGCTTTCAATTTCTGACTCACTATATTCAAAACGTCTATTTAACATTCGACTTATTCTGGATTTAACATACGGGGTGGATCCTAAATCAAAAATTATCTCCTCATCTTTAGATTTGGCATAATTTAGTCCTAATAATTTATTCAAAACATCACTTAACGTTCTAATTCCCTGCGTGTTATATATTATTCGATTTCCTTCATAAATAATTCCCTCCCAGAAACTTGATGAAATTATACCTAAATCTATTAATTCTTCAGGAACATCTTGAATAATTACTTCCTCCTTTCTTGCAAAAAGGCTAATTGGTTTGCTATCTGTAAAATCAAGAAGCGAATTTAAATTTGATAAATAATTATCTGTTATTTCAAAACATTCTTCTTCATCAAAATCAGAGTTGATTTCTGCAAGATATCTTTGAAATAAATTATTAAATAGAACCTTTTGGCCTAACACAGAAAAAAGTAAGAAATAATTACTGTGAAGCTCAGCTTCAATTTTGGCTTTTAATTTCCTAAGCGAATCTTTGTAAGTTTTAGTGTAAGCAATTTTTTTTCTAGAAGCTATTAGGGCCGATGAGAGATTTTCATTTTCTCCAAATCCGCCTTCCTCTTCGATAATTGCAATAGTTTTACTATGAGGTTTTATATCATTAAAAAATTTAATTAAAGGACGTGCGTAAATTTTTTCAAATTGATCTCTCGCGATATCTAGCACTCTATAATCATATTCGAATATTTCCGATTCTTTATACTCATCGTCCAACTCTTCTGAAAGCTCGTTGTTTTGAGCTATTCTTTCGTCATATTCTTTTAAGGATTTATAAAGTGGGATAATACCAGTATCTCTATAATTTTCATTGTCTTCCAACTCTTGATCTATCATAAAAATAGTATTCAATCTAGAAACCCAGTTTTGAACTTTTTTAGGACTTCTTCTATCTCTAAGAGAAGACAGACTATCCTTTATAAAAAAATCGTCTATTATTTGATACAGAGATAAAACTCCAGTTAAATGAGGTAAACTATGCTTTAGCTTATCTCCATACCAGTCCACTAATTGTGATCTAAGGAAAGAGTCCTGATTTTTATTGCTACCTTCCGGATTAGAACTATCAACTAGTGATTGAATGCATAACGATGCTAAATCCTTATCATCCATCAATACCTGCCTTACAAATCCTACCCTTTGAGCATTCGTATTTATATCAATAAATATTCTACGTACTACTTCCACAGGAGTATGTTGAGGCTTTCTTTTTACTATCGGACTAAAATCGATAAATACCACATCTTGTTGGTGCTTACCAACCTTCTCATTTTCTTCTTTGCTCTTAAATAAAGCTTCTAATCTATGTTGGCCATCAATTACAACTGCATAATATTTGTTTTTATCCCAAGACAATAACCGAGTATCAAACACCTTGGAAACCTCCAGTACATATAATCCATCTATAAGACTAATGTTAGGTGCATTAACTATATATGGCTTTATTTTTTCGTTGCTATGATATTTGGACCTATCGTAAATTGCCTCTTTTGTTTTAGAAGAATCGTCTGGATGAAAATCCAATTCCAAACCAATTTTCCCATCATGTTCTTTAGGCAAAATTGCTATTATAAGTGGAGGGAAGTATTTGATAAGCCTTCCTGTACCAAGAATATAACTTTTGGATATATCAGAAACTCTAAACTTATTTACTTCTCTCTGAATAATTTGACTTACTGGCCAAGATTTATCTTTCGTCAATGTTTCATATAAGGAAATATCTTCTTCTAATTCATCAATACTGATAGAACCAAAATAAGTTTTCAGATCATCAGAATCACCAAATCCACCAATTTTTATGTTGAAAACATTTGACAAATCTAATGAATCATCATTTGTTCCAGAGGATTCTATATCTTCAAAATCTTCTAATTCATCCATAATCTAATTTGGTTTTTTTGTTAATCCAGGTTTTAAGTTTCTAGATAAAATTTCTTCAAATATCACGTTCATTTGGGAATTAATTTGAATAGGAATTAATTTATATCCAATCCAAATGTCTGAATCGTTTATTTTTTGACCCATTAGTTCAGGCAAAATATCAGATTTACTTTTAAAATGAGAATGAACTAATCTTTTCCTTAAGTTATTTGCTTTACCTATATAAAACGGACGGGCAAAACATATTTCTTTAAAGAAAAAATGAAAATCGACTATATTTTTTCTTGTACTAAAATGATCTAAAAGCTTTTGTTTTTTCCCCTGAGATAAACCTAAAATCGGCGCTTCATTCTTATCAAATCTTTGTTCCTTAATTTCTGCAATGAATTTATATTTTCCTTTTAAAATTTCAGGAAATTGTAAATTTTTCTTAGAATATTCTTTCAATTTATCCTCAAGCTTTTGTAAGCTAATCGTGTTTGGATTAAAGTCTGGCCAATACACCCAATAATAAACTCCTGAGTCCTCAGGAATTCCATTTACAGGATCGGAATAATATTGTTTTAAATAGGATAATTTTTCAAAAGGAATCCCATTAAAAATCATAAAAAACATGTATTACATCCATCTCGTTCAGTTCCTTCTAATATATCTAGAAGATAAGGAGAGGATTTAGATTTTTCTCTATTTGAGCGTTCAATATGCCCTTTCTTAATTTGTTTTACTCTTTCTGGTTTGATGAGCTCAGCTAAAGATTCATTAGGTACCCAGGTGAAAAGTTCATCTTCATTTTCGTATTTCATAGCTTCTTTAAAAAGCTCGGGGTGTTGTTCGTAAAGCCAGATCCATTCTATCTTTTGTTGGAAAAAACAAAAGAAACAACCTGAGCGGCTACGAGCATATTCGCCTTTCTCACCGTCAACTTCGAATTCTATTTTTTTGTAATATTCTGGGATCCCAACTCCAGACTCCCTTAGAATTCTAAATATATCATCTCTAACAAGAACATCTTCGTTGTCTAGCAATTCAAAATCTACTTCAGTAGCAAGAGGATATTCTGTTGTTTTTAAAAATTCAAAAACAGTTCTATTAAATTCCGGGATGCCAATATCCAAGGAGCGATTTAATTTCTGCTTTAGAGCTTTTTCTGTGGCCGTCTTATTATTCCTGTTGAAGTCTATAGGTTCGGCTAAAATATCTAATTGCCTATCATAACGTTTACCGCTATAAAAGCTTTTAAAATAGTCGGCAACTGCCTTTTCATTTGACGGATTAAAAAATTTAGTAAGCACATCATTACTCCAAATATTTCTTCTAAATGGAAAAATAGATTGGATGTTAGATTCTCGTGAAATATAGCCTTCCCTCTCTTCATCTCCTCTAATTCCTACATAAGAAATTGTTGGTTCTTTTTTAACGAAATTTTCAAACGGCTTTAGCTTCATCATTGAAGTACACCATCGAGCTTGGGGTGAAGGGAGATAACCTCTAAAGGATTTATAATAGTAATCAAAGGGATCTTCGTTGGAACTTTTTAGTTCCTCATTCTCTAACTTTAAAACTTTTTTGCCTAAATATGATTCCAGTCTTTCTATTAGCTGATAGGTTTCGTCTAATTCCTTTCCAGTATCACAGAAATAATATTCAAAATTTAGTGAAGGATGTCTATCATTTAAATAGATTGCTAAAGCCGCACTATCCTTTCCACCAGATATTCCTAAAACATGTCTCGGTTTACTCATTTTTATCTAGTTCTCTTTGTAGAAGTGAAACTAATACAGGCAATTTAAGGTTTTTGTAGGACTTAAGTTCATCGGAAAGCTTCGAAATTAATTTTTCCATTTCAATAGCCTGGTTTTTAGGCACTCGAATTATTTCTTCTTTTCCACCATCCTTCTTTGTTGTTAGTTGAAGCTTAACTAACATTTCATTTTCATCAACTTCTACTTTATTTAAATCTACAAGATTATCAAGTTCTTTAGTAATAGCTAACATTTTATCTTTTAAAAGTCTTTCGTCACTGTCTTTAATTTGACTTAAAGATTTACCTATTAAGGCTTGACCAAGAGACATCAAAAAGCTATCTCGATCTTCTAAAGTAGAATTAAGTCTTAGAAGAAATATTTTATGTTTTGTGAGCGCTTCGTGTTCTTTTACGGTTTCAAAACGTTTTTGAAGAACATCCTTGTATTCCGGAAACTTAATATTTTCACCAATTATTTCATTACATATAAAAAGTTCAAACCGATTTAAAAGTTCATCAAACGAACTTTTTATTTCCTGTATTTTATTTTGAAAATCAATGACGTACTCCTCAAACAATTTATTATTAGAAGCTAAGTCTTTTAAGTTATACCCGAGAGCTTCAGGGAAATCTTCAAAAAAGGTTTTTTCTGGATCCTTTGCTTTGCTAATAGCTTCTCGTAATCTTACAGCTTCAGAAGAGATGGTATTAGTTTTCTGAGAATAATCTGTCAAGTCTCTATAAAAAATAAGAAGAGGTCTTATACTTTCAATAAAGGAATCAGTGTCAATATTATCCTTGTTTTCTTGCTGTAAGAAATCTCGATATTTATTAAATAAATTGAGCCTTAAGTTGTTTAATTCAAAACTTTTGACGTAAAACTCTTTCGGGTTTCTTGTCATCATATAGAGAATATTCTCATCTATGTAGGGCACAAAACCTTTATCTCCATATAATGCAAAATTACCTCTATTAATAAATAGGAAAGTTGGTATCCAAAACTCAATAACACCCTGTTTCAATTTAAAAGGGGCTTTACCTAATAATTCTATGAATGAGACTATACTTTTTCTGGTTTCTCTAGCTTCGTTTAAAAAGTTGTTGCTAGCCTCCCATAAATGTTGAAAATCTTCGGTGTTAGGAGCATATAGATTATACCTGCCATCCTCCTGCCTATGTATACCAGTTTTTTTAAAAAGGCTATAATAAATGGTTTTTTCTGCAGGCCATTTAGAATCTTCAAACCCTAAATCTTTTTGGTCATAATTATTGACAAGAGCTCTCCAAAGGTTTTTCCTAGCACTTGAAATAGATCCAGAAACTTTGTGTCTATTTATAAGTTCATTTTGAATTACTGGAGTTTGATCGTAGATAAAATTGGAAATATTCGATAGCTCTTGATTAAAACTTTTCTTATCAAAAATTCTGAGTTTTTGTCCATTTGCAAACCATCCCACTTTATCTGAATATAGACTATCCATTACAAAGTGATTTAGAAGACTTTCTCTATGACTAATTATCGACTTTAATTCCTTAATTGCAACTCGATCATTTTCATCCTGCATATCTTTTAAAACCCTATTGGTTTTTTCAATTTCTAAAAGATTTTCAAAAATTCCGGCGGTATTTAAAAAATGTCCATATAGAATTGGCTTATTTTCAGAAAATGTTACAAGCTCTTCTTCTTCAATTTCCTTTTCAGTGAAAATTAAATTAATGTAACCATCAATTTCATCTTCCGGTGTTTTATCTATAGCTGAATTTGTAAGTTCAAATTGAAAAAGCCTAGGCGTGCCTCGCTGGTAAGTAGCCGACTTTGCAGTGATAACCGGAAAGTCAAAATGAGAATTCAGTTTGGATAAAATATCTACTGAGTAATCAATTTTATTTTCCGCAGCTTTTATAGCTCCCTCAATATCCAAATCTGTTCCCTCAGTAAATTTAAAAGAGAAATCAAATTGGCTTAGTCTTATAATCTTGTTTTTTAAAAGAGTTTTTATTACCGCATTAACTTCAGAAGCCTCATAAGTACTTAAGTAGTTTTGGAAAAATTCCTGATCTAACTTTGAACCTTTTCTTGAAAAAATAGTTAATAATCCTAAGGATTTCAAAAGTCTTTCAGCTATACCAATATTAATATCCGGTAACGTCTCTACTCTTTCAATAGCATTTTTTATAGCAAACCAATTAGAATAATCCGGGTTGGATTTATCAATTAAAAAACTATAGAATTCTTCGAATAGATAATCATATACATCATAAAGTTTGAAGGATGTATTAGAACCATGCAATTCAGAAAATTTTACCGACTGAAGAAATGTAAACAAAGACCTCTCATTTTGGCCATAAGCTTGTAGTGCCGTTGCAAGGGTATAAGCACTAATGGGTACTAGTGGGCCTAAATCGGTAGAGATTTTCCCTAAAAACTTTTCATTCACTTTAAAAAGTTGGAATTTCGAGATTAAACCAATTTCTACCTCAGGGTTAAATTGCCCGCCATTATTTTCTAAAGATTTCGAAGCTAAAAAAAGTAGTTGTTCTACCGGTTCGTTGAAGGTTAAATCCTTAAATCTTCCTTTAACTTTTCTCCATTCCTCTTTACCGGTTTTATCTAGTTTAAAACCATACGACTCAAAGTTTTGATGTATAGATGTGAGAAGAAGAATATTACGATCAGGAGCGTTGATAAATTCCGCTAATTTTTGAAAAAAGTAAATCTCGTCTTCAGGATTATTTCTTGATGCATATTCTAAAAATTTCCCGAATTCATCGATAGCGATTACTAATAATCCATTTGAGTCTTTTACTTCAGCATATTTTTTGAAGATGGAATCAAATAATTTTTGATTACTAGATAGATCCTCATTTATATTGAACTCTTCATCTAATACAGACTTTAAAGACCTGTATTCCCCAATTAGTTTTATAAACTTGACATTACCATTGTATGGTGTTTTGAAAAACTCATTTTCTTTAGTTAAAGACTTTTCTAAAGCCCATAGAAATGCAGATTTTCCCGTTCCGAAAGATCCTATGAGGTTAAAAGAATGAATTCCCTTCTCAAAATTTGAGAATATACCCTCAACAGTTTTTTCACCATTGGGAGTTACATGATAATCCAATTTCACTTGGTCATCACGAATTATATTTACAGATGGAGAAAAACTAGTTTTCATAAAATGCTGTTAGTATTTCTAAGCTATTCGGTTTAGTCTTAAATTGAATTTCTTTAATGCCTGCTTCACTACTATAGGTCATGAATTCATACTCACTCGCTAACTCAATTATTTTTGTCTCTAGTTTGTCTTGATCAAAACAGAAAATATTACCAATGCCTTTCTCATCAGTGTAAAGATCATTAAAACTAATTGAGGTTTCATAATTAGGATTACTAAGGATGCAGTATAGGATTATTTCATTAGGTATTTCCTCTTGGTTCTTGTTCTTTAATCGATATAAAGGTTCTCCTTTTTGATTTTTAGAAAATTCGTCAAGAAGTGATAATTCACTCAAAATTCCACTGTAACCTTCTTCTTTAATTTTGTCTGATTTTGAAACAGAATAATTTCTGGTAAAAACTGAAAAGTCCTTTTCTAAAAGTTTTTTATTTTGTTTTGGATCTTTATCTAATATTAAGTTTACAAAGTGATCGCGAGTGAATTCCGGTTTCACTTTTCTCAATTCTCTGAAAATTATATTGTAGGTACTAGAATGATTTTCCGCACATAAATGATAATGTAAAAGATAAAGAGTAGCTTCATTTTCCAAGAAAGGATCCCACCCATCTTCACCTAAGAGGTTTTCAAAAAGAGGATTTATATTTTTTTCTTCCGTTATTATTCCAAAAGCCTTAAGCCAGAACCTTATAGAATTAACCATGTTTCTACCTACGCCTAACTCTACTCCTGAATCTTCTTTAAACTGTTCTCCAGTAGAGATATAATCATATCCTTTTTTTAGCCAGAATAGTCTACAATGGAAAGTATCGTGTCCAGAAAATGTCATTTTATCACTCATAATTTTACAAAAATATAAGTTTATAACTTAGGAAATACAATTGTATCAATGAGTTTTACACTAGTTTTTCAGTAACAATTAGTAAATTAAAATTCAAGACTATAGCAGCCTTATTCAACCGTTCAGTCTTTCCAATGATGATACGGTTAAAAACGGGATCGCTCTATCCCCTACCCTGCACCCAGCTTTTGACCGCGGGCTTATAAGCATTACCGAAGAATATCGAGTTAAAGTATCTGCCTTAGTCTATGATAAAGACTCCGAATTCACATTATCTCAATTCGCAAATAAGCAAATACTATTACCGGAAAATACTGCCTGGCATCCTTCTATGGATTCTTTAAACTGGCACCAAAAAAATATATTTATTAAGTAGATATCTAAATCTTGCTTCTTTCTTGTCAAATTAGCTTTGATAAGAATTTCTATATTAATTTGCCTATCGATTTTATATCATAACATATCGATAAACATTCTATCCAAAATTAGAAACAACTGGAGAAAGCTTTTAGAAAGCCTTTTATAATACACAATTCATACATAAATTGTATATTTGTGTATTATAACAGACAATCATGCTAAGTTTTGTAAGTATTAAAGAGGTTAAGGAAGTCTTGGGGAATTGGTGCAAACTTGAGCGACAGAGACATCAACTGACGCAAAGTGAATTGGCGGAAATTCTGGGAATGTCTCGCTATACCATTCAAAAATTTGAAACTGGAAATAACGCTACGCTCGATACAGCTTTAAAAATAGCGCATCATTTCGATGCACTCGACCCATTATATAAAGCATTGAAGCAACAAAACGAACAAAATCAAACTGATTCACTTTATTAAGTAAGCTATGCCAGTAAACGATATCATTCAGCTAATACTTTTTAAGGAACAGGTTGGGAAAATTGGGTATGATCCAGATCAAAAAAAATGCTTTTTCCAATACAATCCAGTTTTCCTGGAAAAGAATATTTACAAAAACATATTTCCTTACCTCATAAAACGTATTGAAAGCACTCAGGTCTTCACGGATTTCTCAGGTCAAACCTTTAAAGGGTTGCCCCCTGCTATAGCCGATTCCCTGCCGGATACGTTTGGTAACATCATCTTTAAGGAATGGTTTGACGCCAGGCACTCCGAGCGGTCAAAATTTACACCATTAGAGCAGTTGACCTATGTTGCTAACCGTGGTATGGGTGCACTAGAATATCAGCCGGCTAAACAAATTCCTAAAACCTCGACTATCAATATTTCAGAAATGGTCGAACTTTTAAGAAAAGTGCTTGATCAGAAGAAAGACATTTCTGAAAAGAACCTGGATACCGAAAGTCTATTAAACATTTTTAAAATGGGAACTTCCGCAGGAGGAGCCAGACCCAAACTATTGATATCTGAGCATAAAGAGAACGGAGCTATTATTCCTGGAGATATAGAATTCTCAGATTCTTACTACCATTATCTCGTAAAACTCTCCATGGATGAAAATGCTAATTATAATAAGGAGACCGTGGAATATATTTACTCTCAAATGGCTTGTGCAACAGGTATCGACATGATGCCTTCACATATGATTGATCAAAAACATTTTGCCACACATCGTTATGACAGACAGAACGGTCAAAAACAACATGTTTTAACCGCTAGTGGTCTTACCGGTTGGGATTTCAGGAAACCTGAAGAATCAACTTATGAGAATCTTTTTAAACTCGCCCTGGACCTTAAGGTTCCCTACAAAAATATCAATCAGTTGTACCGAAGAATGATTTTCAATTTGGTATTTGCCAATATTGACGACCACTTAAAAAATCATTCTTTTATATACGAACGTGAAAAAGATTCCTGGTCACTTTCTCCAGCTTACGATCTTACATTTCCTTTGGATTTACGCTTTAATTTCACAAAGGTATCTCGAGCGCTTTCTATAAATGGAAAAAGGGAATTAATCAATAAAAAGGATGTACTAGCACTAGCTGATAGTTTTTCTGTAAAAAACCCAAAGGGTATAATTGAGGAGGTACAGGAACAGGTCCTTTCCTGGGAGGCACTAGCCCTGGAACAGGAACTTCCTAGGAAAGTGATTAAGGAAATAAGTAATGAGTTCCAGACTTTTATATAATTATTTACCACTTTTGTGACTAGAGAGACTGCTCAATCCAAATTGAAAGGTATTATTTATTTCCTAGTCAGACCATCCAATTAATTATAACAAATCCCTACAAGACCTTATCGAAATAATCAACTATGTTAGCTAACAATAAAACTCTATAAATTTAAGTTTCATCATTATGAATAAATCAAGAATATTGTATCTGTTATTAATTTTAGTCCTGGTAATTTCTTGTTCATCAAGCAAGAGTAATGTGGATAAGTTACTTTTCAATACTACCTGGGAGCTTGAATATCTTTCTGAATCTAATATGGAAGTAAGTGAACTTTACACAAACAAAAAACCGCAAATCACTTTTGATAAGACTCTAAACACATTAAAAGGAAATAGCGGATGCAATGGATACTCTGCGGACTTTAGCCTGGATGATGGTAAAATTTCTATTGGACAACCTGGTCCGGCCACAAAGATGTACTGTGGTGAAGGGGAACAATTATTTCTCAATTCGATGCAAAAGGTAAATACTATCAAATTTGATAAGGATGGTAAATTAATTTTAATGGATGGTAATACGATTATTATGCGTTTTGCTGGAGCTCGATAATTACGGTTGCCACAAGTGGAAAGAGTGCAATATGTATGATTGCTGTCCATTGGAATTCAACATCAATATAGAATAATAATAGGAATTATTCCATTTTTATGTAATTTTTCCAATCACTACTTTTGTTTTTATGAAAGTAGCTTTTTTATCGATTTCCAAAATTCCGGTATTACCTTTCATAGGTTCCATTACAGCTGGATTTCCTTCACCCGCAGATGATCACCTGGACAATTCTATAGATCTCAACTTAGAAATCATTAAGGATAGAGATGCGACTTTCTTCGGGCGTGTTGAAGGAGACTCCATGACTGGCGCTGGAATTGAACATGGTGATCTTTTAGTGATCAATAAAGGTTTGGAGCCTCGTAATGGTAAAATAGCCGTTTGTTTTATTGATGGGGAATTTACCGTTAAACGTATAAAAATCGAACAGGATATTATCTGGCTCATTGCAGAAAATCAAAAATACAAACCTATTAAGGTCACCGCTGAGAATGACTTCCTAATCTGGGGCATAGTGACCAACGTTATCAAGTATGTATGATGTACGCACTGGTTGACTGCAATAATTTTTATGCGTCCTGCGAACGAGTATTCAATCCGCTCCTGGAAAACAAACCTGTGGTGGTGCTTTCGAATAATGATGGATGTGTAATCGCCCGTAGCAATGAAGCGAAAGCTATGGACATTCCCATGGGTGCTCCTGCCTTTGAATTTCAAAAGCTATTTGATAAAAATGGCGTTCATGTCTTTTCTTCTAATTATGCCTTGTACGGGGATATGAGTAAAAGAGTGATGAATATCCTTTCTGAGTTTACGCCTGACATTGAGATCTATTCTATAGATGAAGCTTTTCTACTGTTGGCTGGATTTGAGGAACATTTCAATCTTGAGGCTTATGGAAGACAAATGATTCTGGCGGTGAAAAGTAGAACGGGAATACCAATAAGTGTTGGCATTGCACCTACGAAAGCTTTAGCCAAGGTAGCTAATAAAATAGCTAAGAAATTTTCTGCACGTACTGGAGGAGTGTATATTCTGGATGATCCAAATAAAACCAGGAAAGCATTGTCATGGACTAAGATTGGTGATGTCTGGGGAATTGGGCGACAATACGAAAAAAGGTTACTTGCTCTAAATATTAGAAATGCTCAGCAATTTGTTGAATTACATGATGAGTATGTTCGAAAAGAGTTTTCTGTGGTAGGATTACGCTTGAAAAGAGATCTTTCTGGCCTCACTACCCTATCCTTAGAAGCAATTCCGAAGAAAAAGAATATCGCAGTCACGCGGGCATTTGAAAATATGTATAGTGATTACAATGAACTTAAAGAAAGGGTGTCTACTTATGCTGTGAAGATTGGAGAAAAACTAAGAAGACAAGAGAGTAATTGTAGCCTGATTCAAGTCTTTGTAATTACAAATCAATTTAGGAGTGATCTAAAGCAGTATCGAGCCAGTATATCTGTCTATACTCCTACTCCAACTAACTCAAGTATAACACTCGTCCAAACTGCACTTACAGGACTATCCATTATATACAAAGAAGGATATCAGTATAAGAAAGCGGGCATTATAGCATCGAAACTTACCCCAGCCAAGCAAAAGCAGTTCAAGTTATTTTCAGAAGAAAATACCAAACATGAACAGTTAATGAAAGTTGTAGATCAATTAAACTTTCGAGAGAACGGTAAAGTGAAATTTGGAGGTCAGGATCTTGGCCGTACCTGGAAGATTAAGCAGGAAAAGTTATCGAAAAGGTCTAGTACAAGACTCAATGAACTAATCATTATTAAAATTTAGCTATCAGCTCGTGTACCTTTTAGCCATTTAAGCATTTTTAATTGTTACAAAATTCAGGATGAAAGTTACTCACGAACTGAATAAATCAAAAGGAAAGACATTTAGAATTTAATGCTCTCATTGTAAAACTGATACAAAACTTGAAGTTCTTTTTCTGTATATGAAGTAGGAACTGAACCACTAGGTGAATATGTAAGTTTTGATAGGAATAAAGATTATTAAATAATAAAATGTCTTGGTTGCAATACAATTTCATTTTGAAGTTTTGGTATTGATTCAGAACATACTGACTATAAGAACAAGCCAATAAGTACGATAAATATCTATCCAAAGCGTGATAAAAATGTTTTAGTAGCAAAGGAATATTGGAATAGACCATCAAATTTAGAAGTAATTTATAAAGAAACTATCTCATCCTATAATAGCAATAATCTTATTGTGTGTACAGTTGGTGCTAGAGCGATTGTTGAGGGAATTTGTACAGATCAAGAAATTAATGACGGTCCACTAAATATTGATAATGATAATTCGAGCAATAATTCTCGAAGTAAAAATCTACAAGGGAAAATAAACGGCCTCTTTGAAGTAAACAAATTAACTAATTCCAATGCGGAAATACTTCACGAACATAGATTCTTAGGTAAGAAAGCTGTCCATGATTTATCAGAACCGACAAAAGATGATTTAGAATTAGTTATAGAAATAATTGAGAATGTTATCGGAAATCTATACGAAATACCTACAAAAGGATTAAGACTGCGTAACAAAAGATTGAAAACATAAATACTATGCCTATCAAACAAATAAGGTGAAATCCAAGTCTTTTTAAGCTAATTTCGATATATAATTTTCCTGATAAAAAGTTACTGATTTGGTGATTGCAATGCTTGTTATAGAGGCTCACCACATAAAGCGATCAATGCCGACTTCTTACTCTTCCCCTTTTTGCAACTAAAGAAATATAAATACATGAGATACCAACACAAAAAATCAGAAGACTTGGAATAAAGACATTTGCTTTTGAAGGCTTTAAAGATCATAGTATCTTGCAGCGTGTCATCCTCTTGTTATTCCATTTTTAAAGTTGGCTCTTTTAAAACTGTAATACTTTAAACCGAAAATAAAAATAGCGACAAGAAAAACTTATAAGAAGCCCAGCGGTTTATGCAGTCTGGATTAGCGCAAAATTTAATAGATTTTGGAAGATAGGAATTACGGAAGTAAAATAATTAAACTGTTATTTTAAGTTTTTCGACAAACCTAAATTTATGATTGATCATAATCCCTGGATATAAAAACCTCTAGAATTTTTGCAGATTCACTCGATAATTCAACAACATTAGCGGCTGCAGGGATAAGAATTGTTTGCCCATACACCAAGTTTTCGTCCACTCCATCAACAGAAATTGTTACTTCACCCATTACACACATAAATACCACAAAAGAACCTAAGGATGAATAGTCTTTTTGCATAGATCCCTGAACTGCTATTAAATTCGTTGTAAAATATTCACAATTGACCAATTGGGAAGATTCATTAATTTTAGGTTCGTACCTAATAGAATCTTCGTCCTGAACTATAAAACTCATGGCATCACGGGCTTTATCTATATGCAATTCCCTTCCATTTCCTTTATCGTCTACCCGATCCCAGTCATATACTCTATAAGTAACATCTGAGGTCTGCTGAATTTCTGCAAGTAATACTCCTGCTCCAATCGCATGGACTTTTCCAGCTTTTATAAAGAAAGAATCACCTGTAGAAACCTTGATGAAATTCAAATGTTCAGCAATAGTTCCATTCTGTAAAACTTCCTCGTACTGCTCTGGGGTGATTTCATTTTTCCAGCCTACATTAATTTCAGCTTTTTCATCTGCCTGAATGATATACCACATCTCTGTTTTTCCATAGGAATTATGAAATTTTTTAGCCATTTCATCTCCTGGATGAACCTGAACGGATAAATTTTGAGCGGCATCTATATATTTGAATAAAAGCGGAAATTCTCCCCCGAATTTCTCAACAACCATATTGCCAAGAATTTCAGACTGAAATTCTGCAATCAAATCGTCGAATTTAACACCTGAATAGGTACCATTTTCTATTACACTTATTTCACCGTTTACCGTCGAAATTTCCCAACTTTCTCCGGTATTTGGAGAAGCAGGTTTTCCTAGGATCGTTTTGAGTTTCGAGCCTCCCCAGATTTTATCTTTGAGAATTGGTTGAAATTTTATTCCGTAAGATTCAAATTTTTTGGATATCATATTTATTCAAATAATTGAAAATATATCGCTTTCCAATTAGCAATAATTCTTATTTTCTAACAAAAGCTTTTACTGTTCCACATTTTTGACCTTCAGATTCACCGTGAGGACGAATAGTATATTCTCCTACTGTAGCAGGAATTATAAACGTTTCCGCATAATGCACTACAAATGGCGAGAAGGAATCTGTAGGACTTTCGATAATAACTTCCCTACCTTCCACTAGATTTAATACATTAACGCCTCCCCCTGTTGTATGTGTCACTTTATCTGTAAACCAATGTCTTCTGGTCTCAATAAAATTAGTTTCATACAGACCTGTTCGCTCTTCTACCCACGAATCTCCTTCTTCAATTTTTTCAATATTATTCACCAGATTTTCTCCTGTCCAATGCCTGGTTCGATCCCACTGAATCACTTTTTCACCATGGCATATATTAATGGGTCTAGGCTTATTGTCCATTCCCAATCGAGCCCAGTCGTACAACTTGAAGGTGAAAATATATGGAGTGGCACTTATTTCCAGAACCATACTATCTTTACCTGAACAATGAATCGTTCCGGCTGGTATTAGTACATGATCGTGTTTTTTTACCGGCCATTTAGCGACATGCTTTTCAGCCTCAAAAGTGCTCCCGTTTTCCTGCGCGTGTTTCAACTCGGAAACCATTTTCTCTGGCTCGATATCTTCGTTAAGGCCAAGATATACGTGAGCGCCGTCTTTGGCATCAAGAATATAATAGCTTTCATCCTGGGTGTAGGACATTCCGAATTTCTCTTTTATATATTTCTTATCGGGATGGACCTGCAAACTTAAATTCCCTCCTTCCATGGTATCTAAAAAATCAAACCTAATAGGAAATTCTGCTCCAAACTTATTGAATACTTCCTGCCCCAACAAATCCTCAGGCTCTCTCAAAACGAGGTTAATAGCAGGAGTTTCGAAAACTTCTGAACCATAGGCCAACAGAATACTGTTTTCTTCAGGAACGCAATCAAATCCCCATGCGTAATTTACTGCAGACCGGTCTAGATCTACCACTTCCTTTAGCCATTGACCTCCCCAAACACCAGGATCAAAAAATGGCACCACGCGAAAAGGCTGGCTGTTCGCTCTTTTCAATCCTGCATTTAAAGCACTGCCGGTAATCATTTTAGGATTGTTTTTTTTATTGCCGTCAATGAAATAATCAACCTTATCGAAGAGGGAGAGTTTATGCTGATCCAGGACCCTCCAGTCTACAAAATATGATTGTTTATAAAGCAATGCAGCTTCTGTATCTTTATTTCCAACCCCTAAGTTATTCACCTCCTTATTACGCATACGCTGCTGGATCTCCCAGCGAGCCATATCTATATAGATCACCAGGTCTGGATCTGAAACAAGTGTTGCGGCAGGCCCGTAGACAATCTTCAAAACCACCTCTTCTTTCTGGATTTGCTTTTTAAGCTGTGTAGATTTATCCTCATCCAGAAAATCCTCCAATTTCAGGTCGGTCATATATCCAAAAACTCGATCATCGGTTACGAAAGGGTAGACCATTTCTTCTATAGCTTTAACTTCTTTAAAAGCTTCTGAAGTGTTGTAAAATTGATGTGCAGGTAATAATTGGTCCAGAGCTTTTTTTACCTTAAGATCATCGACTCCCTGATAGGTTTCGATCGCAATAACAAAAGAAGTTTCCTGATCAATACGCTCATTTAAACTTTTTGCTATGTTTTCCCATCCCGAAATGCACTCTCCGTCATTTTCGCTAACCCGTATGCTGGGATTTTTATCGTAGTTAGATTTCATAGTAGATTTATATTTTTGATAAATAGCAGACACCTAAGATTCCTGCATATTTTGTTTGATTGGCCGTTTTAATTCTAATCGAATCTTTGGGCAGCCATGATCTTTCATTTATTCTTTTTTCGATAAAAGGAATGATTTCATCCTTACTTTTCATAATTCCACCACCTATGATCAATAGTTCAGGATCGTAGGCATGTAATAGATTTATGATTCCCGAAGACCAGGCTTCCAGACTTTTATTTTTTAAATTTTCTGCAGCGATATCGCCTTTATAAGCTAATTCGAAAATGTCTTTGTATCCGAATGATGACATTTTAGAAAGCTCACTGTCTTCGTGATTTTCAATCTTTTTGAGGTTTTTTGGCAGCGCCCAGGTGGAAGCAGCAGTTTCTACACAGCCTATGTTTCCGCAGTTACATTGATCTCCTTCAAAATTTATACTCATATGTCCGCCCAGGTTTCCGGCAAGAAAATTTCTACCACGCAAAAGTTTACCTTCAATAAGTACTGCCGAACCCATCCCTGTTCCCAGCGTTACCATGAGGATATTATTACTTCCTTTTCCGGAACCATATTGCCATTCTCCAATTAAAGCTGCCCTGGCATCATTCTCCACAGTTACCGGCACATTCCATTGACTCCTGGCCCATGTATTTAAATCTGCTGTATGGGCATCGTTATACTTGACGTATTTGGATACAATTTTGTTTTTATGATTATCCACGATACCAGGAAAGGCAATACCTATCCCCAGCAGGTTATAGTTTGCGATTTTTAGATCTATATCGCTTACTAATTCAGTTAGACGATCCTTCAAACTTAGATCTGACTTTGCCGGAAACATTTCTGTTTCCATTAAATTGCCTTCTCTATCTACCAGACCTAATTTGATCTCGGTTCCGCCCATGTCTAATCCTAAAAAAACCTCTTTCACAAATTATCTATTTTCCATTTTTATAAGATCATCCTCTCGCCAGCCCTTTTCGATTTCTTCAAGACTCTTTTGCTTTGTTTCCGGCACAAACTTCCAGGTGAAGACTAAAAGAATCAAGGCATTCACCATAAAAATGAAGAAGGTTCCAGCGCCTCCTATCTGGTCTAATAGAACAGGAGTTAATTGAGTTATTAGTATTACCCCAACCCAAAGAATTAGCGTACAAACCGACATGGCTATTCCTCTTGTCTTTGTTGGAAAGATTTCTGAAATCAGAACCCATGGTATTGGTCCTAATGAAGAGGCAAAACTCGCAATGAAACCCAGAATAAATAACAATAGCCAGGGGCCTTCAAAAATTTCAAAATAGAAACACAGGCCGGTACCAAGTAAACAAACTATCATACCACTTACTCCAACTAAAAGTAATTTTCTCCGGCCTGCCTTATCTATTAAACCTAAAGCAACAAAAGTGAATATAGTATTTATGAGTCCGATTAAAATAGTTTGGGAAAGCGCTGATTCTACTCCGATGCCTATACTTTTAAAAATTTCCGGAGCAAAATAAATTACGGCGTTAATACCGGTAATTTGCGAAAATAAAGCCAGCACTACACCAATGGTCAAAGCCATGCGGTATCGTTTCCCAAATAGTTCTTTTAAACTTCCTTTCTCCTCATTCAAGGTAGATTTGATCTCAATTTCAATTTCTGAAGCTTGTTTTCCATTAACCTTCTTCAGAATATCACGAGCAATCAGATCTTTTCCTTTTTTTAATAACCATCTTGGGCTTTCAGGAACGGTAAACAATAAAACAAAAAAGATGATGGCAGGAATGGTTTCAGAACCTAACATATATCTCCAGCCATAGTTTATATTCCAATCTGAAGTTCCATACCCCGAAATCCAATAATTTACTATGTATATTATATTTATTCCCAGAACGATCGCCAATTGATAGACGCTCACCAAAGTTCCCCGAATCTTCGCGGGAGCAACTTCTGAAATGTATAATGGCGAAAGCATAGAGGCGGCTCCCACCCCTAGACCTCCGACAAAACGGGCTAAAACAAATGAGGTAAGATCATTAGCAATTGCTGAACCTAAGGCAGATATGAAAAATAAAAGAGCGGTAAAGATTAAAACTTTTTTACGCCCCCATTTATCACTTGCATAACCGGCAACCATGGCTCCTGCTACACAACCCCAAATGGCACTGCTTGCTGCCCACCCAACAAGCACAGGAGATAATTGAAATTTTTCCTGAAGAAAACCGATCGCTCCGGCTATCACCGCGGTGTCGTAACCAAATAACAATCCGCCAAGAGCTGCCACGGTTGTAATCTTAATAATATAAGTTTTAGAAACTTTATCTGGGATTAGTTCTGCCATTTATAAAAATGATTCTTTAAGTTTTCAAGACCAAATTCTTTGATCTTGCGTATCGCAAATTAACCTTGTTCGTATAAAGCTATTCTTCCATAAGCTTCAATTAAAGCCGCCTGGTGTAATAGCCAAAAAAATCTACCCTGATTGTTTCCAGACCAATCTTCGTAAAACTGACCGTTTGAATTACGTGCATTTTCCCACGCATAATCCACGTTGTCTTTGAATACAGCTACATAATCATTAGACTTATCGTCATATTCTGAAAGTTGGATAAAAGCATCTAGTAATTCAACATTAAACCAGGGATCATTGGTTTGATAAAATATTCTTCCATTAACTACTTTGGTGAATTTCGAATAAGCAGATCGAGCGGTCTCTATGGATTGATTCAAGTATTTCTGATCGTCTGTTATTTCATACAAATTTATTCCTGACATGATCATCAATGCAGCGTTATAAGTCCATTTTGTGGTATTTATCTGCTCGGTTCCAATATTTATATCATTCCAATATAAATTATCTGAAGGATCACGTAGTGTTTCATAATTCCATTCATAAACTCTTTTAGCAAAAGCAAGATACTGCGTATTGTTAGTGATCTGATACATTTTACTGGTAACAAATGCTGCATAAGCCGAGGTATTGGCAGCTTTCATACAATTGGGTCCACTGGTACAATTTTCAGATTCTCCTTCAAACCAGTATAAACCACCACCCAATCTAGAATCCTCTCCAGACATAATAAATTCAGTAACAGATTTTGCTCTATCCAGGTAAAAATTATCTCCCGTATTTTCATAAGCATCGATTAATTCCATGGCAACTATGGCGCTATCATCATAATAATGATCTGTGGAACCTCCAGAAACCGGGTATGCCTGATAAGTAGGTAAATTGCTTCTGTTATCATAATAAGCTTCTAAACCGGAGAATTCTTTATCCAGTATGGACTGTTCATATCCAAGTTCATATAAAACATTCCCAGCAGTAAGCATTCCTACATATGGCCATAGATAACTATATTCCCTTTCTCCACTCTGCTCTGGATAATTTTCCTTATATAATGACCCTTTCGCATATAACTCCTGAATCATATCATAGGTTCCTTTAGCCTTATCTTTATAGCTCACAGTTTCTGAAGGTTCTTCAGGTTTCGGGTTCTGTCCTTCAGTAGGAGTTTCCATTTGATCTTCGACTGAAGGATCACTACTACATCCCATAGCCATTAAAAATGAAGCCGTCCAGAGTATTAATATTTTAGATTGTATCATCAGTTTTGATTTCATATTCGTTATTCTAGAATTAATTCATGATAGTAATGATCTACCATTGGATCAAACACTACACGTACAGTAAAAGTGGCACCATTATAAGCCGAAGGAAATTTATACGCGCCCTGCCAGTAACTTGCTTCAGGTCCTAAGAAATAAACATTATTATAGTAATCTGGTTCTCCTCCATCTGGTCTGCCATTGTAGCCATCCAATCCTGGCACTAATGAACCATTTAATGCATCATTGTGATAACTTCCCAGGTAAGAAGTTTGATCGTCTCCTAATTGGAATTTAAAACGATAACGCTCCTCTTCCCAACCTAACCAGGATGGTGCTTCTGGCGCACCCGGTACCAAGAAATCAAAGTATGCTCCTGTAGCTTCAAACGTATGGTCACCTACATATTCAAGTTCTGCTTTGGTGATGTCGTTTGCCATGATGTAAAGCCTTACGCTAGATACCTTTGTGTAGGTTATGGTTGCTTTGGCAAGATCCATTCTAATGCGATATACTGCCTCTTCCATATCGAAAGCAGTTGCCTGATCACCAGCACGAATTTTACCTTCCTCGTTCACATAATAAGAAGTAAAATCTTCTGAACTCTCATCTCTGCTGTTCACAATATAAAATTCCCCAGGAGTAAGTTTAGTAATAGACTCAAAAACGCCAGGTTCTATGTTATCGCTAGGCAATTGATTAGAAATCTCTTTGAATGTCACAGCATTGTTAATAGATGAGGCCTCTGTAGCAGAACCATAGATATACATAAAATCAGGGAATATGGCCAGACCCTCCGGACGCGTTAAGCTTACGGTAGAACTGGCAGGAAAATTTTCTCTAAAATAGCTGCTTGTAGCTTCCACCGTCCAGATAATATTCCCTGCCTCCAATTGCGGAATACCCGCCTGGGCAGCAATAACGTTCAGTCTGGAAGGGCTCATCGTAAATTTGGTAGCTCCACCCCCATTATCTGAAACAGATGTGTAAAGCGGATCTGAAAAGTCTCCCCCTTCTTCATCAAATTTGATCATATAAGAGATCGCGCCACCATCTGCAGATTGCGCGGGAGACCAGGAAAAAATAATATTGCTTCCGTTCTCAGTATTTATGGATATTGATTCATTGTTTGAGGGAGATACCAGATTTCCCATCTCCACAATTTCAGGATCTAATTCATATTCCTCAGTATCGCAGGAAATGAATGATACTGATAAAATCATCAGCATCATCAAACTTTTAAATATTGTTTTCATTACCAGTTTGGGTTTTGAGTTAAATTATCGTTGATGTCAATTTCACTTTGTGGAATAGGCCACAAATAATGCTTTGCAGGATCAAAAGTTCTAAAACTCACCCTTACATAACCATCATCCTCCATGCTCTCATTTGTTTGGATTCCATGAGTCCATCCATTTAAAACATCTTCTGCAATTCTCCATCTGCGGATATCGAAAAAGCGATGTCCTGCTTCAAAGGCTAATTCTATTCTTCTTTCGTTACGAACTATCGAACGTAAAATACTTTGATCATCCCCTGGATATACCAATGCCTGCCCCTGTAAACCTGCTCTGCTACGTAGAGTTCTGATTGTCGTATTCCAATCGGTTTGAGTGAATGAACCCATTTCAATCTTAGCTTCCGCATAGTTCAGCAGTACTTCAGCATATCTTATAAGAATAAGATTTAAACCTGAGTTAGTTTGGTTACGTGCCGTAGGATCAAAAAATTTATGTACATAATACCCGGTAGGAGTTGTATTTGAAGAGTAATTCAAACCATCTGGTGCCGCACCGGGCGATGTATCAATTATAATATCATTCCCCTGAAAATCTTTCATCACATATTCATCATAAATAATTGATGCGGTGAGACGAGGATCTCTGTTCTGATATGGGTTCGCAGGATCGAAATTTGCCAAAGGATCGTCAATATCGTATCCATTAATTGTTGGGTAGCTGTCTACTAATTCCTGAAGCGGTGAAAAGTTCGCATAACCACCTAGACTTGGAGGAATTAAGGAATACTGAATATTGTGCTCCCTAAACGTTGGTATATATTGCAAACTCAATATAATCTCATCTGCCATTTCATTATCAATTTTAAAAAGATCACCATAATTTGGAAAGAGACTATAATTTCCAATTAACTGGCTTGATAGTTCTGCAGCGTTTGTGTAATCTGCATTATATAAGTGCACGCGAGATTTGAAAGCGATTGCTGCACCTCTTGTAATTCTACCATTTTGATCTGATGAATATGATTCCGGCAAATCTGAAATTGCAGCTTCAAGTTCATCATAAATAAAGGAAAGAATCGTATCACTATTAGTACGCTCCAATTCTAAAGATTCTTCAATACTAATTTCATCAGTAACAAACGGAACATCTCCATATAATTCAATCAATGTAAAATAATGCCATGCGCGAATAAATCGAGCCTGGGCTATATATTCTGACCTGGTTTCTTCTGAAATTTCTGTGACATTATTTATGTTATTGAAAAATATGTTCGCTCGTCTAATAGCTTCATATCTGGAAGACCACACTCCTGTCACCACTCCATTGGTAGGACCGTAACTACCACTGGCAATATTTCTGTAAGCCTCCACTCTGGTGTAGGCGTCGTCAGACATTGTGCTGTAGTAAAGGTAACGTTCGGCGTTTTCAATGTCTGCATAAATTGAATTCAGAAAAATTCTAGCGTCCTCTTCAGTATCCCAATAGGTTAATTCACTCTGGGAATCTAATGGAGATAGGTCTAGATCTGAAGTACACGCGGAAAACGCTATGATAACGCTTAAATATATAATTAGTTTTTTCATCTTCATTTTTTTAAAAATTAACATCTAATCCTAATGAGAAAATTCGTGATACCGGATAGATTCTTCCGTTGGCATCAATATTCTCAGCATCGACCCCTATATCGTTCAATGGACTAAAAGTTGCAAGATTCAATCCTGTGAGATAAAGCCTGATATTTTCAATTCCCATTTGCTGCATAGCCGTTGCAGGAAGAGAATACCCTAACTGGACATTTTTAATTCTTAGATATTGAGCATCGAATATGTAGAAATCAGATTTTGCTGCGTTGTTCACAGATTCTGCTCCTACCGTTAATCGAGGATAACTTGCATCAAGATTTTGTGGAGTCCATCTATCTAAATGTCTCTGATAAACCGGTCCTTCGTTATTATTATGAAAAGCTTCTACTAATTCACCTCTCAACCATTGTTGTCTTTGTCCTACACCCTGAACAAAAATCGAAAAATCGAATCCGTTCCAGTTGGTAGCATACGTGGCTCCGTAAGTATATCTTGGAAATTCATTTCCCAGAATAAATCGGTCGTTTTCATAATCGATTTGGCCATCCCCATTACGATCTACATATTTGATATCTCCTGGATCAACATCATTCACGAACAAAGGTGTTGCACTATTCGATATTTCTTCTTCGCTGTTGAAATAACCGTTTGATTTGAGAGCATAATATGAATTGATGGAGTAACCTTCGCGTAAAATTGTGTTCACATCAAAGCCATTAATAAATTCTCTCCCTCGCAAATCTTCAATTTCGTTCTTTGTATCGGTCAAATTGAAATTGAAGGAATGATTTACCGCGCCTGTTTCAAATTGATAATTCATGCTTACTTCCCAACCTCTGTTTCGTACAGAACCGGCGTTTTGAAATGGTTGACCTAATCCATAAGTAGCAGGAACCGGTAATTGAAGTAAGATATCTTCAGTAAGATTATCAAAAACTTCAAATGTAAGATCTAATTTACGCTCAAAGAATGATAAGTCCAGACCTAAGTTTTTCATCGTGGATGTTTCCCAGGTTCTATTAGCGTTGCTTACAGAATAATAAGATCCAGAAACTCCTACGCCTCCAAAACTATAAACATTACTTCCTGGACCAACCAGACTCTGGTATCCGTACAGGTCATTTATATCCTGGTTCCCCAACTGACCCCACGATGCTCGAATTTTAGCAAATGAAACGATGTCCTCGATAGGTTTTAGAAAATCTTCATTACTTATGATCCATCCGGCGGAAACTGAAGGAAAAACACCCCATCGATTTTCAGAAGAAAACCTGGAAGAGCCATCATATCTAATGTTACCATTAAGTTGATACCTATCATCATAGCTATAACCTATTTTCCCGAAAACAGATTGAATTGCCCATTCACTACCGGAACCATTGGCTCCCTGAATATCACCAGCATTACTAATGACACCAAAATCATTGCCCGGAATATCTATTCCTGTAACTCCAAAGAATTCATCTTTGAATTTTTCAGTAGAACCACCTATCAACAAGTTGAAATCGTGCTTTTCACCAAATGTTTTGTCGTAGGCAGCAGTCACATACGGATTAAGATAAAGAGATCGATAATAGTTATCTGTCACTGAATTTTCGTTATTACCTCCTCCGGGATAAGCAAAATCGATCGCTTTACGGAACTGGTGACTCTTATTGCTCGTAATATTACCTCCAAAAACTCCTCTTAAGGTAATATTTTCTGTAGGACGCAGCTCTATGCTGAAATTCCCTAGAAATTCATCATTTTGATTTCGAGTTGTACCGCCGACTTCCAGTTGGGCTAATGGATTACTATTACTTCCACTCGGCAAAGTGTAATCTCCATTTTCATCCAGGATTCTATAGATAGGTGGGATTCGGAGTGTCGGTTCCACAATCCATTGCTCAAAATAAGCATGGTCTTTGATATCATTTCTGGCAAAAGACATACGACCGCCAATGGTTAGCTTATCACCTATCTCTTTGCTAATATTCATTCTTGCATTATATCTTTCATACCCATACTCAGGGCCCTTGAATAAACTTTCCTGATCTAGATATCCCAGTGACAGTAAATAATTAAGTCCATTATCGGCACCACTTACTGAAAGATTATGGCTGCTTTGAAGCGCCATGTCTTTATAGATTTCCTCGTTCCAGTAAGTATTGGGGCCATTCTCTCTAAAATCCTGTATTTGCTCTGGCGTAAAAGCAGGAGACAATCCTGAATTGATCAGAGCTTCATTACGAAGCGTAGCGTACTCCCAGGAGTTTGCATATTTTGGAAAATTTGTAGGTTCCTGTACACCAAAAGATCCTCTGTATTGAAATTTCGGTTTACCTTCTTTACCATTTTTCGTAGTTACCAGGATAACACCATTAGCCGCTCGAGAACCATAAATAGCAGAAGAGGCAGCATCTTTTAGAACACTTATGCTCTCAATGTTGTTTGGGTTCACGTTGTTTAGAGAAGATATAACTCCATCTACCACAATTAATGGGGTATTTCCGTTAATTGTACTAATACCTCTAATATTTATGCTTGGCACAGAACCAGGCCTGGAGGTCGTATTTTGAATAATAAGACCTGAAGACTCTCCCTGTAGTGCCTGATATGCATTCGTCACAGGTTTTCCCTGTATCGATTTTTCTTCAATAGTGCTTACTGCGCCGGTCAGATTCGCTCTTTTTTCAGTTCCATAACCAACTACAACCACGTCGTCCAGCTGATTGACTTCACTTTCCAGGTTTATCTGGTAATCCGATTTACCTGGAACTACTGGCACTTCCATAGTCTTGTAACCCATGAAAGTGATTACTATAGTTTCTGAATTATTACTTTGAAGATTCAAAGTAAACCGGCCATCAAAATCTGTAACAGTCCCATTACTTGTGCCTTTCTCTATTACAGAAACCCCTGGAAGTGGACCTGCTTCATCGGTAATTATCCCAGAAATAACATTTTGCTGCGCATGCAGATTGAAAGAAATCAATAGCGATGCTATTAATACTAAGAATAAATAATTTTTACTCATAATTTTTTGCTATTAAGTTCATATGTCTATACATTTTAAATTTGTGTAATGATTCGTAGTATAGAATCGTTATATAATTACCATTCTTTGAAGACCTCTTTATTCGGCGAACTTCCCATTGTAAAGATTAAATGAGCACCATTTTTAAGTTGATTTAATGAAATGTCTCTTTGATTGTATGGCTGACCATTTAAAGTGACGGACTGGATATAATAATTCTCGGGACCATTATTTTTGGTTTCAATAGTTATAGTACTTCCATAACCGTTTTTAATATCAATTTTGTTGAATAATGGACTTCCCAGCTGATAAGAAGGATCGATCTCTGTAAGACCTTTTACATCAAAAAGCCCCATAGAACTCATCACATACCAGGCTCCTAATTGCCCCTGGTCTTCATCCTGACCAAAACCATATCCATGAACTCCCCCGGTTCCATAAAATTCATCAGAAATTCTTCGTACCCATTTTTGAGTTAACCAGGGATGATCTGTATAGTTAAAAAGCCAAGCGATATGAAGGTTTGGTTGGTTCCCCTGGTTATAGAGATATTTCACTCCGGCAAAAGCATCAATGTCCTCTCCTCCGAATTTTGTTTTTTCAGAAATTGTAAAAATTGAATCCAGGCGTTTTACAAAGCGTTCCTCACCCATACGTTTTACCAGTTTTCTCGGCGTATGCGGCACATAAAAAGTATATTGCCATGCGTTACCTTCCTGAAAACCTGCCCATGGTTCAAATGGATCAAAATCTTCCTTAAATTCTCCGGAAGATAATTTCGGTCGAACGAAATTGGTCTGGTCGTCATATATATTCTCCCAGTTACTTGATAATTTCATCAACTCTTCATAAGCCGAATCTTTACCCAAAGCCTTGGCAAATTGAGCTACGGCATAACTACTATAACTATATTCCAGCTGATGCGATACTGAAAATCCTGATCCCTCAGGGGTAGTTTCCCATCCAGGAACAAAATCTATATAACCCTTGTTAACAAATTGACCCAGATCTGTTTTTCCTGCTCCTTCATTACGATCTTTATATTTCACTTCATTCTCATAAGCCGCTTGAAAAGCCTGTTCAATGTCATAATCCCTGATTCCAGACTGGTAAGCTGAAGCAATAACAAGTCCTACGAAATTGGTACCAACTCCAGATACGAATTTGGAATTAGCAAGCCCGTCTCCTAACCAACCCGAGTTTTCATACACTGCCAGGTGTGTTTGGACAAAATCGTTAAAATATTCCGGCCAAATCAAGGCCCATAATTGGGTTAAATTCCAGTAAGCTCCCCAAACTGAATCTGTATTATAGAATTGAAATTCCGGTTCTCCATTCTCATCCATTGGAATTTGACCAACAGTTCCATCATTCTGAGGAAATTTACCATTCACATCACTAGCCAGTCCACGACCTAATATGGCATGAAATAATCCGGTATAGAACTTTGTTTTATTTTCAACAGAAGAATCAGAGATTTTGATTTTATTTAGTTCTTCACTCCAGGTATTCTGAGCCAATTTCTTCGCTTCATCAAAAGTCATGTTTTCGGCTTCAACTTTTAAATTAAGGCGGGCATTCTCTACGGAAGTATAAGAGAATCCTGCTTTGATTTCTATGGCATCGTTTTCTTCAGTTGCAAATTTCAGATAAAGACCTGAGCCTTTTCCCTGAACGGTAGCCTGATCTTTATATTTATCATTGCCTATAAAAGTTCCGTAGGAAACAGGTTCCTCACTTACTTTCCCAAAAAAGTACATTTTTACTACTCCATCTGGCTGATACTTCTTCACATACTCGGGATAGGTAATAACCCAGCCTTCAATTGTATTGTTTTCTTTATTAAAAGTCACCGAAGCATCTTTTACCTCTCCACTCTCACCTAGCTGGTTGCCCACATCAAAGATGAGGTAGCTTTCGTCATTCTTAGGAAAAGTATAACGCTGAAAACCAACTCTTTTTGTAGCAGTCAATTCAGCCATCACATTATAATCTTTTAATAAAACGCTATAATATCCCGGCTTCGCGGTCTCATCTTCTCTATCAAATCTGGATCTGTAACCTTCATCAGGATTTTCCAATTTTCCAGGTACCGTTTTCAAATCACCGGTCATACCTGTGAATAAAAAACCTCCAACCTGGAATTCATGAAGGTTGGCGAAACCTTCTATGCTATTATGCCTTTCATCATAACCCACGGCTTCCCAGCCGTTTTCATTCCCATAACTGCCATTGGTTGAAGGACCTAACTTGGCCATTCCAAATGGCACCGCAGCCGGAGTATAAAAGAACCATCTACTGTGAGCCGTACCAATGTTAGGATCAACATAAGACATTGGACCTTCAACTTCAGTATTCTGTTCTTTTGGTTCGTTCAGGTTTTTCTGCGCACAACCACTTAGAGTTATTAAAGAAAAAATAAAAAAAAGAAAGGGTAAACTTCGCAATTTCATACTAATTGAATTATATATTATTTGTGCATATGTACAAACATATTAATTTTATTTAAAGATATCTTAATATTTTTCAAATTATTTACGCAGACTAATAATTTTAACTATCAGTAATTCCTAAATTGCTAAAATAAATGAGAATTTTCTGGTTTAAACTCATCTCGTACTTTCAACGGTATATAGAAAACTATCCGCTTTATAATATCCGAGGTTATATTCTATAGGTCTTTCGCCCTGATCAAATACAAATCTTTTTCTGAAGAGAACTGGAGAACCCTCTTCTATCTTTAATTTACCTCCAATAAATTCACCCGCAGCCGTGGCACTGATTTCTTCTTTAGAAAGGGAAGCGATCACTGAATGTTCTTTTTCCAGCATCTCGTAGAGTGGACGAGTAAAATCTTCATTGCCGTTAAGCTCAACACGAGGATGGAAAAAAGAGATGAAGTAAACAAAAGGTTCATTTGGCCTACCACGAAGACGTTCCATCTTTAGTACCTCTCTTCCTTTTTTAATTTCAAAAAACTTAGCTAATTCCTCATCTGCGGGAACCCAGCTTAAATGAAGTTCAAAATTCTTAATTGGGATGCCTCGCAATTTCATTTCCTGCGAAAAGCTTAGCCAGTTGTTAGACTTGGAACTAACCGGTTGAGGAGCCACCTTAGTACCCATTCTTTTCTTTCTAATAAGCAGTCCTTCGAATACAAGTTTCTTCACAGCCTGCCTAACGGTAGATCTTGATATAGCAAGTTTCTTTGCTAATTCAACTTCACCAGGAAGGATTTTACCATCTCGGTACTCTTCTTTTTTTATCAATTCACGCAGTAAATCTTCTACCTGGGCGTGTAAAGGAACCGCACTTTTATGGTCTATTTTAAATTCCATTTGTATGTATTATGGCTGAACAATACTACAAATTCTTTTCTTAATTCGAATAGATACATAAAGGAAGTCAGGTCTCAATCTGTTTTCAGAGCATCTTTAATAGCCACCAGAACCAAGGGCTCCATGATTTTATAGCCTGCCTCTGTAGGATGAACTCCATCATCGGCAAACTCTTTCTTCATGCCTTTTTGCAAATTTGAAAGGTGACTGAAATAATCCAGATAGGATATTTCTTTTTCCCTGGCATAATTTTCCATCCATTTATTTATTTCTGAAATCTTGGAAACAGGCTCCAGGCCAGGTCTCCAGGGATAATCATAAACCGGTAGAATAGAACTCAAAATCACTTTAATATTATTTTGTTGCGCCAACTGTACCATCGCTTTGATATTATCTGTAATCATCTTTTTAGAAGAGAAACCTGTATTCCCTGCAATATCATTGGTACCTGCGAGAATCACTACCAGCTTTGGATTCAGATCGATTACATCGGGTGTAAATCTTATTAGCATCTGTGGTGTGGTTTGCCCGCCTATTCCTCTTCCTATGAAATTATGTTTCTCAAAGAATTCAGGATGCAAATTTGTCCAGCCTTCAGTAATGGAATTACCCATGAAAATAACATCCGGAAAATTACTGGAATCAATAATCTCCTGATTAGATTCTCTATATTTTTCTAGATTTGCCCAATCTTGGCTCATAAGTTCCTGATATTTTTCAGTTTGAGAGTAACCCAAACTGATATTGAATACAATGAAAAATAGAAAAATAAATCCTTTCATAGCATACCTACTGTTTATTTTGGTTTCTGACCACCTCAAACTGATATTTTGAGACCGTTTGATATGTTTCATTTTCGTTCAAAATAATGGACGGAAAATCCGGCTGATTTGGAGTATCAGGAAAATGCTGTGTTTCTAAAGCAAAAGCCTCCCTAAATTTATCTTTTTCTCCGGTTTTAAATTCGTTTTCACCCTTCAAAAAATTTCCGCTATAAAATTGCAGTCCGGGTTCTTCCGTATAAATATTCATTTGAATACCCGATTTATCCCCGATAACTTTTGCTGCCAAATAAAGTTCCTCCTCTCCCCTATTATTCAGAACAAAATTATGATCGTAGCCCGAACCGAAAGATAACTGCTCGTTCTCCAAATCTATATCCTGCCCTATAGCTTTAAAATTCCTAAAGTCAAATGGTGTATCTTTTACACTCCGCAACTCACCGGTTGGAATTAAACCCTGATCTACCGGAGTATATTTTTCAGCAATAATTTGTAGTTGATGATTGAGTATAGTGCCACTACCTTCACCATTTAAATTGAAGAAGGCATGATTGGTAAGATTTACCGGTGTAGCCATATCGGTGTTGGCCTCATATTTCATCAATAAAGCATTATCATCAGTTAAAGTATAAGTCACTCCAACCTCCAGATTTCCCGGAAACCCTTGCTCACCATCAGGGGACAGATAACTAAAAACCAGTGTACTATCATTACGCTGGTTTGCATCAAAAACTACATATTGAAATCCTTTATCTCCACCGTGCAGTGCATGACCGTTATTATTTTTCGGAATTTGATATTCTTTACCCTTCAGTTCAAATTTACCCTCGTTAATTCTATTTCCTACTCTTCCTATGGTCGCCCCGAAATAAGGTTCAGAAGATTCCGCATACGCTTTTACACTATTCATTCCCACTACAACATCTATTAGCTTTCCCTCTTTATCTGGAACCTGAAGGCTTACAATTCTACCTCCAAAATTGGTGATCGCAGCTTTCATTTTACCATTCTGTATCCAGAACAATTCTACCTGTTTACCGTTGATAATGGTATCGAAATTACCGGAATTTAAAATCATCTTTTCCGGTGCCTCCTCTTCAGGTAATACTTTTGAATCATCAGAAGAGTTTTTATTCTGCTTACAAGAGGAAAAAATAACAAGGAAGATCAATATTAGAATTCTGTTTGTGCTCATAGATAACAATATCAAATTTCATAGTTTTTCCATTCTTCAATTTCATTTCTCTCCTCAGGCTTGATTGAATTTTTCAGCATTTTTTCGTCATACGCCAGACCATGTTTTTCTAACACTTCAGGAGGAACACCGTCCCATACATTCGGCCGATTACCCTGATATCCTAAATATTCAATTCCTTCTTTACTCGTGAAATAACCTGTGGTAACTAAATTTCTAAGTCTGCTGAAAAATTTTGCTCCGTGAACATGCTGTGGCTTCACTTCAGCAGGATATGCTATATCATCGATGATGGCAATCTGTTCATCTTCAGATAACATTTTAAAGCCTTTTTCAAACCTCTGGTTACTTTCGTTTTCAAGCCATCTCAAGCCACCTCGCATAGGAATTTTATGCTCTGGAAGATCTTTTGTAATGAATTCGATAAATTCAGCAAGTCCTGTTTTTGAAGCTGGCGGATGATCTCCATCGCCTGGAATAATAATGTCTGCAATTAGCAATATGGTAGCCATTTCCTCGTCGGTATAGAATTTCTTCGACATGAGCTCCTCGTCATATTCGGCTTCTTCCGGAGTCCGACCATAATCAAACTCTTTTTCCCTGATATTGGTCATCTTGCTCAAATCCGGATCATCATCCAATCTGCAACTAATCAAAAGACCAGTACCAACGCCGCCAACTAGTAAACTTTTGAGTGATTCTCTTCTATTCATCTTCTGAAGATTTAAATTTTACCTTTTTTCATTTCTTCCGCTAAATAATCTGAAGCTCTCCAGGCAAGTGCAAGAATTGTCCAGGTTGGATTTTTATCTGCCTGTGATACAAACGCTCCACCGTCCATGACAAATAAATTAGGAACATCATGCGCCTGATTGTATTTGTTGAGAACTGAAGTATTTGGATCATCTCCCATCCTGGTAGTACCCACTTCATGAATAATTCTTCCCGGATTCTCCAGCCCAAACCTTGATTCTTTTCCAGGTTTATCTCCCAAAGCAACTCCGCCCATGGCATGAATGATCTCTTCAAAACTATCCTGCATATGCTCAGCCTGTTTTACTTCTTCGTCGCTCCACTTATAATTAAATTTAAGAACAGGAATTCCGAACTTATCCAGTTTGTCATTATCAATAGTACACCGATTGCCTTTACGAGGAATACTTTCGCCTCTACCTGCCATTCCAACTGTGGAACCGTAAAAACGTTTTACATCCTCCATAAATCCAAGACCATAGCCACCTGCTTTTTTCTTCTCTCCATTCATTCCAGGCACTAAGCTGTTCATAGATTCCATATTGAATCCAAAACCATAAGAAGGCATTCCCATACCTCCCCAATATTCTATATGATATCCCCTGGTAAAACCTAGATTCTTATTATCATTTTGCCACCAGGGCGTATAAAGATGCATACCTCCCACTCCATCCTCATTATACCGCTTTCTATCCATCAATGAAGGTATAAAAGCCATTCTTGAAGATCCAGTGGAATCATGCAGGTAACGGCCTACCACATCACTCGAATTTGCCAATCCATTTGGATGAGCTGAAGATTTTGAATTCAGTAGAATTCTGGCAGAGCTACAGGCACTCGCTGCAAGAATCACCACTTTGGCCCTGACTTTATAATCTTTTAAATTGGTTTTATCTATATAATGCACTCCGGTTGCCTTGCCATTTTCATCTGTGGTAACCTCTCTAACCATGGCATTTACAAAGAGATCTACATTTCCCGTTTCCTTTGCTGGATTTACTAAAACTGATGAAGAGGAAAAATCTCCATACACCGTACAGGATCGGGAACATTGATTACAATAGAAACATGCCTGTCTCTTTTTATTTACTCTTTTAGTGAGAATAGATAAACGGGATGGAATCATCGGGATCCCTGCTTTATCAGCTCCTTTTTTTATATATAATTCATGTAACCGTGGTTTTGGAGGCGGCAGAAAGTATCCATCTGGTTCATTTGCAATTCCTTCCTTAGTTCCAAAAACACCAATTAGTTTATCAATTTTATCGTAATATAGCTTTACATCATCATAGCCAATAGGCCAGTTGTCTCCTTTACCATCGAAATCTTTTCTCTTGAAATCCAGAGGTCCAAAACGTAAAGAAATTCTACCCCAGTGATTGGTTCTTCCTCCAACCATTCTGGATCTGAACCAATCGAATTCAGTTCCTCTCTCTTTGGTGTAAGGTTCTCCCTCAAGCTCCCATCCTCCATAGGCCATATCAAAATCTCCAAAGGGTCTTACGGTCGATGCGCCACGACGCGGAGATTCGTAAGGCCATCTTAGTTGTGTACGTTGTTCAGGGTTGGCAGGGTCAAAATCTGGACCGGCTTCTACCAGCGCGATCTTAAAACCTTTTTCTGATAAAATTTTAGCTGCCATTCCGCCACCGGCGCCTGAGCCGACGATGCAAATGTCGTATTTTACAGTCTGCTCTATAATTTGGAAAGACATAGACTATTATTTAAATAAGTTTTTATTTGGCTTACTACTCATCCAGAACTTCAATTCTCCACCATTCATAATCTCATCATGCTTGATAAATGGTTCCGTGAGTTCTTTTCCATTCAGTTCGACCTTCTTGATATACACATTTTTATCACTCTGATTTTTAGCGATCACCTTAAACGCATTCCCATTGCCCAGGTTCAGCGTGGCCTCGCTAATGGCAGGGCTCCCCAGAGCATAATCTACCGATCCCGGAGCGACAGGGTAAAAGCCAAGCGTACTGAAAATATACCAGGCGCTCATTTGCCCAAAATCATCATTTCCACTAAGACCATCTGCACCGGTTTGATATTTTGCTTTTAAGATCATTCTAATTTTATCCTGAGCTTTCCAGGGATCGTTAGTCCAGTTGTACATGTATGAGACGTGATGCGAAGGTTCGTTACCGTGCACATAATTCCCTATGATCCCTTCACGTGAAATATCTTCGGTGTTTTCGAAATATTTGTCCGGTAATTCCATAGTAAATAATGAATCGAGATACTGTGAAAACTGATTTTTTCCGCCCATCATTTCGATTAGTTCTGCCGGTTGATGCGGCACATATAAACTATAATTCCATCCGTTTCCTTCAATGTAGCCCTGCCCATGTGTTTCAAGTTCATCATATTCTTGTTTAAAAGTTCCGTCGCTTAACTTAGGACGCATAAATCCTGATTTTGGATCGTACACATTTTTATAATTTTCAGCACGTTTCATGAATTCATCATAGACCTGGTCATTTCCAAGTTTCTTCGCCGCCTGAGCGATGGCCCAGTCGTCATAAGCATATTCCAATGTTTTTGAAACCGAAGCAACATTTTTGTCTTCCGGCACATAACCAATATCCATATAATACTGAAGCCCGTCATAGTAACCCGTTTTTGCTGTGTTTACCATAGCATAGAGGGCATGTTTCTGGTCAAAATCGGCATTTCCCTTTACGATCGCATCAGCAATCACCGAAGCACTGTGGTACCCGATCATACACCAGTTCTCATTGCCATAATGCGACCAAACCGGTAACATGGAATGGACGCTCTGGTCATAATGCGCCATCATCGCCTGCACCATATCCTGATTTCTTTCAGGTTGCAAAACATTGAAAAGCGGATGTAACGCGCGATACGTATCCCAAAGTGAGAAGCTGGTATAATTGGTAAAACCATCAGCCTGGTGGCGGTTCCTATCAATTCCCATATACTGCCCATCGGTATCCATATAGACCGTCGGGCCTAAGAATGCGTGATACATGGCGGTATAAAAATTGACTTTTTCTTCCTGGTCTTCTTCGGAAATATCTACTTTAGAAAGTTCCTTATTCCAGGTTTCCCTGGCCTGTTGGCGTACCTCATCAAAATTCCAACCTGGAATTTCATCTTTCATATTCTGAACGGCGCCTTCAGTACTTACCGGCGAAATTGCCAGTTTTACTTCCAAAGGTTCTGAAGTATCAAAATCGAACCACATTCTAATCTGTTCTCCGGCAATTTCCGGGAAATTATGACTCTGGTCAAATTTACCCCAGAAACCATTGTACGGCTGCCGGTCGTAGCGTTCTCTTCCATATTCTTTAATGGGTTTACTAAAGGACATGGCAAAATACACTTTTCGAGTTCGTGCCCAACCATTCGTCTGGCGATAACCGGTCACAAGCGTATCATTTTCAACCCGAACAAAAGTCCATACGTTCTTATCTTCATAATTATAAATCCCATGCATTAGGTCGAAAACCAGGTGGCTTTTTTCTCCTTCCGGAAAAGTATAACGATGCATTCCCACACGAGTTGAAGCGGTCATTTCCGCTTTAATATTATAATCATCCAGCATTACGCTGTAATACCCGGCTTCGGCCGTTTCACGATCATGAGAAAACCTGCTTCGATAACCACTTTCCGGATTGGACTCGGTTCCAGGATTCAATTTGAGATCGCCGGTGGTAGGCATGATCAGGAAATCACCAAGATCTGAATGCCCAGTTCCGCTGAAATGTGTATGGCTAAAACCTACAATCGTATGATCGTCATACTGATAGCCAGCACAATATTTATACACGTCAGGGTTGTATCGGCCATTTACCGCATACGGAATGGTATCTGTGTCAGGACTTAGCTGAATGCTTCCAAAAGGTACCGTAGCACCAGGATAGGTATGTCCCATTTTGGCAGTCCCAATCATCGGGTCTACATATTGAGCAAAATCCTGATCTTCCTGTGCGGAAACTTTTGCAGTAAATAATATTGATGAAATGACGGCAAATGATCCTGCAATCGTTCCTAAATTCTTTTTCATAGCAGTAATTAGTCTTTTATTTTTCTTTTGAAAGGACCACCCCTTCGTTCGTAATTTTAACAGGGTTAATATGACCATTTTCATCAAAAGACATTTCGTCGATACAGGTAACTCTTGAATTTCCATCGGTTTCAGTTAATGGGCGACGATGATAGACAATAAAATATTCATCCTTTTCCGGATTTTTTATCACTGAATGATGTCCTGCGCCAGTGGCGATATCCATATCCTGTTTCAGAATAGTTCCTACTCTTTTAAATGGCCCCAAAGGTGAATCGGCAATGGCATACGCCACGCTGTAATCCGGGCCAGTCCAGCCACCTTCAGACCACATAAAGTAATATTTCCCACTGCGTTTGAACATAAACGGACCTTCCACATATTTATCGGGTGTTACTTCCTTAAAAGTTGTTCCGTCTTCAAAAGGCACAAAACCGGTAAAATCATCATTCATTTTAGCAACGTTGCAATGCTTCCAACCTCCATAGAACATATAATAATCATCTCCATCTTTAAAAACGAACTGATCTATAGGTTGAGCGCCATTATGAAATTTGCCAATTAACGGCTCGCCTAATAAATCTTTAAAAGGACCCTGTGGCTGGTCTGCAACCGCCACTCCAATTCCACCTAATTCCTCGTCGCTCTGAATGTCATTCGCAGCAAAAAACAGATAGTATTTATCTTCTTTGGAAATAATCGCCGGCGCCCACATCGCTTTTTTAGCCCATTTCACTTCCGAAGTATCAATAATTCGGTGATGAAATTCCCAGCTTACAAGATCTTCCGAAGAAAAGGCATCGAGAAAAACCTGTTTTTCATATGGAGCTGAGTAGGTTGGATAGATCCAGTACTCATCATTAAAAACTATTCCTTCAGGATCTGCATACCAGCCAGGGAAGACGGGATTATTTTGTGAAAGTGCGCAAAAACTACTTATTAAAAATATCGGTAAAAATAGCTTCTTCAATTTCATAGGAATGGCGGTTTTAAATAGTCACTTTTCGGGATTTATTTCTAAATCCGTAAAAGAAAATATATGCATAGCTTAAAATTACAAGAAGAAATGCAATATGAAAACCATAAGAATCGGTAATAAAACCAAAAGCAGGCGGAATCACCGCACCACCAACAATCATAGTACATAGCAGACCCGATCCCTGAGGTTTATCATTTCCTAATCCGTCCAGCGCCAGACTAAAGATTGTCGGGAACATGATTGAATTGAAAAGACCAACAGCTATTAAGGTCCACATTGCGACAAGACCTGTCGAAAATGCGGATATAACTATCATATTCACCGCTAACAAGGAAAAAATGAGTAATACTTTTGCGGGGTTAATAAGCTTGGTTAAATAAGATCCAATGAACCTGCCTATCATCGCTCCGGTCCAGTAAAACGTTACGAAAACTCCTACGATAGCCATGTCGCTTGAGGTGGAAATTCCGGAACTTAAAATCCATTCGGCAACAGAGCGCATCATAGAGTTGTTCTTTATGATTTCCGCCAAATCAAGACTTAAAAAATAATTTACCATGTAACTTCCCAGCGCGACCTCTGCTCCTACATAGAAGAAAATACCGAGTGCTCCCAATAATAAATTTCTATTTTTGAGAACTCCTCTATAATCGTTAGACGCCGCGGTATCTCCAATTTTTGGAAGGTTTACAAAAACAAATACCAAAGCAATGATCCCTATAAAAGCTGCAATCCCAAGGAATGGAACCTGTACTGCCGATGCTTCATTGATGTAATATTCAGTTCTTGCCGTATTGTCTAAAGCCTCAATTTCCCCGGAGGTCATCACACGATCTTTCAGAATAAATAAAGCACCAATTGCTGGCGCGATGGCCGTTCCCAAAGAGTTGAAGGCCTGGGACAGATTTAATCTACTGGAAGCCGTTTTTTCTGGTCCTAATACGGTAACGTATGGATTTGCTGCAACCTGAAGTACCGTAATTCCAGCGGCTAGCATAAAATAAGCCAGCATGAATACTCCGAATATCCTCATGGAGGCTGCAGGATAAAAAAGCAAACAGCCAATTCCCATGGTCACCAATCCTAAGATGATACCTTTTTTATAGCCAATCTTTGAAAGGATATAGCCCGCGGGGATTGATAATAGAAAATAAGCGCCGAAAAAGGCAAATTGTACCATCCCGGCCTGGAAATAAGACAATGTAAATACCTCTCTTAATCTTGGTATCAAAGAATCTACAAGTACTGTAATAAATCCCCAAAGGAAAAATAATACAGTAAGAAATATAAAGGCAGTTCTATGAGATTTATTCTGGTTCATTTAATTTGCTTTAATCATTAGATAGAGAGTACGGAAAATCTTTATTATTTATACCTCTCTGTTTATTTGGTTCACTATTCATTTTAAAATCCAGGGTTGCTCCCTGCATAAGTTCCTTGTGGCTCAAATAGTTTCTAGTATAGTCCTTTCCATTGAATTTCATCGATTGGATATATTTGTTTTCATCGGAATTTTCAGGAGCATTTAGGATGACTTTATTTCCATTGTCCAGATGGAGCGTTACCTTTTCAAATAATGGTGCTCCTAAAACATATTGATCTGTTGCCGGTGCCACCGGATAAAAGCCAAGCGCTGAGAAAACATACCACGCAGAAGTTTGACCATTATCTTCATCACCCGAATATCCATCTGGCGTTGGAGTATACATTCTATCCAAAGTTTCTCGAGCCCAATATTGCGCTTTCCATGGTTCCCCTGAATAATTATATAAATAGATCATATGCTGTATTGGTTGATTTCCATGCGCATATTGACCCATATTGGCAATCTGCATTTCACGAATTTCGTGGATGACACCACCATAGTAACTATCGTCAAATTTGGGAGGTAAAGAAAACACTTTATCCAACTGTGCATTAAATTCACTTTTACCGCCCATGAGATCTATCAATCCCTGAATATCATGAAAAACAGACCAGCTGTAGTGCCAGCTGTTCCCTTCAGTAAAAGCATCCCCCCATTTAAAAGGATTGAATGGCTTCATAAATTCACCATTCTCATTCTTACCTCGCATCAGCTTTGTTTCTGGATCGTAGAGGTTTTTATAATTCAGAGCTCGCTGACGATATTTATCAATTTCAGCTTTTGGCTTATTTAATTTCTTAGCCAATTGATAGATCGCAAAATCATCATAAGCATATTCTAAAGTTCTGGCGGCATTTTCGTTGATATCCACATCATAAGGCACATAACCCAGTTTCTTGTAATATTCTGCTCCGGCCCGGCCAACCGCTGTCATAGGTCCCTCGTTGTTTGCGCCATGAATCAAAGCTTCGTAGAGGTTCTCAATATCATAATCGTAAGCATCCCCACTTTTTAAATAAGCTTCTGAAACTACCGAAGCCGAATTATTGCCCACCATGATATTTCTAAGCCCGGGGCTCGCCCACTCCGGCAACCAGCCACTTTCATCATAAGCATTGGAAAGTCCTTCCTGCATATGTCCGTTCAATTCAGGATACATAAGATTTAGAAAAGGAAACAAAGCCCGAAAAGTATCCCAAAAACCGGTATCAGTAAACATATAGCCTTCACGAACTTCTCCGTTGTAAGGACTGTAGTGGACTACATTTCCATCTTCATCGAATTCATAAAATTTCCGCGGAAACAATAAGGTTCTATACAGAGCCGAATAAAAAGTCTCGATCTGTCCCGGGGTTCCACCCTCCACTTCTATCCTACTCAATTCCTTATTCCATATTTCGCGGCCTCTCTTTTTGATTTCCTCAAAATCTTTATTCCCTATCTCTTTCAAATTTCTTTCTGCCTGTTCGTGACTAATAAAAGAAGATGCAACCTTAGCATTTACTACTTCACCCTTCATGGTTTTGAATCCCACCACGGCACCAGCATGAATGGAATTTGATTCCAGAGAAGAACTCAATATAGAATCGCTGAAGGTCTTTTTTATCTCAAATTCCTTGTCGAAAATCACCACAAAATAATTTTTGAAATTTTCAGGAACTCCTCCACTATTTCGAGTAGTATAACCAATCACCTTATTTTCCTCAGGTAAAATCTTTACATAGGATCCATTATCGAAGGCATCGATAATTACGAACGAACTATCAGTTTCAGGAAAAGTGAATTTAAATCTTGCTGCTCTTTCAGTTGGAGTGATCTCTGTTGTTACATCATGATCTGCCAGGTAAACGCTGTAATAATTAGGTTTTACGATTTCAGCTTTATGCGAAAACCAACTCTGCCTTTCCTCTTCCTTAAACTTTAAAGATCCGGTAACCGGCATGATGGAAAATTGACCATAATCATTCATCCAAGGTGATGGTTGATGTGTTTGCTTGAACCCTCGTAATTTGTTTGCATCATAAGTATAAGCCCAGCCGTTTCCCATTTCACCGGTTTGAGGTGTCCAGAAATTCATGCCCCAGGGCATAGCGATGGCCGGATAAACATTTCCATTTGATAAGGAATAATCTGAATCTGTACCAATTAACGGATTTACGTAATCCACGGGATTCTCAATTTTTCCTATCCTTTCTTTTTGCGCCTGCAAAACCTGTATGGATATAAGAAATAAAATGGTACTCTTAATTAAATTCATTCTGTTAGGTTCTGATAAGATGATACGTACTATTGGTGGTGATAATTGCCAGTTGGTAAAATTTTACCATCTGGCCCTATAATTTCGAGATTGAGACCCAGCCCTCCACGAGCCTGAAAATAATCTAGAGAAATCTTATAATAACCTTTTTCTAAAGCTAAATCCAGAGTTTTCGTTTCCATAGAATGGTGCCCATCATGATCTATCTTAAATTCATTATTAATGCTAAGCCTCGAACCATCATCTGAAGTGAGATTAAAAGTATACACACCATTTTGGTCAATTCGAATCAAACCGTTGAAAGTTAAACCGAAGTCACTATCCCTCGAAGATTCCTTAAAATTAATAGAAGTTGTGATTCCGCTTTTAACCGCGTTCATATTCTCAAAATCTGGTATGCTATCCCAAATACCTTCATAATAGGAATACTTAAGACCACGGTCAAAATTTTCACTCAGTTTGAATTGCGGTGATTTGAAAGCACTCACTTTTTCAAAATCCTTCTGAACGATTGCACTTTTCGATTCATCAGTAATCGAGCGAGCTTTAAGAGTCGAAGTTTTTTTAATCTGAAAAGGACCAGAATATTTCATCGACTCTACAGTGGGTTCTGTTCCATCAATGGAATAATAAATAGGTTCATTTTTTCTATTTTTCAGGGTAACCTCCTCACTTTCTATGAATAAAGAATGATCAGAATCAATAGAAACCGGAGATATCATATTATCGGTATGCAGATCGTTGAAATATTCAATTGGCAACTTGATTATCTCCCTGTCGTAGGTCACCAGTCCGTTAACTTCCCCTTCCACGTCTGAAAGCTGAGTATATACTACGGCACTGGCTGCCTTATTTTCCTTCATTTGCCATACGTCATCCCAAAGTTGCTTGTAGGAATTCTTAAATTCCAGGGTATCTGTCATTTCCCGATAACCCCAATTTTTCTCCTGCCATAAATGATCTGGAACGGTCAAT
Organism: Christiangramia sp. 3-2217-3z; assembly: GCF_051195275.1. Classification (NCBI taxonomy): domain Bacteria; kingdom Pseudomonadati; phylum Bacteroidota; class Flavobacteriia; order Flavobacteriales; family Flavobacteriaceae; genus Christiangramia; species Christiangramia sp. 3-2217-3z. Next base: position 90,232 of record NZ_JBNJLI010000008.1, on the reverse strand, counting down.
CCAAGTCCGCCAAATTCACCTAGAACGGTGGCTCTGTCTTCTTCCACAGGATAAATATCAGGACCGGGATAACTATGCATATCAATAATATCCCCAACGCTATGATCTGTCCATCCACTGGCATTGCTTACCAACCTTGTTTCATCCATATCTTCTACCCACCTGGTAAGCCTTTCGGTATCATACTGACCCCAACCTTCATTGAACACTACCCACATCACAATACTCGGGTAGTTATAAAGATCATCTATCATTGCCTGCAGCTCTTTTTCGAACTGTGCTTTATCTTTATCAGTTAATCGGTCTTCAAAATCTTCATGAGGATAGACCTGCGGCATATCCTGCCAGACAAGCATTCCGATTTTATCACACAGGTAGTACCAGCGCTGGCTTTCTTTTTTTGCATGCTTGCGAAGCAGATTAAAGCCCATTTTCTTGAATGTCTCGATATCCCAAACATATGCTTCTTCAGTAGGAGGAGTCATCAATCCATCTGGCCAATAACCCTGATCCAGAACACCCACCTGGAAATATGGTTCGTTATTCAGCATGATCCTGGTATTGTTATTTTCATCCTTTCCAAGACTGATCTTCCTCATGGCCACATAACTCGAAAATTTATCCAGCACTTTATCTTCTGAAATTAGCTCAACTTCAAGATCGTATAAAAAAGGATTTTCCGGGCTCCATAATTTTGGAAAAGAAACCTGCATTTCAATTTTTTCTCCAGGATTCCCTTCAACTTCAGAAAAAATATTTCTACCGTCCTTCAAAACAAGTTTAATCCTCCCATCAACTGAAGTGGCTTCAGATTGAAATGATATACTCTTTTTATCTATATCTGTTTCAATCTTAAAAGATTCAATATGATTTTCATTTACCGGTTCGATCCACACGGTCTGCCAGATACCAGTAGTAGAGGTATAGAAAATTCCTTCGGGCTCTCTCACCTGTTTTCCCACAGGCTGAAGTCCATCGTTGGACGCATCAAAAACCTTCACTATAAGCTCCTGTTTTCCTTCTTTAAGATAAGGCGTAATATTAAAGGAGAAATGATCAAAAGCACCCTTATGCTCTCCGACCTTCTCACCATTCAGGTAAGCAACGGTTTGATAATCTACACCTTCAAAGTTTAAGATTATATCCTGCTCATTCCAATCTTCAGGAATTGAAAATTCCTTTCTATATAAAAGATGATCAGCTTTTTTCATTACTCCTGAGAGGTAAGATTCCACGGCGAATGGAACCAGGATCTTCTCCGGCAATTGTTGTCCAAATTGAATAGAATCTATTTTTCCCGTTTCCAGCTCCCAGTAACCATTAAGATTCATCCATTTTTCACGCTTTTGAATTGGCCTAGGATATTCGGCCAGAACATTTTCAGGATCTACCTTATCTGTCCATCTTGTTTTTAATACCGGCTCAGGTTTCTCGCCATTATTTTCGACATCCTGGCTGGGATTGCAAGAAAACATCAATAAGATCGAGCTTATTAAGAAAAATAGAGTTTTAAATTTCATGATTCGTTAAGCTAGTTTATGATTCTTAAGTGAAATCAAGGCGAATGCATAAGCTCCTAAACAAACCGCTTCACTGGTTCCAAGCTTACTTAAGCCTATAGGTATTCTCTTTTCGGTGTTGATATTCACACTTTTCTGAGTGAAAGGAATTTGTATATTCTGGAATTTCTGATCTAAGAATTTACAGTATTCAGATTTGTTCTCAATATTGAAAACTTTTGAAACCAAACGAGGAATTCTTTCTTTGGTTCTGGTTTCAATTGTACCATTTAAATGTTCTATGATCTTAGGAAGCAATATATCTGAAGCTCCGGAAATACCTCCTCCAATAACAACCGGACCATCAAAAAGAGTCAGGGCATTGGCCAGCGATTCTCCAATTATTACAGCCATTCTCTCGTAAGCTTGCAAGGCAGCTTCCTGGTTTCCTTCTTTCAGACCTTTAGCGATAAGAAAAATATCTTCCGGGGAAAGATGATTTGAATTCTCCACCTTCTCACAATAACACCTTTTAACCGCTCTGATACTAACACCTTCTTCAGCGATTAAATTTGGTTCCTTAAAGTTACGCATCAGCCAGATCTCGCTAGAGGCAGAATTGTCTCCTTTGTAAATCTTTCCGTTGATTACCATACCTCCGCCAAAACCAGTACCCAGAGTAATCCCGAAAAGATTTCGATATTCTTTTTGGATTCCAGAATTTTTCAGGTTTTTATTGATTTCAGGTAAGAATCCCGCCATGGCCTCTCCATAGGTGAAAAGGTCTCCGTCATTATTTATAAATGTTGGCAGGTTGAAAACATTCTCCAACATCGGTCCCAGGGCCACACCTCCTCTAAAACTTTTGAAATTTGGCAGATCTCCAATAATACCATTTTCATAATCTGCAGGTCCCGGGAACGCAAAACTTATAGCTACCGGGGATTCCGGAAGGAGTTCATTCTTAACTTCTTTAAATCCTGAAATAATGGTTTTCAGGCATTTTTCAAGATCAGAAGAGTTTGATGGTAGTATAATTGGGGTAATAATCTCCTTTCCACATTGCAATGCCGAAAAAACTAAATTGGTTCCTCCCGCATCAAGCGTCATTACTATCCTCTTATCATTATAAAGATTCATTCGTATTCTTAAACATTAAAATTTATTCTTCAGATTTCTGATAGTTCTGTCCGGTTAATTTTCCCCGATTTTTTCTGAATGTTTTCTAACAAAATTCAACAGAAGTGGAAAAGCCGGGTGGGCCATGTTGTGTCCATATCCCTGCATTTCATAAATATCTATCTCTTTATGACCAGCAACTTTCATCATACGATAGAAAAATGCATTTTCCTCGTATCGCCCTAACATCTCCATTTCCCGATCACCTGTGATCAAAAGTGTAGGCGGAGCATCATTACGAACATAAAATAATGGTGCCCATTTGTCGATTATGGGTTGTTCACTTGGTATGTTATTTTGCTTTCTAATCGTAAAATGGGTGATTGTATGACCACTGAAAGGAATAAGACCAGCGATATCATTTGCGTCGAGATTGTATTTATCCAGAAAGGATTTGTTCATAACACTCATCAGGGCTAAATAACCTCCGGCAGAATGCCCAGAAACATAAACCTCATCTGGATCGCCGTTATATTTCTGAATATTTTTCAAGACCCAGGCAATGGAAGCAGCGGCATCTTCCACGCTGACTTCAGCCTGTACATCTGGCGACAGTCTATATCCTACTCCAACGATACAAAAGCCCTTTTGCTTTAGGGCTTCAGGGATTTCCTTGCTCCCGCTGGTTAAGCCTCCACCGTGAAACCAAATGACCACCGGCGCCTTTCCCTCGTCGGGGTGATGAATATCCAGCTTGCACATTTCCTGCTGATACGCTGTTTGATCTTCAGCTTCGTAATAATTGAGATTCTGAGCTTCGGTATAATTTATCTCCTGTCCAATCGCGTTTACCGAGAAGAAAATCAAAAAGCATAGTAGAATTTCTTTAAAGCAATTCATTTGATCAGCCATTTTAATTAGTTTCCACAATCACTTCTCCTCCGTACTTGAAAAGATCGTGATTTATAAAATATCCATCGATCACTTTTCCATTTACCTTAATATTTTTCAATTTTCGGGTACCTCCTTCATTTTGGATCTTTAATGATTTGCCATCTGTGGTGTTCCATATAACCGAATCAAAAATTGGGATGGTGACAAGATATTCAGGATCTGAAGGTGACAATGGATATAAACCCAGGGCGCTAAAAACATACCATGATGACATTTCACCAGCATCATCCATCCCGGAAAGCGCTAATCCCTCCTCGCCAATACCATAATAATCTGATAGCAATTTATCTATAATAGCCTGTGATTTCTCAGGTTTGTCGATAAAATAGTATGAGAACGGAGCCTCGTGAGCAGGCTGATTACCCTGACTATACTGCCCCATAAATCCCGAGACATTTCTTGCAATATGCTTTGGGTTCCATTTAAAACTGAATAATGAATCCAGTTTTTCTTCAAACTTCTCTTCACCACCATAAAGTTCAACCAGACCTGGCATATCATGTGGTGTGTAAAATGAAACTTGCCAAGCGTTTGCTTCCCTATACATATATTCATAATAAGGATATTCAGCATTGAAAGGTGAAACCCAGTCGCCGTTATCCAATCGCCCTCGCATAAAATTCGTTTTCTTATCAAAAACATTCTTATAGTTCTTTGACCTGGCGAATAAATCTTTTTGGTGTTCTATATCTTTCATTTCTTCAGCCAGAAGAGAAAGTGAATAATCGTCGTAAGCAAATTCCAGAGTTTTTGAAACTCCCGCTTTGGCCTTGGTCTCGGTATTTGGATTTTCGATCTCAGGTGTTGAAATATATCCTAATTCAATATATTCTTTGATATGGGGGCGTGTTCCTCCTTCTTTATAAGCATTATTAAGAAGTAATTCATACGCCTTCTGCACATCAAAATCTCTAATTCCCCTTTTATAGGCACCGGTAATAAATGATGCGGCGTGATCACCATGGAAAAATGTAGGGATAAATCCTGTGATCTCACCGCGATTTATTAATGACTTAATAATATCTGTAGTAACATCTGGTCGCATAATTTCGAGTAAAACCACCTTGTTTCGATAAGTATCCCATAAAGAAGGTTTGGTATAATACCGAAACCCTTCATTACGAACTTTTCCTTCTATATCTACAAATTCACCATTGATATCACTTCGCAAAGCAGGCCATAAAAAAGATCTGTATAATGACGTGTAGAACATTTCCTTTTCCTTTTCGGAGCCTCCTTCAACCTGAATTTGATCAAGAAATTCTGTCCAGGTATTTTTACCCTCATTCATGATATCATCAAATGATTTTGTACCAATTTCCTTTTCCAAATTTTCTTTAGCATTTTCAGTGCTTACATAAGACAATCCTATTTTCAGCGTTACGGTACTCTTTCCTAAGTCATTAAGTGTAATTACGGAATAGCCACCACCCTCACCTACATTTGTAGACTCAATTGCTTTAATTTGGTTGTCTAGCCTGGCATAAAAATGTATCTTATCTCCGCCAACCTGCTGGAAACCTTTCAATTCATTAGAAGAAACTTTTTCGATTTCCCACGTAGATACCCTGTTATTGGCGGTTCCCAGATCGAATAAAATTCTTTTTGCTCCGGAATCTATAAATTCATATTCGTGAATTGCTGCCCTTAAACTAGAAGTTAATCTTACATTTATATTATAATCCTGGAGTTTTACCTGATAATATCCTGGTGCTGAATTTTCCTCCTCATGATTGAAAGTTGCTCTAAAAGGTGCAACCGCATTTGAAGATAAAGGAAGAACCGGAATATTACATAGGTTCCAGTGCCCCTTGTTCGTGTGTGTAAAACCAAGGATTTCTTTGTCCTCATATTCATATCCTGCTCCAGATCCATACTCCGTGATTGGGCTCACCTGAACTAAAGCATTAGGCAATGAGGCTCCGGGATAGGTAAGACCCGCCCAAACTCTCCAATCTTTTGGAGGAGTATATCCAATGATCTCTTCATCGAGCAATGGCGCAGTTCCAATAAAGGTATTTACATAATCATAACCAGATTTATTGGCTGACTGCGATTTCCTGGTTTCCGCTCGCTCTTGAGAACTACAGGAGAAAAATATAAATAAGAGCCCTATTATAAGAATGGGTTTTTTTGTATTCATCTTAATAATTTTGAATGATCTTTCTATTTCAGGATCGGCTAATTATTTCTGGTTAGCTTAACAACGAGGGGTTCTTTTTGTAGGTCTCCCATAAAAATTCTCCGAAAAGCGTGTTAGCCCAAGCAAACCAGGACCTGGTAAAATCTGAAGGATCGTCTTTGTGGAAAGTTTCATGCATAAAACCTGTACCGGCGTGTGTGCTTTTTAAGGTTTTTATACACTCTCTAATCTCTTTATCACTATTACTGGTTAAGCCTTGCATGGTAATAGCCATCGGCCATATCATATCCATACCTACATGAGGCCCACCAATTCCTTTGGCTGCTTTCCCTTCAAAGTAGAAAGGATTGTCTTTAGAAAGTACAAATTTCCTCGTATTTTGGTAAATGGGATCTGCACTATCTACAGCATCCAGATAAGGCAATGAAAGTAAACTAGGTACATTCGCATCGTCCATCATCAAACGGTTTCCAAAACCATCTACTTCAAAGGCATAGATTTTACCATATTTATCATGATCTACGACAGCATGCTTTTTCAATGCTGCCTCGACTTCATCTTTTAATGAAATTAATTCTGCAGCAGTTTCAGGATCATTTGAAATTTCAGTCATCATTTCAGCAGCCTGCTTTAAGCTAACCACGGCGAAAAAGTTAGATGGAATTAAAAATGAATAAACACTGGCATCATCACTAGGTCTAAAAGCAGAGCAAATAAGACCTACCGGATTCACAGGATATCCATAACCGTGAAGCGCTCTGGTATCTGTTGCTTTTGGAGTATTTCTTTGGAATGAGTAAGAACCACGATCTTCTTTCTTCTGCTGATCTTTAAATACGTTCAGAATCGATTTTATCGCTTTTTCCCAGCTCTTGTCAAAAGGTGAAGAATCCCCTGTGGTTTTCCAGTAATTATAACCTAAACGGATGGGATAACATAAGGAGTCTATTTCCCATTTTCTCTCATGCACTCCGGGTTTCATATCGGTTTGATCGCTAAACCATTCTCCTTTTTTATCCGGATCATCATAAAAAGCATTTGCAAAAGGATCCTTCAAAATATACTGGGTTTGCCTGTTAATGACTCCCGCAATAAGATTTTTCAGTTTTTCATCCTTATCGGTAAAAGCCATATATGGCCAAACCTGTGCAGAACTATCGCGAAGCCACATAGCATCAATATCACCGGTAATTACATAGGTATCCGGCTTTCCATTTTTTTCTGAATAGGTTACTGTTGTATCCAGCGTATTTGGAAAGCAGTTATTAAACAACCAACCTAGTTCTTCATCCTTTACGTTTTTCTGAAATTCCTTTATCATTTTTTCAATGATAGTACTTCGGAAATTTCTTTCTCCTTCAGGTATTCGAACAACAGGAAAATCTTTGCTCGTAGTTCCTGCGATAATATCCAGTGGATTAATAAAAGTCAAACCGGTAAATAGCGCTGTATTCTGAATAAATTTTCTTCTTTCCATTTTTATTATTTTTTGTCTAATTCATTAATAACCGCTGCCCAGCCACCATTACGAACCATCCTTATTTTATATTTAGTATTTGAATCTATCTCTGTTTGAATCTTTCTGTAATCCATGGCCTGTCTTCCTGCGTTGATGCCATCTTCAAATGAAACCATTTCAAAACTCTTATTCTTCGGAAGAAAATCTAACTCAAGGTCTAACTGAATATCTTCATTTGTACCATTCATTCCGCCTATAAACCAACTGTTCCCTTTTCGTTTTGCAACGATCACATTCTTGCCAATTTTGGCATCTAAAACGACCGTTTCATCCCAAGTGGTAGGAACCGATGTAATGAACTCGGTACAATCCCTATTCTTATAATAATTTGTGGGATTATCAGCTAACATTTGAAGTGCACTTTCGAAAATAACAAAGAGAGCCATTTGGTAAGTTCTGGTACCAATAGATGCAGAATTAGGTCTTCGGCTATAGTAGAATTCAGGCTGCATGCTTAGCATTGCTCCAGGTGTATAATCCATACCCCCTACAGCATTCCGAATAAAAGGAAGGTATATGGAATTCTCTGGTGTAGCTCTACCCATTTGTTCCATCCCAAGTACCCCCTCGTAGGAAAAAATGTTCGGATAAAGATATTCCAGTCCAGCTGGTTTAAAAGCTCCATGGAAATCTACAAAAATTTCATTTTCAGCTGCTTCTTTGGCTACACGTTCGTAAAAATTGACCATCCACTGGTCACTACGATCCATAAAATCGATCTTTACACCTGCAATACCCCAATCATGAAATTTTTCAAATAATTGCATATTATTTTCAACGGTGAGCCATGTAAGCCAGAGAACGATATCTACATTTCTTTCTTTACCATATTCTATCAAAGCAAATAGGTCAATATCAGGATTTGGGGTAAAAGGATCGGTCGTAGTTTTTGCCCAACCTTCATCCATGATAATATATGGTATTCCAAACTCTGATGCGAAGTCAATAAAATAGCGATAGGTTTCCTCATTATAACCCGCAACAAAATCAACTTCATAAGGCGATGCACCGTTCCACCATTCCCAGGAGGCCTGTCCCGGTTTCAACCAGGAGGTATCTTCTATTAGTGATTTCCCAGCCAATTTTGCCGTCATGGTATTGGTAAGGATATCTTCCTCCTCCAAGGAGATCAAAAAATAGCGCCATGGGAAGATTCTTGACCCATCGGTTAAAGCAATATAATCTGCTTCCCTTAAGATTTTTTGACTACGATCACCATCAGGTTCAACTTCAAGGGGTTCTTTTGGAAACACGCTTTGAAATTTATCTTTCGCATTACCTTTTAAAAACATGGCCGGATAATCCCGAAGATCACTTTCCGAAATCAAAATAGTTATATCATTATCGGTTTCCAGAAGAACTGGCAGTGTTGACATTGTAGTTTCTTCGGAAAATTCATTTGAGCTCATATGCATATAGGCAAACTCATAAGATGTTTTGAAACTTTCGGTTTGCTGAAGATGAGCAATCGCAGTGGAAGCTAAATTAATTTGCACATCTTCACTCAGAACTTTTATTCTATCTCTTTTAGAGGTTATAAAGCGATAAGCAAAACCGCCATCGTAAGCCCTGAATTCTACCGAAAATCCTTCCATAAAGTTGAACCTAACCATATTATAATGATTCTGAATGCTCGAAAATTTTAAAGGTATGACGGGTTTGAAAACTTCAGAAACCTGATCCTTTTCTGTTCCTTTTAAGGTGGAATTAAAACCTAATACCTCATCCTCCAGTTCCAATTGAAGTCGGTTCTTCAATAAAACCGGTTGATCTTGCAAAAAAATTGAATAAAAAATTTGCTCTCCCACTTCTATCTCAATTTTCAAATCACCTTTTGGTGACAAAAGATCGATAGATTTAGCGTGTGCGAATCCTGCAAAGAATATCAGAATAAGAATGAAAATGTTTTTATTCATTTTTTCAACTGTAAATTACAAACCAAATGATTCTTTAAATTATTCGATATAACCCTCTTCCTCTAGAAGAGCAGCGGCTTCTATTAACATCATACCGCTTAGTTGTGTAGTAAGATCTGTAGTATTCCCAGGCGCCTGAGCCCAATTTGGGCTAGCAAACATTCCTGGCCTGCTTAGACCATTATTATAAAAAGTCTTGGCATTATATTCAAGAAAGTCTATGAAATCCTGTCGATCTGATTCGCTAATGTCCGGCTCCATAATAAGCTGTGTAAAATATCTTACCAAAATACCTTTGAACAGTCCTCCATCGCCCTGGCCTTCGTCACGAAGTACACCATTGGTAGTGAGCCTAGGGCTGTTCATGGTAGATTTAGCCGTTTTCACAGCGTCGTTTAGATACTGAGTTTCACCAGTTGCATTGTAAAGTTTTAAACCAGCTCCAATCCAGGTACCTACATTATAAGTAAAAACCCAATCTGTATTGGTCACAACTTCACCATCCTGTAGAGAAATATTATCCCAGACCAACCCTGTTTGAGGATCTACCAGATTATTCTTTTGCCACTCATAGATTTTTTCCGCCCATTCAAGATCATCTTCATCATTATCTACTTCATACAGTCGCATGGCCAGAACTGCAGCAGGACCATTTGATACCGCATTTTTTTGAAAAGGTGTATCCTGTTTCCAGGTGATACCACCTCCAAAAACATCATCACTCCAGCTCATTTTAATGATCTCCCAAAGGTATTCTGCCACCTCTTTGTATTCCTCATTATTGGTAGCGTTATAAGCTCTCATGGAAGCATTTCCCAACCACAACATGTCATCATTGAAAACATTATTGTAATCTCCACCATTTTCAATTTCAATTCCTCTAAGCAAGGCTAAGGCTCTTTGCTCATAGATATCTTCACCTGTCCTATTATAAGCATCCACGAGCACGTGTAATACATGGGCATTTGGCCAGTAATTAAATCTAGAACTTCCCGCATTGTCCTGCACATAAGTTCCATTAGAACCTAAATAATTATTTTGAAGTGATTCCTGCAGAGAATCTGCAGTAGCCACCCAGGTATATTCAAAAGGTTCAGGTTCTTCACCATTCGCCTGAGGAGGATTTAGTGGCTCCCAATCATCATTAGAACATGAGGTGAGCGCAAAAAATCCCACTAAAGTGAGAACAGTAAAATATTTAAGTCTATTAATCATAATTTTTCGTTTTAAAATAGGCTGCCCACATAAGGTGAGCAGCCTGGAAATCATAGCTAATCAAGAACTGTAATTACATGAGTGTACTCAGGTACCGTAGAATTGAAAATGACTTCTACATTATTAATATTTTCATCAACTTCGGTTGCGAACTTGAAGGTATTGGCCCATCTGTCATTACTTACAGGAACCATGTTCCAGTAAGACTGGTCTGTATCGGCATTAGGTCTTTGATTATCAGCATTAACACTACCAAACCATTCTTCCCCATCTGAAGTTGTAAACTTGAATTTATATCTTTCATCTCTCCCCCAATCTTCCTGTCTGAATACGATATTTTTTTCTTCTGCCATCCATGTTCCGTTACCGTTGTATGGAAGTTCAAATAAATATTCATCATTTGGAGAGAAATAAAGCTCTACTTTCTCCACCATGGTCATACTTACTGAACCATCACTGAAGTCAACTCGAATTCTATAAACTCCATCTGTACCTGAAAAGGTTGTTGAACCTCCAGATTTAAGATCACTTCCATCTACGTAAAATGTTTCAGGATCTCCAGAATTTCTGGTAACGAATTGATAATCTCCGGCGCTAAGTCTGGTATAGATTTCATAAGAATCTGTTCCGGTCTTTTTAAATGCTAATGCTGAACCTAGATCTTCTCCGGCTTCAGTTCCAGAACCAGTTATATAAAGCTCATCTGGCGTTGTAAATCCACCTGGTCTTTCCACTTCGATTGTTCGGTAAATATCAGACTTTTGAACATTGATCCCTTTCGAAGACCAAACCGTCCATTTTAAAGTTCCTACAGATTGCGGCTGTATTCCTACCATGGTTGCAATTCTATTCAAATTGGCAAATGGCAATGTAAGAGTTCTCTGTAAACCGTTACCGTCGGATGGCATTACATACAGAGGTTCAGAAAAATCACTTCCTTCCTGGAAGAAAGCAACATCATAAAGTACCACTCCATTATCTTCAGCTTTTGCAGCTTCCCACTCGAAGTTTGCAGTGCTCTGAGCACCCAGGTTGAAATATTCATTATCCTGCGGACTGTAAAGAGCATTCACAGTAGAAACCGCTGTATGGTCTAATGAATCATCATCAGAATCACAGCCAACAAGAACTATGGCCGCCATGAAAAAAACGATATAATTTAAAATATTTTTCATCTCATTAAAATTATTAGTTATAGTGTCTATTTGTTTACCAGCCTGGATTTTGCGACAGGTTAGGATTTATTAATCTTTCATCTCTAGGAATAGGCCACAGGTAATGTTTACCAGGATCAAAAGTTCTCAGGTTTACTCTTAGGTATCCATCATCTATGGAGGAAGGTCCAAACTGCGCACCGTGGGCCCATCCATTCATTACGTCTTCAGCAGTTTCCCATCTTCTAATATCGAAGATCCTCAAGCCTTCCATGGCTAATTCTACTCTTCTTTCATTTCTAATGACAGATCTATAATCTGCCTGATTTAGTGAAGAGTCAAAATTGATGGCCTGAACATCTGTAAAACCTGCTCTTTCTCTCAGCGCTCCAATAGTTTCATTCCATGTTCCCTGATCAAAGTTGCCTAGTTCATTTTTAGCTTCAGCATTCATTAAAAGAACATCTGCATATCTAATGAGCATTAGATTAAGACCTGAAGCCAGACCAGACTGGTGTTCCGGATCAAAATATTTTCTGGTGTAATATCCAGTTGAAGTTTTTGAAGATCCCGGCGCATATTCGTCTAAAGGCTCATCTGGATCTGATCCAGGCTCTATGTAGATAATATGTGAACCGCCATCTGGCTCCTGCCAATCATAATTGTGATAAACTATTGTATTAGTCAATCGCGGGTCTCTGTTTTCATATGGATTCGATTCATCATAGTTAGAATCAGGATCATCAATTGACTTTCCATTGATAGTAAGGTAACTATCGACTAACTCCTGAGTAGCTGCCAAAGCATTAAGCCTTGCTCCGGCAGATAATGGTGCCATATCAAAAAACTCACCCCAGGTCCTTAGCTCCGGAACAAATTGAAGGCTTAAAATATCTTCCTGACTATATTGGTTTTCCGGTAAAAACAATCCTTCATAAGAATCGAATAGACCGTAGCTTCCAACTGAACCATTTATGATACGCTCTGTTTCAGCAACCACATTCTGCCAGTCATTTTCATATAAATAAGCTCTTGCTTTTAGTGCTATAGCAGCTCCTCTAGTAATTTTTCCGCGATTGGAGATCTCCTGTTCTGTATTTGTTGGAAGATCTTCAGAAGCTTCTTCCAGTTCATTTAAAATAAACTGAAGCACCTGTGCTCTCGGAGTTCTGGATATATTCTGAGCTTCTTCCAGTGATAGATCTTGGTCTGCCAGTGGAATATCACCGAACCAGGTCATTAACTGGAAGTGTTGCCAGGCGCGAAGAAATCTTGCCTCCGCGACCATTCGGCTTCTAACCTCTTCTGATAAGTCTGGTACTCTATCTATATTTTCCAGTAGCAGGTTGGTAGTTTTTATACCCGCATATCTATTGTTCCATTCGTTTTTTAAACGTTGAAGTGAGGGATCATAAGTTCCTGCTGCTAAAGAAGCTGCGCCTGCAATATCTCCTCTACCGTTATATGCGTTATCTGAAGTTGCCTCGTTGTAAAAAAAGTATGTGCTGGAAAACATCTGTCCATAGGCAGTGTTTAGAACACTCTGAGCTTTATCCTGACTTGTCCAATAATTTAGGTCTGTAAAGGAATTCTCCGGAGCTAATTCTAGCTTTTTACAGCCGATGAATGTAATTGCCAGCACAATCACACCAATTAAAACTTTTATATTCTTTTTAATCATCATATTATTTTTTAGAAAGTGATATCTACCCCAACTCCATAATAAACCATCGTCGGATATGCTCTCGCGCTATTGGCACCTGCAGAGGTAAGATTACTATCAAACTCTGAAAGTTCAGGATCAACAAAATCTACTTTAGATAAAGTCAAAAGGTTTTGTCCTGAAACGTACATTCTATAGCTTTTCAAGCCGATTCTATTGGCAAAATCACTAGGTAAAGAATAGCCGATCTGTAAATTTTTAAGTCGAGCGTATGCTCCATTATATAGATACAAATCTGATCCTCTTCTCCAGTTATTAGTATTAGACTGACTTCCGCTATTGGCCAGACGAGGATATCTCGCATCCGGATTTTGTGGAGTCCAGTAATCTAGCATATGCTCGTAAATTGCGTTTCCGTAGTTAAAGTGAAATGGTTCTACCAACTCCCCTCTAATCATCATCGTTCTTTTTCCAACTCCCTGAATAAAAAGACTCAGATCAAAATTTTTGTAGCCCAGATTGTAAGTGAAACCATAATTGTATCTAGGAAAGGGATTTCCAAAGATCACTTTATCATCATCGTTTATAATACCGTCTTCATTAATATCCACATACCTGTTATCCCCGGGAACCACATTAAGGCCTTCCGGGACCGGACCAGCTTCAATCTCGTCCAGATTTTGGAAATATCCGTCTCTTTTTAAACCAACATAAGAGTTATATGGCTGACCTTCTCTCAATAATGTTTGAAGCTCTTCCAACCCGGTTAATCTCTCTTCTCCCTGAAATTCCAGCACTTCATTCCAGCTATCTCCAATATTCGCAGAGATCATGTGACTGAACAATTCTCCGGTATGGCGGTAGGTCGCACTTATCTCCCATCCCTGGCTTCCAACTTTTCCAGCATTAAAATCTGGGAGACCGGTACCATAAACTCCAGGTACCTGAGGCGGAACAAGAATATCTGATGTTACCTTATTAAAGTAATCCATTTGAATACTCAAGGAATTATCAAAAAAATCCAGGTCTGCCCCAATATTCAAAGTAGCTGCTCGCTCCCACTGTATATCCGGATTAGCAAAATTGTAACCTGTTCCTCCTACACCATTATTATTAAACCCATATGCATTTTGAAAGGTGAAATAGGTAGTTTGATACTGGTAATTTCCAACATTCTGGTTACCCAGCACACCATAGGAAGCTCTCAATTTTATATTTCCTATATTCTCCTGATAATTTTGCATAAACGGCTCTTCGGTAACTCGATACGCGGCTAATACCGACGGGAAGAATCCCCATCTCAGATCTTCTCTAAATTTTGAAGACCCGTCATATCTAAAACTAAATTCAGCGATATATTTATCATCAAAAGCATAAGATGTTCTACCAAAAACAGAGTAAAGACTGTTTTCTGAAGAGCTCTGGTTTGAATTATATGAATTTTCTTCAATTTCGGTATCTGTAATAGGAGTTCCCAGGTCTGGATCTGTGTATCTTTTAAATAATCCTGATCCCCGATCTTCGTGGTTCTCGTTTGACCCTCCCAGCAGGACCGTAAGATCATGTACCTTATTGAAGGTATTTGAATATTCAGCAATTAACTGGGTGTTCAAATCCAGACTTTTTCTATTTTCATCCCTGGTGTTACGATCTGCACCGTAAACTCCCTGAGGAAAAAAATCTACTCTAGTCACTCTTGAATACAGGCTATTCTGATAAAGACGTCCTCCGAAAACTCCTCTAATTTTAAAATGATCTGTGATATCCAGTTCAGCAGTTATATTTCCGAAAATATCATCATTATCATATTCTCTAAATCCACCTTCTTCTAAAATACCCAGTGAATTAAACTGCTGCAATACATCATTGGTCACAAACCTACCTAGCGAATCTCTTTGCTTGTAGTATAAAGGCACCCTGTTAGCATCGGCAAATAAAGTTCCTGTACTTGATGAATGATCCTTAATCTTTTGTTTGGTGTATGCTAATGTAGATGTCAACTTAAAAGCACCATACTCGTTCACCAGATTGATACGATAATTATATCTTTTCAATCCTTTATCTGGGCCTACAAAATTACTTTGCTGATCTAAGTATCCTATAGAAACCAGGTAGCTTGAATTTTCGCTTCCTCCTGAAACAGAAATATTCTGATTTAACTGTAAAGCGTCTTTGGTAATTTCATCTGCAAACCATTCCTGATCCCCATTCTCGCGAATCTGTCTAATCTCTTCAGCAGAGAATACCGCAGAACTTTCGTTTGAATTGAATGCCGCCTCATTTCTAAGCATCGCATTTTCATAACCCGAAACCGGCTGATTAAAGAAGTGCGGAGTATTAAAACCTGTAAGACCGCTATACTTAACGGTAAGTGCCTGATTTTTCTTTCCTTTTTTAGTAGTGATGAGTACAACACCGTTGCTGGCACGCGAACCGTATATAGCCGCACTACCTGCATCTTTAAGAACAGAAACATTTTCTA
Source organism: Christiangramia sp. 3-2217-3z (assembly GCF_051195275.1). Taxonomy (NCBI): domain Bacteria; kingdom Pseudomonadati; phylum Bacteroidota; class Flavobacteriia; order Flavobacteriales; family Flavobacteriaceae; genus Christiangramia; species Christiangramia sp. 3-2217-3z. The sequence goes on along the minus strand of NZ_JBNJLI010000008.1, from coordinate 74,568 downwards.
TGTCTGCGGGATTTAAAGAATTGATATCCCCTCCTACAATCCCGTCAATTACAATTAGCGGACTGTTGTCTCCTAGAGTACTAATCCCCCTAATGTTTAGATTGATAGCGGCTCCAGGCTCAGAATTTCTTTGCTGAATGACTAAACTTGGCGATTTTCCCTGTAAAGCCTGCGTTACATTTGTATTAGGTCTTCCTTCAAGATCCTCTTCACCCACCTGATCTACTGCGGAAGCTACCCTACTCCTATTCTGAGTACCATATCCTACAACAACCACTTCGTCAAGGGCTTCAGTATCGTTCTCCATCGTTACATCAATCACAGATTGAGTACTAACGGTTCTTTCGGTAGTTTGTAACCCAATGAAAGAAAAAACCAAGACAGCATCATCTTTTGTTAAATTGATAGAGTAATTTCCATCAAAGTCAGTTTGAGTTCCGGTATTGCTACCTTCCTGCATCACGGTAACCCCTGGAAGAGGTATTCCCTGATCATCTGTCACAGTTCCCGTGACCGTTCTTCCATTTTGCTGAAAGGCGTAACCATGTCCAGCAAAAAGCAGTAAGCTTAAGAGTAAAAAAACGAAAGATCTAATTAAAGAAGTTTTAGAATCTACTTCTGAAGGTCTATGAACTTTTTGTCCCTCAAAATTTTTGGTTAGTTCTACATTATCCATTCAATGTTAATTTTGAATTTAAGATTAACACTTTGTTAATACATGATAAACTTACTAAAACGATTTAGTTAATCAAAACTAAAAATCGATTTCAACGTAAATAATTGATATTTTAACATTTAAGAACCGTTTTTCTTAGGCAATTATCAGAATAGATGCTATTTTTTACTAATAGAAGAATTTCTAACGATTAAAGAGGCATTGAGAACACTTTTCGAAGGTTTCCAATTTTCTGATGCTGAATTAAGAATATTTAACATTGTACTCATGAGCGATTCGCCTAATTCCTGTAATGGTTGTGATACCGCAGTTATAGTGGGAGTATTTATTCGGAATAATTCATTATCGTCAAAAGTTACCACCCCGAGCTTCTCAAGTAAAGTTTGATCTGTCTCCTTTATTACTTCCAGAGCAGTTCTTGTAAGATAGTTTGTAGAAAAGAAAACAGAATCCAATTCTTGCCCTTCAATGATAAACTTTCTGATCTCTGATTTAGTTTCATCTTTTTGAATTTTTTCAAATGGAATTTTGAGAACATAAGGTTTCAGGCCTGCTGCCTGTATGGCGTCCATGTATCCCTTTTCCCTATTGGTCATCTGGTTTTGACTGGATTCAATAGTTATAAATCCAATTCTCCTGAAATCATTATCAATTAAATGCCTGGTTGCCTTAGAAGAAGCCTCTTCATTATTTATAATGACATGACTCACATCCAAACCTTCAAAATATCTATCAAAAAGAACCACCGGAATTTTGTTTTCAATCAGGAATTCTATTTCACTTTGAATTCCTGGCGACGGACTAATGATAAACCCGTCTACCTGTCTCTCCGAGAAAAGCTGTATAAGTTCTTTGGACCGTTCATCTTCATTTTCGTTACTGCAGAACAACACCTTATAACCTTTATCGTAGGCTATGTCTTCCATGATTCTGGCAATCTTCGCAAAAAAGTGATTACTAATATCCTCGACCATAAAAACCAGGATATTTGTCTTACCCGTTCGCAAACTTTGCGCAACTCTATTAGGACGATAATTAATGCTATCCGTGTAATCAATAACTTTTTTTATAAGTTCATCTGAAATCTTTTTTTCCTTCCCTTTACCATTTAATACGAATGATACGGTGGTAACTGATACGTTAAGTTTTTTTGCAATATCCTTTAGTGAAGGCCTTTTCTTCATTTGTGATAAGAACTACAGAAGATTAATATAGATTTTTGAGTATCGGCTAATTTAATAAATTAATAATTCAACTATTTCATGGCATCATCCTTATTAACCTTCAAATAATCTACTAAGATTTGGTTGTTTATTTACTTATTCTTTAAGATATATAATTTATATTGCATTATTCTTAAGACTAAATCGTTTTACCTATTTAATTTTTCATGAAAAGTCGCACAACGTTAAAAGAATTATCAGAAGTTTTGAATCTTTCAATCAGCACGGTTTCAAAATCTTTAAATGATAGTAGTGAGATTAGTTTAAAGACGAAACAACGAGTGAGAGAAATTGCTTTTCTGCACAACTACATTCCAAACAATGCGGCGAAAAGTCTGAAGAGCAGACAATCCAATATTATAGGGGTGATCATACCCTCTCTAAAATCAACCTTTTCCGCAGCATTGTTAGAAGGTATCGAGGCAAAAGCCGACGAACTGAATTACAAGGTTTTTCTCTGTATATCGAATAATTCAGTAAAGAAAGAGAAAGAATGCATTAAAAAGTTCCTGGAAACACAGGTAGATGGGGTCATCGTTTTTCCTTCACAGGAAACCCAAAAATCTGGCGATATTAAACATTTAAACGAATTGATAAATCTTGATGTTCCGCTAGTAATTTTTGATAGTGTCACTGAAATTCTTAACTGTGATAAAATTTCTATGGAAAACTCCTTAAAAACTGAACTAGCTGTAAATGAATTGAATCTTGCCGGTTGTTCCAGAATCGCTTTCATTACGCAAAATTCCGAAGCTTGTTTACAACAAAATTATAAGGAAGGCTATTGCTTAGCTGTAGAAAAATTAAGCCTACCGGCCATTTTGATGGAAGATACGGTTGTACCCATTCAGAAAATTGCAGGAATGATAAAAGACAAAAGGCTTGACGGAATTATCGTCTGTAGCAGGTATTCTGCAAGTAATTTATTGACAAAAATCCGTGACACAGATTCTCAAATTATTAAAAACATACCTGTAGTTGCCATTAGCAACGGAACTGTTAGTAGAAATTTCCTGCCAAATCTCAGCTCCCTGGATCATAAGGGACATATGCAAGGGAAATTGGCGGTAGCAACATTATTGAATCGAATTCATGGAAAACTACCATTGGAAAGAATCAATTATCAAATAAAATCAGAGATCCTACACTGCTGATTTTTATAGAATTTTGCAATTATTTAAGATATCTATCTTCAAGGCCTAATCGAAATAATCAACTATGTTAGCTAACAATAAAACTCTATAAATTTAAGTTTCATCATTATGAATAAATCAAGTAATTTCTTGTTCATCAAGCAAGAGTAATGTGGATAAGTTACTTTTCAATACTACCTGGGAGCTTGAATATCTTTCTGAATCTAGTATGGAAGTAAGTGAACTTTACACAACCAAAAAACCGCAAATCACTTTTGATAAGACTCTAAACACATTAAAAGGAAATAGCGGATGCAATGGATACTCTGCGGACTTTAGACTGGATGATGGTAAAATTTCTATTGGACAACCTGGTCCGGCCACAAAGATGTACTGTGGTGAAGGGGAACAATTATTTCTCAATTCGATGCAAAAGGTAAATACTATCAAATTTGATAATGATGGAAAATTGAATTTAATGGACGGTAATACGATCATTTTGCGTTTTGCTGAGGCTCAATAAGCACGGTAGCCACAAGTGGAAAGAGTGCAATATCCAAGATATTCGTTCACTATTCAATATCAATATAGAAAAATTGAAATGGTAGATTCTGTCTTGCCCAATATTGGTGCTGTTACAGCAGGATTTACTTCTCCTGCAGATGATCATCTAGACAGCTCGATTGATTGACGGCGAATTTATTCTCATCAGCTTGTTATGTTGACCATTCAGCGTGAAGATTTTGAATAATAACCTTTTAACTATTTTTAGAACCAGTCATTTTAATCTTAAACATTCCTTTAAAACTGATGTATGAAGCGGATTTCAGGAATAGTATTTTTAAGCAATTTTCTATGCCTTTTATAATTTGCAATTATTCAGGATAAATTAATGATTGACCGACATCACTGTACTTTTGAAAAAGACTTCAAGTCTTATTAAGATTCTTCAAAATAATAATCTGATTTACTATTAATGAATAGTAAAGTAAAAAATCTCCAGCATTTCAAATTGAGTAGACATTCCAGCTAAATGATTAAGATTACTTTTTCTTTCTTTTATCCCAGTAAACATATATTCCAAAAATTGCTAAACTTACCAAAGAACCCCAAAGCAAACCGTTTTTTAAGCTTTTAGTACTGTCGCCTATTATGGCGATAAAAAGAGTTAGAGGTGCGATTCCAACCAGGGTCGCTCCTATAAAACGCCAATATCCCATTTTTAAAATACCTCCAACAAAGCTAATAGCATCATTGGAAAGAAAAGGATTAAGACGGGTAATAATTACTGCCCAAAAACCATAATCATCAATGAAATCTGCAATCTTATTTTTAGTACTTTCACCTATCAATTTCTCCACGATCACCGGCCCAAAATAGCGTCCAATCCAATAACCTATAGAAGATGCTGAAAATATGGAAAGTAATACGATTAAACTTCCCCATACGGGGCCGTATGCAAGTATTGCTACGACCATTAGTGCGATTGAAGGAATTATTAGCAGGAACATCTGGGCAATCATACAAAGTACCAATAACAATGGCCCAAACCAACCAAATCCGTCTACCCAATCTTTTATTCGCTCGTTATCATTACTAGTTAAAACGTCCCAGCTCTGGTTTAAGAACTCCTGAACGCTGGGAATAAAGAAATATGATCCTAAAGTTAAAATGATGATACTTATAGAAATATAAAGTGGTGCCTTACTTTTTTTGATCGAAGTATTTTGCAGAGCTGTAGAATTCATTAATTATTCAATTTCACTTTTAAAATATTAGCTGCATTGCTACCGGCCTCATTAGAGATATAAAGAGTGCCATCCGGTGTAAATGTCAATCCTTCAGGCTGGCTAAAATCATCCTCGTTGAGTTTATATATTTTCTTTATAATTCCTGAAGGGGACAGGATCAATAATTTTGGTAACTTGGCATCAAGAATATAGATTTCAGAAGAAATAGGATGTATTTCAATCTCAGCAGGACGTAGTCTTTTACTAATTTTATCTCCAGATTCTGATAATAGCTTATCATTTAAATCCAGTTCAAAAAAAGGTTGTTCTAAAAGTTTGTTCTCAGATAAAACGAAACTATATACTCCTTTGAAATCCTTCTTAAGGAGATCTTTGTCCTTGAGAGCCAATAACAATCTATTGTTCTCTTTGTCCAAACAAAGGCCTTCCACATTTTGATCATCGGTTAAAAAAGTGTTATGCTTAGAAACGATAGGTTTGGACGACTGAAATTCCTGAATTTCGAAAATTGTGCCATCGCTTCTTAAAACATAAGCAGTCTCGTCATCTATTGCAATTCCCTCATAGTCGCCGGGACCTGCGAATTTTATCTCTTTTTTAATTTTTGAGGAGGATAGCTCATAAATGAAAATGATGCCGTCTTCATCCTGAATACAGGCAATTTTGTTCTCGTCTAGCCACTCAATCCCCGATACCTCTTCAAGAATATCCGGTAATTCCCATTTTGCATCAATACGGTAAGTATAATCTTCGCCTGGCGAAAAGTTACCCTTTCCCTCAAATGAAAAGATAAGGCCTCCGGCAAATACCAATACCCCCAGAATAATCCAAACTACATTTTTCATCATTTTTAATGATTTTAATTTTTTAAAAAAGAAAAACCAGCCTTTCTCACAACAAATCCATCGCCATCATAACCACTATATTGGATATAAAATGTTGCTCAGAAATAAAGACTGGTTTTATTAATAACTTCACTCCATATATTCAATACCCTGAGCAATTTCTCCTCCCTGGTTGAATATGATTTTTTTACTAGAAAATGTGTTCTCAATTTCTATCTGGTAGAAGATAGATTGCTCTAGATACAAAGTCTCAATATCATCGATTTTGTCAACTTCGTAATTGGCCTGTAGATTTTGGAGTACAACTTCAGGTAAATCAGAAATTTCTATTTCATTCTTCCTTTTTAATAGATTGCCTTCGCGATTGATCAAAGCGGTGTGTTCAATTTGGTCAATCTCAAATTCTACTTCAAAATTCTCCTGGTCTTTTTCCCATTCTATGTCCTGAGCATCCGGAAACTTACTTTGGAAAGTATTTAAGACCACTGAAGGCGTTTCTACATTTTGATTGTCATCTGCATCACACGAAATAAGTGATCCTGCAACAAGCATCGTCATTAAGATAAATCGTTTCATAGTATAATTTCTTTTACACTACAAAGGTGAGCTCCAATTCAGGAAAGAATCTGGAATTTGATAAACTCGATAAAAGATTAGGGAAGTTTTAAGTATTCGGAAAACAAATTTGAAAATTGTGCTGCTTATCGAAGGAATACTCAATATCAAGATCATAAAGATCTGCTACTGCTTTGGAAATAGCCAAACCGAGTCCGCTAGATTCTTTATTACTTATTTTATAAAGTCGGTTGAATAACTTCTCTCTATGGAGCGCATTTTCTTCTGAAGTATTGGAGATTTCAACACAATCTCGTTTATATCTAATACCAATGGTACTTCCCTCCTTTCCGTGAATAATCGCATTTTTTAAAATGTTCGATAATAAAATAATTGCTAGTTCACGATTCATTTTGAATCGAAGGATTTGATTTTCAAGAATTTCAAAATACATGTTTCTATGTGTAGCAAGGTCTGAGAAATCAGTAATCAATTGCCCCAGGATTTCATTAATATCAATATTTTCTTCGTAAATAAATTGCCTGTTTTCAATCTTGCTTAGTAATAGTAATGATTTATTGAATCTCGTGAGCCGTTCTAAACTCTGAATTACAGCAGCTATATATTCAACTTGTGTTTCACTTAGGTGATTATCTTCTAAGAGTAGTTCAAGCTTATTGATACTTATTGCCAAAGGTGTTTGTAATTCATGTGAAGCGTTTTCAATGAACTGCTTCTGCCCCATATAACTAACGCTGGATCTTTGCAAAAGCTGTTGTATTTGTGAATTGAGCAAGACAAACTCCTCAATTTCAGAGGACTGAAAATCAATATTTTTATCTTTTTCAATATTGAATAATTTCAACCTTTCCAATAATTTGTAAAAAGGATTCCATACTTTTTTAAGAATTATATTATTCAGAAAAAGAATAGAAACTATAAGACCTAAATACAACCACAATAAAGAGTAAAGTAAATCTTCAATGAGGTCATCTTCCTCCACCATGGAGGTTATAACCTTCAACTTGTAGAATTCCCCATGATGGCTGAATACACTTTCCAGAAGCCGAACCGGCTCATAATCCTTCTCATTTTCCATGTACATCAAGGAATCTCGATACACATCTTTGAAACTATGAGCATTTTGAGATTCGATTGTTTTTAAAGTATAATAACCTTCACCAAATTGAGATTTTTCCTGTACTACTGAATCCTGGGTAACCCGACGAATCACCAGGATTTTCTGATTCTCCAAACCATCATCCATGGAATCGTAAATTTCATCTAGCATTTCGAAATAAAAAATGGCCGCCCAGACAGAGAGAAGAATAAGTAAAACAATCGCAAAGTAACCGGTGGTATAATTCAGTAATTTCATAGGCTTTGCAATTTGTATCCAATTCCGTAAACCGCCCTTATTTCAATTTCAGCCTGATATTCCTCCAGTTTTTTTCGAAGGTTTTTTATTTGGGAATAGATGAACTCAAAATTATCAGACTGGTCTATGTAATCGCCCCAAACATGTTCAGCCAAGGCAGATTTACTGACTAATCTTCCTCTATTGGTTGCCAGGTAAAGGAGGATGGCAAATTCCTTTCGATTCAAAGAAACCATTTCTTTATTGATTTCAACACTATGCTTATCGGGGAAAATAGAGACATTAGCTATCTCCAAAACATTAGAACCTTTGAAATTCTTACGTCTCAATACAGCGTTGATGCGCGCATGCAACTCGGCCATATGAAAAGGTTTCGGCAAATAATCATCTGCACCAAGGTCCAGTCCTTCAACTTTATCATCGATAGAATTCTTAGCCGAAACAATGATTACATTATCGGTTATACCTTTGTCCTTGATATTTTTCAATAACTGAAGACCATTTCCATCTGGTAAAGAAATATCCAATAAGATACAATCATATTCGTAGACCCCTATTTTCGATACAGCTTCTTTATAGTTCTGTGCTAGCTCCACTACAAAATTCTGTTTTTCCAGAGAATTCTGCATATTCTCAAGCATTTCGAATTCATCTTCTATGATCAATATTTTCATTCAGAAAATTTTATTTAAAATTACCACTGAAATCTAGAAAAATATGGGATTTACTTTATAATTCATTCCTAATTGATTCCAGTTTCGAGTATTTATTTTGCGTCAAATTAAAAATTAGAAAATATGAAAGGTTTAAAAATCGCTGGATTAATGGTACTAATGACCTTATCTGCAAATGCACAAGAGCTCAACAACGAAGACGTTCCATTAAATTTGAAATCGCAGTTAGAAAAAGAATATCCCAACGCCAGTGAAATAGAGTGGGAAATAGAAAACGGTCTAATTAATGTAGAGTTTGATTCAGAGGGGAAAGAGCAGGAAATTTGGTTTGATGAAGCTGGGAATATTATTAAGACAGAACGCGAAATAGACGAAAAAGAATTACCGGATGCTATAAAAAGCAAGATTAAAAATTCTTATTCTGAATTTAATATAGACGATATTGAAATGAAAAAGGAAAATGATAAAATCACTTATGAAATAGAACTTAAAAAAGGATGGACAAAGAAAATTCTGAGGTTTGAAGAATCGGGCGCTATTATCCAGAAGTAATTAAATGATGTATTTCAAAATTAAGCCTCAGATTTAATACTTCTGGGGCTTTTTTATAAACAATGCCGAATTGCCGCCTCTATATACAAAGGTTAAGAATTTCCAATTGAGATAAGCCTTCATTTTTTTCCCAGTCCTAATTTCTAGAATTAATCATCCATTATTCTTAGGTTAACTTCATACCTAATTCGGTTTTTAAAAATCTTTTAAATCCACCTTATAATTCGTTCTAGTAAGTGACTTTGGATCTTAGACGAACCTAGAAGATTAAGCAGGAAAATTGTTTAATCGATATAGTACAAGGCTTAATGAATTGATATTTATAAAAGTTTAATCTTTATATTTAAGATTAATTTGATGCCAACGAAAATTCTGCTATTACTTTTTCTCACGCTTATCAATAGCTGGTTGGCTCCAAAACGGTCGATCGGAAAACAGTGTGAATCCTATAGAAAAGTTATGTTTCATTGTCACTCGTGGTATGGGTGCGTTAGAATTTGAACCCACCACATTCATAGCAAAAAAAATACATTTTCAGTTGCAGTAGATTCCTTAGTGGATATAGCACATAAAATTCTTAGTCAGCGAGATGATTTCCATACCAACCTGTCTAAAGATGATGAACAGGCCATGAAGGATATTTTGAGACTTGGAAACTCTGCAGTCGGTGCCCTCCCCAAAGCGATTATCGCTTATATTGAAAAAACTAAAGAATTTAGATCTGGTCAAACAAATGTAACAAAAGGTTTCAGACATTGGTTCATTAAATTAGATGTACTAGGGATGCAAAATTTGGCGAGAGCCATGGTTATGGTCGGGTATCTTTGGCATATTATAACATGGCTATTGCATGTGGAATTGATATGATGCCATCTCGGCTACTAGAAGAGAATGGCAGAGCTCATTTCATGAATCAACGATTTAATCGTGGAAAGCAGAATCAGAAACATCATGTCCAAACCTTTTGCCTAATGCAACACTATGACTTTAATGATGTGAACAGCTACAGTTATGAACAGCTATTTCAAAGGATGCGAATACTTGGTCTACCTTATCCACAAGCTGAAGAAATATACCGGAGAATGGTTTTTAATGTATTAGCTCAAAACTACGATGATCGCACTAAAAACTTTGCATTCCTAATAGAGAAAGATAAGAATTGGTCGATAGCTAGCGCTTATGATGTTTGCTATGCTTACAGCTCCGGAAGCACTTGGGTGCATCAGCATGCGCTCAGTTTTAGAGGTAAAAGAAAAGATATCACCCGAGAAAGCCTACAAACTATAGGGAAATCCATGAATATTGATAAAATGGATGATATAATTAACCGGAGATTAGATGAAATGAAAGATTGGAATGATTATGCCTCCGAAGTGTCTGTTAATAGTCGTTTAAAAAATAAAATACAAAATAACTTGACGAACCATTTGACTAAATTCGAAGGCCACATCAAGTATAAGTGTTTACATTATTTTCACCAATGAAACATACATATTACATATTGTGAACATTTAAATATTTATTTATCTGGACTACCCCTCGAATTTTAGGCAAGATAGTGATTCTAAAAACCTAAAGCTTCTGCATTCTGGTTCTTAGCGCAATCATATCTTCACTTACTTTCTGATCTAGAATCTTTGCATAATGCTGTGTTGTTTTCAAATTTTTGTGTCCAAGCATCTTACTAACAGATTCAATTGGAACACCATTTAAAAGTGTTACAGTAGTAGCAAAGGTGTGACGAGCGAGATGGAAGGTTAGGTTTTTATCAATTTCACACAAATCTGCTATTTCTTTCAAATAAGCATTCATCTTCTGGTTTGTCAAGATGGGTAGTAAAAGCTCTCTACTTGACGCTACTAAATCAAAAGAGTATTTTTGGATTATCTCTATCGCAGTTGGTAGCAACGGAATGTTGCTTCTTGAATCTGTTTTAGAGCGATTAATTTTAATCCATTTGTGACCATCTATACCTATAACAATATTTTGCACTGTAAGCTTTTTAACATCTGAGTACGCTAAACCCGTAAAGCATGAGAAAATAAAAATATCTCTAACTAGTTCCAGCCTATTAGTATGAAAGTCCTTTTCTATAAGTTGTTGAATTTCACCCTCGGTCAGGAATTCACGATCTACAATTTTTAATTTGGCCTTCCAGTGAAGAAATGGATCATTCTGAATCCAATTATTCGCATAAGCAATTCTGATAATCTTTTTAAAATTGGTGATGTATTTCACGGCCGTATTGTGACCGCAATTTCTTTCAGTCTTCAAGTAGTATTCGAAACCTGTGATGAATTGATGATCTACGTCTTGTACCGGTATATCCTTTACTCTATATTCTTTCGTTATATACTCAGAGATGTGCTTTTTAGCGGTTCGATAGCGTTCTGCCGTTCCCGCAGCAAAATCTTTTCCTACTAGGCGATCTACTTGATCATTATGATTTTGAAAAATATCGAGTAACATTTTCTTTTTCTGATCTTTCCCAGAATAAATATTTCGAATTGTTTGTGCTGTAAAATGAACATCTTCCTTTGTTAATTGCTCAAATATCTTATCTACTCTGCTCCTAATATCATTCAGATATCTATTAAAATTTCCAGACTCTACACTTTTACCACGGAGCGAACCTGTGTCTGTATTCCAATTTTCAGGTCTTATCTTCCTCCTAATACTTATCTCGCTACGTTTACCGTTTACTGTAATCCTCAAGTAAATAGGGACTTTTCCTGATTTATCCTTATTGCTGTTCTTAGGATAAAATAATGTAGAGTAGGTTTCAAACATCGGTGCTGCTTTTTATTCTTCCTAAAGATAAATAAAAAAAATAGTTACAACCCCTACAACACACTAATTTTAAAGCCATTACGGAAGATTCGGTGCTGCTTTTTCATCGTAAAAAACAGCACCGAATTAAGCTCTATTTCATTGGTATAAGATGCTATTATTTGATATTAAAGAAAATTAAAAAAGCCCGTAAACATAGTGTTTACGGGCTTTTAGCAGAATTTATTTAATTCTCAGCGGAGAAAGAGGGATTCGAACCCCCGGAGGTGTGACCCTCAACAGTTTTCAAGACTGCCGCATTCGACCGCTCTGCCATTTCTCCGGAGCGCCTCATCAGCTATTTGCTGAATGCGGGTGCAAATATAACAAGCTTTTTCAATTTATAACAACTAATTTCTAAACTTTTTCTACTTTTTTCGTAGCCACTTCTAAATCAGCCAATTTCATATCAGGAATTTACTTTAAAAAATTCAGCAGAAGTATTGGTGTCTATTTTTATTTCCTTTTCTTTCAGTCATCATTAGATATTCTAAGAGAAAAATGGAGCAGGACTGGGCAACTTTAAATAGGTATCGCGAAGAGAACAAAATAATTTTACAAAGTTCAATATGGCCAGAAGTAGTATTTATAGGCGATTCAATTACAGAAGCATGGGCGAATCTTCATCCAAATTTTTTTGATACCAACAATTATCTTGGTAGAGGTATTGGCGGCCAAACCACTCCACAAATGCTTATAAGATTCACTGCAGATGTACTGGATTTGAATCCAAAGGCAGTGGCAATTTTAGCAGGAACTAATGATATCGCCGAGAACACAGGTATCTATTCCTTCAAAATTATTACCGATAATATCCAAGCCATGGCCTACCTGGCAGAAAAGAAAAATATTAAAGTTATACTAAGTTCGGTGCTTCCTGTCCACGATTATCCATGGCGACCCGGCTTGAAACCTATTTCCAAAATAGAAGAACTGAATGCCTGGCTTCAGAATTTTGCGGAAGAGAATGGATATGTCTACCTCGATTATTTTGACTCTTTGCGTGATGATAGCAAGGGACTGCCGAAAAAGTTTTCTGAAGATGGAGTTCATCCTAATTCCACCGCATATCGAATCATGGAGCCTTTAGCTATAGAAGCTATCAAAAAGGCGTTAAGCAACCAGTAGAAAACGTCGAAAATTCTTATCTACAATAGTCTGCATTAGTAAAGAAATTCTTCAAAATCTTGTCAATTATTTCAGCAAGTACGCAATTCAATTTAAACCTTTTCAAATCATCTTAGTCTATTCACTAAGGGACATTCATATCCTTTGCAAGGAAACCGCTATATTGGCGGCATTAACGAAAAACTAATTTACAATATGAAAAAAATTTGGTTTCTGGCCTTACCTGCACTTTTGGCCGCATGTAGCGCTCATAACAAAAAAATCGAAAATGCAGATCCTATGGAATATGCGAATACGATCACTTCCGAAGAGCTTAAAGAGCATCTTTACACTTTTGCGAGTGATGAATTCGAAGGTCGTGAAACTGGAGAGCCTGGGCAGAAAATGGCTGCAGAATATCTTAAAAACGAATATAAAAGTCTTAACCTGCCTTCTCCCATTGGCGGTGATGACTATTACCAGGAAGTACCAGTAAGCTATTTTAGAAGAGGAAATGTAAAACCTACAGAAAATGTTGTAGCGTTTTTAAAAGGTTCTGAAAAGCCTGATGAAATTCTAGTCATTTCTTCACACTACGATCATGTTGGAATGGACGATGAAGGAAATGTTTATAATGGTGCAGATGATGATGGTTCTGGAACCGTTGGCGTTCTTGAAATTGCTGAAGCTTTTGTTGAAGCCAGTAAAGATGGATACACTCCAAAACGTTCTATTCTTTTCCTGAATGTAACTGGTGAAGAAAAAGGACTGGTTGGGTCTAAGTTTTATACAGATGAGCCAATTTTCCCGCTAGCGAATACCGTAGCAAACCTTAATATCGATATGATTGGTAGAATCGATCCTGATCATGAAGGGAAAGACGACTACGTTTATCTAATTGGAAGTGATAAGTTAAGCACAGATCTTCATGAATTGAGTGAGAACGTAAACACTAAATTTGTGAATATGGATCTTGACTATAAGTATAACGACGAGAATGATCCAAACAGATTTTATTACCGAAGTGACCACTATAACTTCGCGAAAAACAACATTCCAATCATTTTTTACTTTAATGGAACTCATGCCGATTATCACAAAATGACCGATACTCCAGATAAGATCGAATATGACCTGTTGGCCAAACGTGCGCAATTAGTATTTCTTACTGCCTGGGAGATCGCTAACCGTGATGAAAGACTTGTGGTGGATAAACCGATCGAAAAAGATTCAGAATAATTTCTGAATACCATAAAAATAAAAAGCTCCTTCACAGGAGCTTTTTTAATGCTTTGATCTCAACTTTCGAGATGTTATCTAATTTTTATTCTGAAGCAATGGAACAAATCTGAAGTTCCCATATTCAGTTTTATCAAATTCTTTTGGGGATTTCCGAATAAACAATGTCATGATCTGCACGTCTGTTCCTACCGGGATGACCAGGCGTCCTCCAACCTTTAACTGGCTCAGCAGATCCATTGGAACTTCCGGCGCACCGGCAGTAACAATGATCTTGTCATAAGGTGCATATTCAGGAATTCCTTTATAACCATCCCCAAAACTCAAATATTTGGGTCTGTAACCGATTTTCGACAAAAAGGTTTTGGTCTTTTTATATAATTCCCTTTGTCTTTCAATACTATAGACTTTGGCGCCAAGCAAGCAAAGTACTGCCGTTTGATAACCACTTCCAGTTCCAACTTCCAGCACCTTTTCTCCGGGTTTTAACTCCAGAAGTTCAGATTGAAATGCTACCGTATAAGGTTGTGAAATAGTTTGATCTGCCGCAATGGGGAATGCCTTGTCCTGGTATGCATGATCTTCAAAACTGCTATCCATGAACAGGTGTCGTGGGATCTTTCCAATGGCAGCCAGCACTTTCTTATCGGTGATTCCTTTTTTCTCCACCGTTCTTACTAATTGCTGTCTTTTTCCCTGATGTCTGTAAGTATCTTTCAAGTCCGGTTTGCTTTGTTGCGGGTATAAAATTAGGCAAAGAAGCCGACTATTCCCAAGTAATTTGCACTCCCAATTTGGCCTGTAATTGTAAAGTATTTAATATCAAAATGCTATTTTTGTGAAAAATGCAAAATATATGCTGAAAGCAGGGGTTCTGGGTGCAGGTCATCTCGGGAAAATTCATCTTAAATTATTACAGCAGTCAGAAAAATATGATCTCATCGGGTTTTATGATGCGAATGCTGAAAATGCAAAAAAGATCTCAGAAGAATTTGGCTACAAAATGTATGAGAATCTGGATGAACTTATTGCAGATGCAGATGTGATTGATGTGGTTACTCCTACCCTCGCGCATTTTGATGTTGCAAAAAAAGTAATTACTGCCGGTAAACATTTATTTATCGAAAAACCTATTACCAATACGTACGAGGAAGCAGAAGAACTTATCAAACTTGCTAAAGAACATGGAGTAAAAGGGCAGGTTGGTCACGTAGAAAGGTTTAACCCTGCATTTCAGGCGGTTAAAGATCGCATTGAAAACCCAATGTTCATTGAAGCACATCGTTTAGCTGAATTTAATCCGCGTGGGACAGATGTACCGGTGGTGCTAGACCTTATGATTCACGATATCGATGCGGTGATGAGCGTAGTAAAATCTGAAGTAATAAAGATCAATGCCAGCGGAGTTTCAGTAATCAGCGAGACTCCAGATATCGCGAATGCGCGTATAGAATTTGCAAATGGTTGTGTGGCAAATCTTACCGCGAGCAGGATCTCCATGAAGAATATGAGAAAATCGAGATTCTTCCAGCGTGATGCATATATTTCAGTAGATTTTCTGGAGAAAAAATGCGAGGTTGTAAAAATGAAGGATGCCCCAAAGGATCCAGATGATTTTGCGATGATCCTTCAGAATGCTGAAGGAGTGAAAAAGCAAATCTATTTTGATAATCCAGATGTTTCAGCCAACAACGCCATTCTTGAAGAACTGGAAAGTTTCGCTGAAGCAATCCAGAATGATACCGAACCGGTGGTGACCATGCAACAGGCGGCAAATGCCCTTAAAGTTGCCAACCAGGTGATCGCCAATTTTAATATTTAAACTAAAATACAGTTCAGGATGTTTCCGAAGTGAAATAAACCGGAACACTTAAAATTTATATTTCTATGAAAAATATTGCCGTAATAGGAGCCGGAACAATGGGAAATGGGATCGCACATACCTTTGCCCAAAGCGGATATAAAGTACATTTGATCGATATTTCTGAAGATAGCCTGAAACGAGGAATGGATACTATTTCAAAAAACCTTGATCGCATGGTGTCCAAAGAAAAGATAACGGAAGATGACAAAAATAATACCTTATCCAACGTTAGCACTTTTACCAGCATTGCTGAAGGAGTTAAAGGTGTAGACCTTGTTGTTGAGGCTGCTACAGAAAATACAGACCTTAAACTGAAAATCTTTAAGGATCTTGACGCAAATACTGAAGCCAGCACTATCCTGGCAACAAACACCAGTTCTATTTCGATCACCCAGATCGCCGCTGCAGTTTCTAATCCAGAAAGAGTGATTGGAATGCACTTTATGAATCCTGTACCTATCATGAAGCTGGTAGAGATCATTCGCGGTTACAATACCAGTGATGAAATCACCAATACGATCATGGAGCTTTCTAAGAAACTGAATAAAGTACCGGTAGAAGTAAACGATTACCCGGGATTTGTGGCAAACAGAATTTTAATGCCAATGATCAACGAGGCGATTGAAACTCTTTACAATGGAGTCGCCGGAGTTTACGAGATCGATACTGTAATGAAACTTGGAATGGCACATCCTATGGGACCACTGCAACTGGCAGATTTTATTGGTCTTGATGTTTGTCACTCCATTCTGGAAGTAATGTATGATGGCTTTAAAAACCCTAAATACGCACCTTGCCCGCTACTTACCAATATGGTTCGTGCTGGAAAGATTGGAGTAAAATCTGGTGAAGGTTTCTATGATTATTCTGAAAGTAGAAAAGCAGAAAAAGTTTCAGAACAATTTAGCAGCTAGAACTGCTGATATAGTATTAGGGCTTAATTTCAGGTTATTCTGAAGTTTTTACAGCCTGGAAATAGCATTTAAAAATTGACAAAAATACTACCTTTTAAAGCGGTTCGCCCGGCAAGAGAATTTGCCGGGCTTGTCGCATCCCGTTCTTATGAGGACTATAATGAAGAGGAATTAAAGGCTCAGCTGGAATTCAATCCTTATTCATTTCTACATATCATAAATCCCGGGTATAAATTTCAGCATGAGATTGGCGGTGAAAAGCGATTTGGAATGGTCAAGAACCGTTACCTCGAGTTTCGCGAAGACTGTACTTTTATACAGGATGAACTTCCCTCCTATTATATCTATAAGATACATACCCGCGATGGCGATTGCTGCGGAATCATTGCAGCGGCGAGTGTTCAAGATTACGAAAACAATGTAATCAAACGGCATGAAGATACCATCGCGCACAGGGAAGAATTATTTAAGGAATATCTGAAGGTCGTTGGCTTTAATACAGAACCGGTACTGCTTACCTATCCAGATGATCCCGTGATCAATGAGTTGCTGGAAGAAAGAATGAGATCAAGACCTGAATATGAATTTGCCACGGCGAATAAAGAAATACATTCGCTATGGCTTATCGACGAGCCAGAGAACATCGAGAGGATCAGGCAACAATTCGCTGCGATAGAACAATTATATATCGCAGATGGTCATCATCGTAGTGCATCCTCCTGGTTACTGGCGAAGGAAAGCAGAGATCAAAACCCTGATCATACAGGAAAAGAAGCCTATAATTTCTTTATGAGCTACCTCATCTCTGAAAGCAACCTTCGAATTTTCGAATTCAGCCGACTTATAAAAGACCTGAACGGACATTCAAAAGAAGAATTCCTGATCCTGCTGGATGAATGGTTCAGAATAGAAAATCGCGGAATCGATATTTACAAACCTTCCAAAAAACATCATTTTAATATGTATCTGGATGGCGAGTTCTATTCTTTATACCTTCGGAAGCATAACGCCGAGTTTACAGATTCCTTGAGTGAGCTGGATTCCTATATTTTGTATGAGAAGATTCTGAAGCCTATTTTGGGAATCGAAGATCTTCGTTACGACAAACGTATCGCGTATATTCATGGCCGCAATGATCTAATAGAATTAAAAACAAGGGTAGATAGCGGGGAATTTGAAGTCGGATTTGGGATGTTACCTGCCGGTATCGAAGAAATCAAGCAAATTGCCGATGAAAATTTGACCATGCCGCCAAAAAGTACTTATATTGAGCCGAAATTGCGAAGTGGTCTTACCATTTATGAATTTTGACTTCAGCGCGATAACCAACCTGCCCTACCAGGGATTTTATATCCTTAATTAAAGTTATAAAGGATGAGTGTTTCAGAAAATATAAAAAAATACAGAAGTGAACTTCCTGAGGATGTAAAGCTGGTCGCTATTTCAAAGACCAAGCCTAACGAGGATCTTATGGAAGCTTACGAAGCTGGTCAACGAATTTTTGGAGAGAACAAGATCCAGGAGATGACCGATAAGTGGGAAGAACTTCCCAAAGATATTGAATGGCATATGGTTGGTCACGTACAGCGCAATAAAGTGAAGTACATGGCACCTTATGTAAATTTAATTCACGCGGTGGATAGTCTCAAATTATTAAAGGAGATCAACAAACGCGCGAAACAGAATGAACGTTCCATCGATTGTTTATTACAGATAAAGATCGCTGAAGAGGATTCAAAATTCGGGATAAGCAGGCAGGAAGCTCGTGAGATTCTGGAATCTGAAGCTTATGCTGAAATGAAACATGTCAATATTGTTGGATTGATGGGAATGGCAACATTTACTGAAGATGAGAAACAGGTTCGCGAAGAATTTGATCGTTTAAAGTCCGCTTTTGATGATTTCAGCCAGGATTTCCCTGAACTCAAAGAGATCTCTATGGGCATGAGTAGCGATTACAAAATTGCCGTGGAATGTGGTTCTACTATGGTGAGAATTGGCAGCAGCATCTTTGGTGAACGCAACTATAATTAAAACTAGAGGAGAGAGTATTTGTACGCTATACTAGACATAGAAACCACCGGTGGGAAATACAACGAGGAAGGCATCACCGAAATAGCAATTTATAAGTTCGATGGCCTTAAGATCGTGGATCAATTCATTAGCCTGGTAAATCCAGAACAGCCTATTCAGCCGTTCGTGGTTAATCTAACCGGGATCAATAATGATATGCTTCGGAATGCTCCTAAGTTTTATGAAGTAGCTAAACGAATCGTAGAAATTACCAAGGACTGTATCCTGGTCGCGCATAATGCCAAATTTGACTACCGAATTTTAAGAACTGAATTTAGAAGACTCGGTTTCGAATACGAACGCAAAAGTCTTTGCACCGTGGAGCTTTCTCAAAAATTAATTCCCGGTCAGCCTTCTTATAGCCTAGGTAAGCTGGTAAGATCCCTGGGGATTCCTTTGAGTGATCGTCACAGAGCTTCAGGCGATGCACAGGCGACTATCAAATTATTTAAGATGCTACTTGCGAAAGATGTTGAAAAAGACATTATGAAGGAGCATGTTCGAAAAGAACCTAAAAAGTACCTCGATACAAAGCTGGTTTTTATCCTGGAAGAACTTCCTTCAGAAACCGGTGTTTATTATTTCCATAATGAGAATGGAGATATCATCTACGTTGGGAAGTCTAGAAATATCAGAAAAAGAGTAAATCAGCATTTTACCAATGACAATCCAAAGTCGCGGGAAATGCAGAAAAAGGTAGCTTCAGTATCCTTTGAACTTACCGGCAATGAGCTCATTGCGCTATTAAAAGAGAACCAGGAAATAAAACAGATCAAACCTAAATATAACCGGGCTCTAAAAAGAGATATTTTCAGCCATGCATTATATCATTCAGTAGACGAAAAGGGTTATATTAATTTAAAGATTGGCAAGGCAGTAAGTTCCAGGGATCGCATCACCACCTTCAGTTCTTTGCGTTCTGCGAAAAATTCTTTAACCAAATGGGTTGAGGAATATGAATTATGCGAAAGATTATCTGGATTACACGGGGGCAAAGGAAATTGCTTTGCCTATACTATCAAGAGTTGCCACGGTGCCTGCGTGGAAGCTGAACAACCTGAAACCTATAATGAACGAGTGCGTGAACTTATTGATCGCTATTCTTATGAAAATAAGGATATGCTCTTGGTTGGTCGTGGAAGAGAAGTAGATGAAAAGAGCGCTTTATTGATCGAGGATGGCAAATTTAAAGGCGTAGGTTATTTCAATTTAAATCACCAGATCAACAATATGGACATCATCAGGTCCATTATTACACCCATGAATAATAACCGTGATGCTGAACATATAATCCAAAGCTTTTTAAGAAAAAAGCATCAATTTAAAATCATCCAATTATCCATTCATGAGTAAATTTTTTACGCTGGTATTTTTATTATGTATCAGCTTTGTTCCTGCACAGAATTCTAACTATTCTACTGAAGAATTTGATGTATCAAGAGAAGACCTATTAGCAACTAATTACACGCTGGATACCACTGCCCATGCTGTTTATATCTACGAGTCAGGTTTTACTGAATTTGATCCAGACGAAGATTACGAGGTGGTGACAGATTATAAGGCGAAGATCAAGATCCTGGATAAGCAGGGAATTGATTATGCTACTATTAAAGTGCCATTAGGTAAGAACAGAGATAGCGACAAGGTTATGGAATTGCAAGATCTCAAAGCCCATACCTTCAAATTAGTTGACGGTCGTATCGTTAAGAAAAAAGTAGAAACATCGGCTACTTTCGAAAGCGAGCACAAGTTCTACAACGAATTTTCCTTTGCGTTTCCAGATGTAGAACCGGGAGATGTCATTCAGTTTTCATATAAGATCGTTTCTCCTTTTACTTTCGATTTCAGAACATGGGAATTTCAGGAGGATATTCCGAAGATGCATTCACAGTTCACGTCGAAGATCCCGGGAAATTACGAATATCACACCACGCTTACCGGAGGCAGGAAGCTTCACAAACATGAAGATAAAGTGATCGAACATTGTATAAGTTTCGGTATTACTTCTTCCATGGCAGGTTGCGTAGAGACTTTGTTTGTGATGAAAGATATTCCTGCATTTATCGAGGAAGACTACATGACCAGCGAAGACAATTATATTGCCAAAATCGAGTACGAATTGAAGCAGGTTACCAGAACCGATGGTTTTGAACGTAAATACACCCTAACCTGGGATGATGCAGATAAAGAGATTAGAACTTCCAGCAATTGGGGAAAACAATGGAAAAAAGACAATGCCGTAGAAGATGTACTTCCTGATGCAATTAGCAGTCTTCCAAATACTTTGGATAAAGCAAAAAAGATCTATTATTTTATTCAGGAAAATTATAAATGGAATGGCGAATATGATATCCATGGTGATATGAACATCAAGGATATCGTAGACAGTAAATCTGGAAGCGTTCTTGCGATCAATAGCCTGTTGCATAATGTCTATGCTTCCGAAGAATTTAATGTGTCTCCTGTCCTGGCTTCTACTCGAAGAAACGGTTTCGCTCCAAGGGTTCATCCGGCGATTTCAGAATATAATTATTTCTTCATTCAGCTAAATCTGGATGGAAAGGAATACAATCTTGATGTAACTGATGAGCAGCTGGATTTTGGCCGACTTCCATTTCGCGCTCTGAATACTTATGCGCGTAAAATAAACCTGGATGGTTCCAGTGACTGGATGGCGATCGAACCAAACGACTTCAGCAATTACGCATTTAGAGATTCTTTAAAAGTGCACAAGGATGGGACGGCTTCAGGAACATCTAATCAGCATTTAAGCGGATACCATGCAGTGAACTTCAGAAATAAGATCAGGGAAAACGGTAAAGACAAGATATTCCAGGAACTTTCTAAAGCACAGCAATTTACAAGATCTACAGATATCGCGGTAGAAAACCTTGATGACGTTGAAAACGGACTCCAGATCGAATACACGCTTGAAAATGTGAGTCAGAAAATCAATGATCTTATCTATCTGAACCCCTTCAGCTTTCAGTTTTTCGAAAAGAATCCTTTCAACCTGGATGAACGCAGCTATCCTATCGACTTCGGATATAAGAATGCTTTTAGCTATTCCGCAGAAATTCATATTCCCGAAGGCTATTCAGTAAAAGAACTTCCGGAGCAAAAGGCCATCAGGTTACCGGGGAACGGAGGAGCTTTGATCTTTAATGCCGTTAGTTTTTCAGAAAATGTAGTGATGGTTCAATGCCGTATGACGCTTTCTCAAACGCTCTATACGCCAGAATACTACGACGGACTCAAAAAATTCTTTAATGAATTACTGACAGTTCAAAGTCAGTCGCTCATTGTACTCGAGGAAAATAGTTAAATTAGAACCTTTGAATCTTAGATTTTGAACAATAAAGAGACACTTCCAGATTGGAAACGCAAACTGCATGAGGTAATTTACGAAGCCGATACTCCGGCTGGTAAAACCTTCGATGTGGCTATTTTGCTGGTTATTCTTATTAGCGTCGCTTTAGTAATGATGGAAAGCGTCTCATGGATGCTGGCTAAATATGCAACCGAATTCTATATTGCTGAATGGGTGATCACGGTGATTTTTACTATCGAGTATGTCTTAAGAATCATTACGATCAATAAACCGAAGCGATATATTTTTAGTTTCTTCGGAATGGTGGACCTGCTTTCTACCTTACCTAGTTATATCGGGTTCCTGTTTGGAGGCGCCAACCTTTTGTTTGCCATTAGAGCATTACGGTTGCTAAGGGTTTTCAGGGTGCTAAAAATTACACGTTATGTTGGAGAGTCTCAGAAACTGATCTCTGCGCTGAAAAATTCCAAAGCTAAAATTCTCGTTTTTTTATTCGCAGTACTAATCATTTGTATCATCGCCGGAACTTTAATGCACCTTGTGGAAGGTGAGAATGGCGGATTTAATAATATCCCTCTTTCAATTTACTGGTGTATTGTAACTTTAACTACGGTTGGTTTTGGTGATATTGCTCCGGTCACGCCAGTGGGAAGATTGATCGCTTCACTGATTATGATCACGGGTTACGGAATTATCGCCGTTCCTACAGGTATCGTAAGTGCAGAATATAGCAAGGCAACTGATGCTCCAAAAAATACACAGGCTTGCCCAAATTGCAATGAAACAAAGCATCTGGACAATGCTGAATACTGCCATCGTTGTGGATACGAATTGAATGACTAAGAAACTTATCAATATCGTTGGTCCAACTGCCATAGGAAAAACTGCGCTCTCAATTCAAGTTGCGAATCTTTACAAAACTGAAATTCTATCGGCAGATTCCCGGCAATTTTATAAAGAAATGGCGATTGGAACGGCAGTTCCCGAACCGGAAGAGCTCGCGGCAGCTAATCACCATTTTATTCAGCACAAATCAATTACAGAAGATTACAATGTTGGGGATTTCGAGAAAGAAGCCCTGGCAAAACTGGATGAACTTTTCGAAGAACACGATGTCATGGTGATGGTAGGCGGCAGCGGACTCTATACCAAAGCTGTGGTGGAAGGTCTCGATCATTTTCCCGAAATAGATGGCAATATTCGTTTGGAACTGAATGAAGAACTGTCACAACACGGTTTGCAATCACTTCAGCAAAAATTACGGCAAATGGATCCGGAATATTACGCGGTAGCCGATGTTCAAAATCCACATCGCCTTATTCGTGCTTTAGAAATATGTATAGCCACCGGAAAAGCCTTTTCATCATTTCTGAAAAAGAAAAAAAATGCCAGGAATTTCGAAACAGTCTCCATAGGTCTTACTGCGGAAAGGGAAGAAATATATGACCGCATCAACCGAAGGGTAGATCTAATGATCGAAAACGGACTATTAGAAGAAGCCCGCCAATTATATTCTTTCAGGAAATACAATGCGTTGAATACGGTTGGCTACAAAGAGCTGTTTGCCTACTTTGATGAGCAATGGGATATGGAAACTGCTATTGCTGAGATCAAGAAAAATACGCGCAGGTTTGCCAAAAGACAATTAACCTGGTTTAGAAAAGATGAAATTATTCCCTGGTTTGATCGCACTACAAATTTTGAATTGATTGCCGCACACCTGCAGGAAAAGATCAATTCTTAATAATAAATCGCTTAGTTTTTTCACCCTCGTTGGTAATCATTTTGACCACGTACACCGCTTCCTGCAATGGCCCGGTACTAATTGCATACTCCAGTTCATTAGCCGGAAAATCCTTACCGGTAATAAATCTACCACGGTGATCGAAAACTTCAATTCTGGAAATAGTGACATCGGCAGGGGTTGCTACTTTAAAACTACCTTGGTTTGGATTGGGATAAATAAAGATATATTCTGAACCTTCAACAGTACCATTGCAAATTTCGCTTTCAGCAAAAACCTGTACTTCTACAGAAGTTGTAGTGGAGTTTCCGCTGGCATCGGTTGCAATCACGTTGATCTCGTTCCATCCTAGATCCTTGCAGCTAAAAGTACTTCGGCTTAGTTCATAGCTAAGGTCGTTGTCACAGTTATCACTAAAACTCACGATTACATCCTGCGAAGTAATTGTTGCATTCCCTGAAAGATCAAGATCGACTCCAATGTTCTGAACTTCAATTTCGGGGTTGATTCGGTCAACCACTTCGATACTTATCTCACAGGAACCATTTTCCACTCCTGTATAGCTTAGAGTAACCTGATTAGTTCCAAGGTCATCACAGTCGAAATTCTCCTGATCAAGGCTGAAAGTGACTTCTGAAGCGTCACCAGTGTACAATTCAGTAATCTGGAGCTGTGCTGTACCATTTTCATCCAGTTCGAGAACATAAGCCTCTACGCACTGAAATCCTCCAGTATCTACCGGCACTACACTAATGGTAACCGTCGTTTCAACTTCAGTAAAACCATCAAAAACATAGTACTTAAAAAAGTCATTGCCAATGAATCCGTCATTTGGAGTATAGACAAAAGACCCATCAGATTCGAACTCAAGAGTTCCATTGGTAACATTTTCAACAAGCGTGGCGGTTAGTTCATCACCATCTGCATCCATATCATTGGCCAGAACTCCATCTTCCACAGAAATATTCAAGGTTGTATTGACGGGTGTGGAATAGAAATCTTCATTCGCAATAGGAATATCGTTTCCTTCTGTATCGACAACTAAGGTCAGCATAAAACTACATTCTGAAGCATTGTTAGTGTTAGAGGTATCGAAGGCTATAAAACTCACCTCGGTATCTTCTGAAATTAGCGTCCCAGGTGCCGGATCCTGAATGATCTCTGCCAATCCGCAATTGTCACTTACCTCCAATTCCCCTCGAAAGTCCGGGATTTCAACACTTTCACCCTCTGCAACTACTATCATTCGATCATCAGGACAACTAAGCACGGGTGATGTATTGTCTTTTAAAACGAGTTCGAAAGTACAGGAGTCTGATTCTCCGTCAAAACTTGCGGTAATTTCAATATTAGTTGACTGTTCTATTCTCGTTCCTGCTGGTATAGATTGGGAGAAATTCGCATTAGCAGGTGAGTAAATGATAGTATTTGAAAAATCAGGTACTATATATTCACAGTTATCATCAGCTCTAAGAACACTTTCATTCTGCGGACAATTGAGCGCAAATTCTTCGGACTCTTCATCCAGGGTCAATCTGTAAGTTACCTGGCACTCTTCAGTATTTCCAGCAGAATCGGTAGCCGTGATTATCACTATATAATCCCCTGCTTCTGAATATGCAGTACCCGCCTGTGGATTCTGAACGATTTCCAGATCTTCAAAAGCGTCACAATTATCGGTAACAGTAAAGCGATCGGTTACCTGAGGTAATACGAAATCACCTCCTGCAGGTATTTCCCGTTGCTGAATATCTGCCGGACATATAATAAGTGGTGCGCCAACATCCTTGACGGTTACTTCCACAGTACAGGAATACTCCTCTCCAGTCTCTCTATCTGTAGATCGAATGGGCAGGTCAAAAGTTCCGATATCCTCGCAGGTGAACTGCTGAACATTTAGTTCAAAATCAAGATTAGAGCTATCTGAAAGAATAAATTCTGAGGTTGGTATTTCTGTGACTGAAGAATTCTGAGCATCTTCTCCAAGATTTACGGTAATTGATTCGATACATTGATAGGTCGCTGTCCGTCGGAGTAGATTAACTGAAAAGGAGCACTGGTCCACCACCGTGTTATTAACTCGTAACTCAAATCGGACTTCAGTTTCACCAAGCTCAAAAAACTCTCCAGATGAAGGACCTGCGGTTTGGAACAATTCTGCTTCTGAACAGTTATCCTCATATTGCGGTACATCAAAAAATATAATCTTACCAGATTCTGAAACACTTAATAATTCCGTCATATTTTCCGGACATGAGGAGAACTGGGGCTGCTCCGTATTTTCTACTGTGATCGTGAAGTCACAGGAGACTGGCGGATTAATTCCGTCGGAAACCTGGTAAACGACTGTGGTAGTTCCTACCGGAAATATATCGCCTGAATTTAAACCTGAATCATCTCTCCGGGTAATTGTAAGATCATCATCTTCAGGATCTGTCACAGTTGGATCAGCAAATTCTACCAGGGCGCCACAAATTCCGCTGTCATTGGGAACAGATATATCAGCAGGACATGCTATTGAAAGTGCGTAATTAGGAGGAAGAATATTGACATTTAAAGTACAGTAACCAACATTACCGTTGGAATCGGTTGCCTCAAAAACTACATCAGTAGAACCAATTGGAAAATTACTCCCAGAAACCAGATTTCCCTCGGAAACCCTGGATTGTAAAACGCCATCACAATTATCACGGGCTGTAGGAAGCGAGAAATTTATTGATCTTGAATCATTCCCAGGTGACGCCTGAGCAGTTATGTCCGGCACGCAAGTTAATATTGGAGCTTCAGTATCCTGAACTACGATATCAAAACTGCAGGTAACCGGATCGTTAGTTCCATCATCTGCCTGGAAGGTAATCGTTGTGGTTCCAACGGGGAATACACTTCCGGAAACCAAATCTGTATTTGCGTCTATTCTAGTGACTTCAAGATTTCCATTTTCATCGGAAGCTGTTGGACTAACAAATGTTACTACGGCTCCGCATTCTCCGGGATCGTTGTCTTTGATTATAGTTGTCGTCGAGCAATTTTCAAATTCTGGTGGTAATTTGGGAGCCAATACTGTAATCTGAAGTGTACAATATCCAGTATTATTTGCTTGATCGGTAGCTTCAAACACAATATTGGTAGTTCCTATTGGGAACCTGGACCCTGATGCCATACTTCCCTCAGAAATACGAGTTGGTAATATTCCATCACAACCATCGCGTGCGGGTGGTAATACAAAATTGACCACTGCTGAAGTTTCGCCTGGTTCCGCCTCCACTATTCTGGTTTCCTCACAGGTTAACACTGGAGCTTCAGTATCCTGAACAATAACTTCAAAGCTACATTGGACCGGCTCGTTTGTTTCATCATCTGCCTGAAAAGTAATCGTTGTAGTTCCAACGGGGAATAAACTTCCTGAAACCAAGTCTGTATTTTCGTCGACTCTTGTGACTTCAACATTTCCACTTTCATCACTTGCCGTTGGAAAATCAAATGTTACTAAGGCTCCACATTCCCCGGGATCGTTGTCTTTGATTATAGTTGTCGTCGAGCAATTTTCAAATTCTGGTGGCGAGTCTTCTGCTTCCTCAGTGATCGTAACTGTAAAACTACAAGTCTCAGTTTTCCCATTCGCATCTGTGATTACGAAAGTATTTGTAGTAGTCCCTATTGGAAACTTTGAACCTGAAGGAAAACCTTCAGGTTGTGTCATAGTCGTTCCGGAACAATTATCATCAAAGGTCGGATTATCGTAATTAATAACTTTTCCCGTCTCTCCAAATGGTACAGATTCATTGAAATTTGATGGACAATTTAGAAATTTAGGGTTCTCTGTATCCTGAACTATTATATCGAAGCTGCAAGTAACCGGATCGTTTGTTCCATCATCTGCCTGGAAGGTAATCGATGTGGTTCCAACAGGGAATAGATCTCCGGAATTCAATTCAGAATTATCAATCCTTTTTACAGTTAAAAATCCATTCTCATCAATCGCGGAAGGAGTAGGAAAATTAACTTTAGCCCCGCATTGATTAGTATCATTCTCGATGGTTCTGTTGGAAGGACAATCGGTAAATACAGGTGGTTCATCGGTAACGCCTTCTGTAACAACAGTTACCAGAACTATGCATGAAGATTGATTTCCTGCAGTATCTCTCACTGTCATAGTCACAGTATTTTCACCAACATCAGCAACTGTAAAACTAGTTTTGGAAAGACTGACATCTGCTATCCCACAATTATCCGTAGAACCATCATTTATATCTTCTACACTTATAGATGCTAAACCGTTTATAAGTTGTAAATCGAAATCACCTACACATTTAGCAACCGGATCTTCAGTATCGGTACTTGGTGTTTTGTTATAAATTAAAAGGTTAAAGTCTATTTGAACAGCAGGTGGAATTAATCTTAAGCGAGAAATATTTGCATTGTCTACATAGAACTTACTGGTGCATGACCCAAACGTAAAATCTACAGGAAATTTAATCTGCTTATTGGCATCATCGTAAAAGCTTGTCAAGAGTGATAAATCAGTATTAAAAATCTTTACATTAAACTCTCTATTTTCTATTCCTGATTTAATGCTGGAAGCTAAGAAATACGCCGATAATGCATCTAAGTTCTCATAATCCAAAAATTGAGAAAAATCAATCCGATCACGGTAATCACTAACATGTATTAATCCAGATGGATCAATAGAAATACTTCCTGGGGAACCAACATCTGTTAATGTCGTTTTATATGTAAGATCTTTATTGAAAACTAACACTTCTCCATTCGAATCTGCATGGCTAATAAAAATATAATCATCATTGGCAGCGACTCTATAAGGGTTAACTAGAGGATGATTTGCGGTTCCTTGAAAGCTCCGGAAAAGTCCATTTGCATAATAAATTTTTAAAAAATATCTTTCTATCACCGCATTATTATCACCTCTATAAGCATCTACTATAAATAAGTTATCTTCTTCATCGAACTCTAGACCAGTAGGTTGCCAAAATTCATCTCTACCATCTCCAGGTACACCATCTCCTATAAAACCTTGAGAATTTCCTAATACATCAAACTTCTTAATAAGCTTAGAGCCTCCATCAGCGATGTGCAAAATATCATTAGAGTCAAAGGCAAGATCTAGAGGAGATTCTAATTGATTGCTTTGAATAATTCTGTCAGGGTTGTTCCCACTCGGATCATATTTGATAACTCCATCTCCAAATGTTAATCTATAGATATTATCCAGAGAATCTGTGGCTATCGCGATAGTCAGTCCACTCGTTTCAGCGATAGATACTGTTGCTAAAAAATTTTCTTTATCAAAATCGTATTTTACCAGAGGAGTAGCAGGATCCTGTCCAAAACTATTAACACTAAAAAATAAAATTAAGAATAAGCTAATGCAGACTTTTCTAAGAAAAGAACTCCTGTAGGTAGGTATATCTGCTGCATTTATCAATCTAGGGCATTTTATGGAATGCCGTAAAGATACATATTGTAAGAAAACCGCTCTTATTTTCGTGTTAAGAATGCGGCGGTAAGTAAAATTCCGTAGTTAAAGAAACTTTTCGATAGCTCGAAAAAGCCTACAACGAGAAATGATACCGCATCATAACGAGCGTTATGATGCAGCACCTCCCGGAAACTGAATTATTTTATTATGCTTCGGTCTCTTCCTTGTTCTTGATCACAAGTCTAAAACCTTCACCGTGGATATTCAGAATTTCCACGTTCTCATCTTTCTTAAGATACTTTCTCAATTTGGCGATATACACATCCATACTTCTTGAAGTAAAGTAGTTATCGTCTCTCCATATCTTAGTTAAGGCTAACTCTCTAGGCATCAAATCATTTTCATGCAAAGCAAGTAGTCTTAATAATTCGTTTTCTTTTGGAGACAGCTTTTGTGGCTCTTCATCTCTAAAAGTCAGGAATCTAAGTTTTGAATTCAGGTGGAAACCACCAATTTCAAATTCAAATTGCTTAGAATCTGCAACACTATCTGTAGCTTTACGCTGCATGATCGCTTTGATCTTCATTAAAAGTACTTCAGAATCAAAAGGCTTATTCAGGTAATCATCTGCTCCAACCTTGTAACCTTTCAATACATCTTCTTTCATGGCTTTAGCCGTTAAGAAGATGATTGGCACTTCTTCATTTTTCTCACGAATCTCCTTAGCAAGAGTAAAACCATCTTTATAAGGCATCATCACATCCAGAATACAAAGATCGAAATCATCTTTTTTGAATTTTTCGAATCCTTCCATACCATTTTTGGCGTGAGTCACCTCGTAATCGTTCATCGCAAGGTAATCTTTAAGGACAGTTCCAAAATTTGGATCATCCTCTACTAATAGAATTTTTTTGTTTTCAGTTTCCATATTTTAAGATATTAGTGGTAATTTAATGATGAAGGTACTACCCTTCCCTTTTTCGCTGGTTACGGTGATCTGTCCATGATGGTCATCTACGATCTGTCTGGCATAAGCCAATCCAAGTCCGTGACCCTTTACATTATGAATATCCCCGGTATGTTCGCGATAAAATTTTTCAAATATTTTCTTTTGAACCAGTTTGGTCATCCCAACTCCCTGATCTCGTATTTCACAATAGATATAATTCTTAACATTCGTTGTATAAATATCGATCTTCGGCGCTTCTTCTGAATATTTGATCGCATTATCAAGAATATTCACAATAACATTCGTAAAGTGATCCTGGTTTGCAAGAACCGACGAACGTAAAGCACCAAAATGAGTCTGAACATAACCTCCACGGTCTTCTATAATCAATTCTACGTGCGTAATAGCGTCAAGAATAATATCATGCAACTGGTGTCTTTCCTTTTTAAGATCCAGCTCGTTTTTCTCCAGTTTCGAAATCCTTAGAACATTTTCAACCTGGGCGTGCATTCTCTTATTCTCATCCCTGATCATCTGCAAGTACCTATTCACCTTGGAACGATCTTCAATTACTTTAGGATTCTTTATCGCGTCAAGGGCCAGGTTTATCGTCGCAATAGGGGTCTTAAACTCATGCGTCATATTGTTGATAAAGTCCGTCTTGATCTGCGAAATCTGTCTCTGTTTGATCAACTGTGATAATGCACTTGAATAGGCGATCACAATGATCAATGTAAAAATGATAGACAAACAAGCCATTAATATAACCGAAGAAAGAACTGCTTCTTTTCTGTTCGTAAGGTTTACCAGTAACTGATAACCGCTTCTTCCTGCAGAATCAACAAAAAGTGGAACTGCATAAGTTGCCGGGTGATCCAGACTGAAATTCTCTGAATGTACCGTAGTAGCTATGGAATTATTAAAGATCCCAAATTCAAATGCGGTCTTTAAATTTCTCTCTGCAAGCTGCTCTTCCAGTAATTCCCTGATCTTGTCTTCTGAAACCCTGTTATGAATAGGAATTCTCACTACCAGTTCTGAAATTGCAGATCGAAGAATATCCTTCTCTACCTCTTCCATTCTGGAAAGCCTCTCGATATGTTCAATTCTCTGCCTTGCACTCAAATTCCCACCTTCGAGATTATTCTCCTGAACAATATCTGTCACCTTTTTATTGATCATTTTGGTAAACTTGATACTATCTTCAGCAAACTGTAAAAAACCTGAGGAAACCTTATAATCTTCTTCTAAAATGGTTTCAGAATTAAAATAAGTTTCATTCCTGTTTTCGTCTTTGTTTGTGTAGAAATATTCAGTAAGCGTACGGTCACTTAAGGTGCTATTGATACTATCTGGATTCTTGAACTGAAAGTAATAACGCTCAAATTCGGAATTCTGAATTTCTTCGGAAACCTTTATAAGTGCCTGTTTCGCGTTATAGGAGAATTGTTCTTCTCTGTCATCGATCGTACTCTTAATCCAATATCCCTGAACGAATATGATGCCTATTAAAGACAAGCTCATCAGCGCTACGAGAAGGACAAAAAGCTTCTTATTCATGCGGTCAAAAGTAATATTTTAACATTTAGAGGTTAAGCTGTTTAACCAAATGTTAACAGAACTTCCTTCAATTTTCGCGTGCTTTTAAGATTTGGATATGTATATCTCTAACCTGTAGTTTGGTTTGCTGCAAATCCTTGTTTTCAATAAGAAAATCGGCAAGTTCTGCTTTCTTTTCATCGGGCCACTGGTGACCCATTCTGGCTTCGATTTCTTCTACTGTACTATCATCTCTTTTCTGAAGTCTTCCAATTTTTAACTTATGTGGAGCTGTCACCAGAATGCTGAGATCGCATTTCTTATATCCTCCAGCTTCAAATAGAATAGCTGCTTCGTAAATGATATATTCTGAAGTTTGCTTCGAGACCCAATCCTGAAAGTCGCTAGCAACTGCTGGATGTATAATTGCGTTCAGTTTTTCAAGCTGGTCCTTATCATTAAAAACCTGATTTGCAATATACTTTCTATCGGGTACTTGTTCGTTGTATGCAGCTGCACCTAACAATTCGCTAACTTTTTCTCTGATATCTGGACTTTCTGCCAGCAATCTTTTACCTGCATCATCTGCGATATAGACCGGGATGCCCAGATCTTTAAAAAAGCCCGCCACCGTAGTTTTCCCACTTCCAATACCTCCGGTAAGTCCTACTATTTTCATCGTTTGATCACAAATTGAATTCTACGTTCATTCAACCGAATGTTGTTTACAAATTTCGGCTTGGTTTTGATCTGTGCGATCATATAATCATCACCATCCTTCACACTTTTATAATCGCAAACTACGGAAAAGTCGGAAGCTCCAACTTTTTCAAATTCTTCAAGATTTACCTGGTAATACACTACGACCGACTTCGGAAAATATGCCAGGTTGAGATTATCTGGAACATTAATGACTTCTACCGGGATTTCAGCTTTGCCCTCAGTGAATTTTTCAACTTTCTGCGTATACCGTACACTATTTTCGTAAAAACTTAATTCACCATAGCCCGTAGTGTCCAGTTTAACACTCCCGTCAAGATCTGAATTTACATTTTCCAGTTTTTTCTTTAAAGTCGGTATCGAACTCAATTTGGCGATCACTTCCTCGGGGCCACTAACTTTTACGGAATCGGGAACCAGTTGAAGGGGTTCGTCTGCCGAATAACCTACGGCATAACTCACCTCAACATTTGAGATGATCTTTAGCATTTTTTCTTTCTTAAATTGAAACGGGATCACGATCTCATCTTGGATGATCCTTGAATCTTCCAGGGTCACCTTCAGTTGTTGTTCAATCACCGTGATATGATTTGCAATAGAATAGATCAGGTTCTTATCATTTTCAGTAGCTTCGGAAAGATCTATATTAAGCTTCGGATTGAATATTTTATAGTAATAAATACTGAAGCCATTATCCTGAAGCTGAAGATCCACGTGATCCGGACGTTCTTCAGAAATACTTTTATCCAGGGGAACATTGAGATAGTTTACCGGAACTTCGATCACCTGAGTATACGTTTTGGAAAACTGTACCAGAACCCACACGATCGCAGAAAAGATCAGAAAAAAACCGAATGTCTTTATGCTTGATTTCTTGAACCTTCTTCTTCTATTCCTGGTTGCCATGCTTTTTGAAAAATAATTGTGGAAATGCCACTTCCGGTTGTTTCTTCTGAATATTTATATGATAATTGGACACTATAAAACCATAGCCATATCCTGAAAACTGGATGATCACCGCTTTTACAGCCAACAATCCAATATATAGAGTTTTATTTCGTATCGCTGCATCCACAGCAATAATTAGGAAATAAATAAGATAACAGCTTATAAAGAAACTAAAACCAGCAAATAAAAAGATGATGGAGAGTATGAGTCCGATCATGAATAATGAAGGAAACCAATAAGTGATCTTCGCAGACCCAGGATGCCATTTGTTCAAAATGGGGCGTACCATCCCGAACTTCTTAACCTGTAAAAAGAACTTTTTCCAGTCTATTCGTCGCTTATGAAAAACCCGTGCCTTGGGAATCAAACAACTTTTAATTCCTGATCTCTTTAATCTCAAACTCAAATCCGGATCTTCTCCGGGATGTATCCTTCCAAATCCGCCGCTGAGTTCAAATGCTTTTTTGCTTAAACCCATATTAAAGCTGCGTGGCTGGAATTCATCAACTGCTTTCTTACCTCCACGTATTCCACCAGTGGTAAACAAAGATGTCATACTGTAATCTATCGACTTCTGGGTGTTCGAAAAAGACTCGTGAGCAGCGTCTGGCCCTCCAAAACAATCATATAAACTACCTGATAAAAATTGATGAACCTCTTCGAGGTAATCTTCAGGCATTAAAACGTCTGAATCAAGAATCAAGAAGTAGGAAGCCAGGGCTTTTCTCATCCCGTAGTTCCTGCTATCGCCTGGGCCGGAATTTTTCTTGAAGTAATAACTAATAAATAATCGTTCCTGAAATTCAGCAACAACAGCTTCAGAAGAATTTGTAGAGCCATCCTCGACGATCACCACTTCAAATGGAACCGGCGCACGCATCTTTATCATGCTCTGCAATAACTCCCTGATCTCGTCAGGTCTGTTATAAACAGGGATCACAAATGAATATTCTGGCTGCATCTTGATTATATAAAATAGAACTGCCGGAAGCCGAACATAGTGTTCAGGTTCCGGCAGTTTATATATGTACTTTTATTATTCTGAATCTTCAACAAAATTTTCCATCACCTCCTGGCTAACTCCCGTATTCGAGAATCCACCATCGTGAAATAGATTTTGAAGAGTTACTTTTCTGGTAAGATCTGAGAATAAAGTCAGGGTGTAATCTGCACATTCTAAAGCCGTAGCATTTCCAAGCGGAGACATCTTCTCTGCAAAAGCAATAAAACCATCGAAGCCTTTAACTCCAGTTCCTGCTGTAGTTGGCGTTGGAGATTGTGAAATAGTATTCACTCTTACTTTTTTATCCTTTCCGAAGAAATAACCGAAACTACGGGCAATAGACTCCAGATATGCCTTGTTATCTGCCATATCATTATAGTCTGGGAATACACGTTGAGCCGCCATATAACTTAGCGCTACGATACTTCCCCACTCGTTCATTGCATCTTTCTTATACAATACTTGCATGGTTTTATGGAAAGAAACAGCTGAAACATCCCAACCTTTGGTCGTGAAGTCGTAGTTCATATCTGTATAATGTTTTCCTTTACGAACATTCACAGACATCCCGATAGAATGAAGAACGAAATCGATCTTCCCTCCAAGGATCTCCATAGACTTCTCTACAAGGTTTTCAAGATCTTCTACTTTGGTAGCATCTGCAGGAATGATCTCAGAACCGGTTTTTTCAGCCAGTTGTTTAATACTTCCCATTCTCATTGCGATTGGAGCATTCGTTAGCACAAAAGTTCCACCTTCTTCGTGAACTCTTTCCGCTGTTTTCCAGGCAATTGAATTTTCGTCCAATGCACCAAATATGATTCCTCTTTTACCTTTTAGCAGGTTATATGACATGTGATTTATTTTTTGTGGTTGTTAAGCCTGTAAATATAGCAAAGTTGAAATAAATCCGCCGCCTTTTGGGCTTCAGATGATAGGGTATTAATTCAACAGGGCTTTTGCATGCGCACGTGCAGAATCACTTCCGCCAGTACCTCCAAGCATCATCGCCAGTTCATCGATTCTTTGATCCTTTTCCAGCTTTATGATCTTGGTTTGAGTTGCAACCTCACTATCTTCTTTAAATATCTTAAAATGTGAACTTCCCTTTCCGGCTATTTGCGGTAAATGAGTGATCGCGATCACCTGCATGTTAGCACCCATTCTGGCAAGAATCTCACCCATTTTATGGGCGATATCTCCAGAAACACCAGTATCAATTTCATCAAATATGATCGTTGGCAGTTTACTTTGTGCTGCAAGTATACTTTTTACCGCCAGCATAATTCTGGAAAGTTCTCCACCCGATGCTGCTTTCTTGATCTCTTTAAAACTTCCACCTTTATTCGCCGCCAGGACCCATTCGAGCTTATCGCTCCCATTACTCAGGAATTCTGTGGTAGTACTAAGTTCAATATTAAGCCTCGCATTCGGCATTCCCAGGTCTTTGAGTATGATTTCCGTTTGCTCTATAAAGGCCGGGATAATTTTTAAACGATTCTTATGTAGTTTTTCTGCAGTTGCAGATATAATGCTGAATTGCTTTTTGATCGCTTTCTCCGCTTCTTCCAAGGCGGCTTCCGCATTTTCTGTGACTGAAACTTTCTCCTGAAGATCTTCCGCTATTTGCAGTAGTTCTTCTACACTTTCAGCATTATGCTTTTTTTGTAAATTATAGATCACCTGCAATTGCTGATTCACCTTTTCCAGCTCCTCAGGATTTGCTTCCACAGCTTCCAGGGCATCTGTCATTTCAGCTTCAAGGTCGTCTAGTTCTATGATCGCGCTATATAGTCTTTCATGAAAATCATCATAAATTTCGGAGAATTTGGCGATTCTGGAAATATGGGATCGAGCCGACTTCAATGTCTCCAGACTCCCTATTTCTTCTTGCTGAATTGAGCTTAAAGCAGCACTAAGATTTTCGGTAAGTTCTTCTACATTGTTTAAAGACTCATATCTTTCTTCAAGATCCTCCAGCATTCCTGATTTTAACCCTGCTTCTTGCAGTTCATTCAGAAGAAAAAGATTGTAATCGTATTCCTTTGATGCCTGCGCCTGTTCTTCTTTCAGCTCTTCAAATCTCTTCTGAAATTTACGATACTCCTTCAATTCTGCTTTATACTGAAGTATACTTGCTTCATTTTTCGCGATCGTATCAATAACATTAAATTGATAATCTGCATTTCCCAGGCTAAGAGTCTCATGCTGACTATGAATATCGATAAGGGAAGTTCCAAGCTTCTGCAAAGAAGTAATCTTTACCGGCGTATCATTGATAAAAGCACGGGATTTCCCGGAAGGTAAAATTTCACGCCGAATGATACTGGTCTGCTCATAATCCAGGTCCTCCTTTTCAAAGAATTGCTGTAACTCATAATCTTTGATACTAAAATGACCTTCGATAACGCATTTCTTCTCAGTATTTCTAATACTACTGAAGTCTGCGCGATCACCCAGCAATAACCCAAGTGCACCAAGCATGATAGATTTCCCGGCGCCGGTTTCCCCGGTAATGATCGTAAAACCAGATTGAAGATCCATAGTAATATCTTCAATAAGCGCGTAATTCTTTATGGAAAGAGATGTAAGCAATTCGGTTAAAATTTGTGCTAAATATACGAGAGAAAATACTCGTAATCAACCAAAATTCCTACTGAATATTTCGCCAGCTACGGGCATACCTGGCTGCGATATTATTCAGTGTTCGGATAAGTTCATTCTTAGCAGGATAAGCAGGCCCTCCGGTATAGACAGAAGCGATCTCATCTGCCTTGGAGTCGAAAAAAGCACGGAGCAACAGGGAGTTATTTCTACGATTGTTCATCACTTCCAGCTTATTCAAAGATTCGGCAATTGCGGTTTTCCCAGCCATTACATCAGCATGCATGACATCAAGACCTAACCTATGATAATCGTAAAGTGCTTCACGGTATTCCGCATAGGTGTTCGCCAGTAAATCTGCATTAA
The DNA here is from genome assembly GCF_051195275.1 of Christiangramia sp. 3-2217-3z. NCBI lineage: Bacteria > Pseudomonadati > Bacteroidota > Flavobacteriia > Flavobacteriales > Flavobacteriaceae > Christiangramia > Christiangramia sp. 3-2217-3z. The sequence continues at coordinate 37,114 of NZ_JBNJLI010000008.1, read as the reverse complement.
GCCTGAAACGCGAACGTTGACCGTCTGATCCTCTCCAACCCTGCGAGTTTCCCTGCTGGGCGGTTGTAACGATCCTGTTGGCTTCCTCGAAGAAAGCTGTTCCACCTTCCGGAGCAAAGGTATCCGCATCAAGTCCAAGAATGGTGTATACGTAAAAGGAAATAACAGATACGAGATTATTGGTGTAAGTATTCTGACTATAATTCAAAGGTTGATATTCCCGGTAACTAAAACTGAATTGTTCGTCATTAAAATTAAATACCGGAGTGATCATACTGGTTCCATAAACCGGTCTGGAAGATTGGATCTGGATAGTGCCATTAAAGCTCTCTCCTTCAAAACTATTAATCGTAATAAACATACTACAGTTAATACGTTCATGATCCTGCAAACGCCTGTCTGTCCACGTAGTCTGGTTAATAAACTCATTAAGAGATCTTTCCAGTGTCTTAAATACAGAAAGATTTGCCTGCCCTGTTTGTTCTGCGTTGACCACTACCTCGCAACTTAATTGCTGTGCAATTCCTGAATAGGAACATATAGTGAACAGTACTAGAAAGGCAATTCTACGCATGAAACATTTTGATTACTTCTGAAATGATATCCCGGGCAACTTCGGTTTTACTTTTAAGGTCAAATTCCAGTTTTCTATCTGGATAAATGATCCTGATCTTATTGGTATCTCCTTTAAAACCTGCACCAGTATCCTGAAGGGAATTTAAGACAATAAAATCTAGATTTTTCTTTTCCAGCTTTTTTCTTGCATTCTCTTCCTCATTATTGGTCTCTAAAGCGAAACCTACCAACTTCTGATCTTTCTTAATAGCTCCCAGGGAGGCAAGAATATCTTCAGTTTTGGTTAATTCCAAGTTTAATGATGGATCGTTCTTTTTGATCTTTTGATTTGCAACCGTCTTAGGTCTGTAATCGGCTACAGCTGCCGCAGCAATAAAAACATCGGTGTTTTCAAACTCCGCATGAGCAGCTTCGTACATATCCCGTGTGCTCACCACTCTTCTGAGTTCAATATTAGCATGAGAGATATCAAGATGTGTAGGACCTGCAATTAAGACAACTTCAGCGCCAGCTTCTGCCGCCTTTAAGGCAATTGCGAAGCCCATTTTACCACTGGAATGATTACCTATAAATCGTACCGGGTCTATGGCTTCATAAGTTGGTCCTGCAGTAATAACAATTTTCTTATTCCGAAGTGGAAGATCTTTAGACAGATGATCTTCAATAAAGCTAATGATCTCTTCAGGCTCTGCCATTCTTCCTTTTCCCGAAAGTCCGCTCGCTAGCTCGCCCGTTCCCGAAGGAATCATGATATTCCCATATCCCTGGAGCGTTTCGAAACTTTTGGTAGTAGATGGATGCTTATACATGTCAAGATCCATTGCCGGAGCAAAGAAAACTTCACATTTAGCTGAAAGATAAGTAGCAAGCAATATGTTATCGCTGTTCCCCGAAGCCATTTTAGAGAGAGTGCTCGCTGTGGCTGGGGCTAAAAGCATGAAATCGGCCCATAGGCCGAGTTCCACGTGATTATTCCATTGTTCATTCTCATCCTCTTCGCTCGTAAATGAAGAATAGACTTCATTCTTGGAAAGAGTTGAAAGTGTAAGCGGAGTGATAAATTCTTTTGCAGCCTGGGTCATAACAACCCTCACCTCTGCACCAGACTTCACAAATAGCCGTACCAGTGAAGCAGTTTTGTAGGCAGCAATACCTCCGGTAATGCCGAGTAAAACTTTTTTGCCTTGAAGTACAGACATATCAGTTAACCGATTCTATTCTTCGGTTTCCATAGTGTTTCTCCAGTAGATCTTGTCATCAAGCCACTCCTGGATCGCAAGTGATTGCGGTTTTGGTAGTTTTTCGTAGAATTTTGAAACCTCGATCTGCTCTTTGTTTTCAAAAATCTCGTCAAGAGAATCGTTATAAGTAGCGAACTCATCAAGCTTTTCTAAAAGCTCTTTTTTGATTTCACCATTAATCTGTCCAGCTCTTTTCGCTACGATAGATATCGCCTCGTAAATGTTTCCGGTAGGTGCATCTACTTCATTTTTGTTGATAGTAGTTGTGTTAACCGGGGCATCAATTTTTTTAAAATCCATCATTCCTTTATTAAAAATTCTCTAACCTTTTATCAATTTCCATCATGGAAGTCTCAGAGTCCTGAGTAAACTCTCCTTCTGGATAGTATTTATTGTAGGAATTATAAAATTCCCTGGCATTTTCAAGTCTTTCCTGCATCAAAACTTCAAAACTATTGATCGCCAGCTGGTAAGCTGAATCGTATCGATAGTAATATGCAGCTTCTCTAAACGGGGATCCAGGATATTCTGCAATGAAGTTATTGAAAGAGGCGATTGCCGCCTTATAATATCTGGTCTTGTGATACTGCTTTGCGATCTCGTATGCTTTCTTCTCCAGCTTCACTCGCAACTCTGTCGCGTAATCATTTGCTGAATCTACAAATTCTCCTTCCGGATACTTATTTAGATAAACCTGAAGTTCTTCGATCGCTTTTCTGGTATCGGTTTGGTCCAGGTTAAAGCGCGGAGAACGATTGTAATAGCTAACCGCCGATTTATACTCGGCCTCTTCTACCTTCTGGCTATTTGGATACAATTGTACAAAACGTTCAAAATTGAAAGGTGCATTATAATAATCACCTAATTGGTAATACGTATCTCCAAGAATGTAAACAAGGCGTTCACCCTGAGGTTTTCCTCGATACTCAGGCTCGATCTGCTCTAATAATCGCAAAGCTTTACGTAGCTTTCCATTATCGTCTTCTTCTTTACCTTCGGTATATAATTCCTCTGCAGCCGTATATTTAGGCGCAGTTTCCTCATTTTTAAGCAATGACTGATATTCACTACAAGATATAGTGACCATCAATAGGCCTAGAGCGAGAATTCCTTTTTTCATGATACGTAAAAACATCTGGCAAAAATACATTTTTTGTTAGTATAAAAAAAACTTTCCTAGTCTACTCAAATAACCCTATTTACGGGCAATTATTGTATCAGGAAAGTCTTTTAAAATTTATTTTTACTTCAGTTTAGACTAGAAACTTTCAACGAAGGCTGAAATTCTAGCATAAAGAACATCGGTCGCTTCTACTAAAGGTAGTCGCAAATTATTTTTAACCAGAGATCTTTTATGTAGCATAGCTTTGATTCCAGCTGGATTGCCTTCAGCAAAGATCATGTCTATGGAAGGTGCTATGCGGTAATGTAATTTGTAAGCTTCTCTAACTTCTCCTTTTAATCCCAGACGTACCATTTCTGAAAATTCTTTGGGCAAGCCCTGACCAATTACAGAGATCACACCTTTCCCGCCTGCAAGTGTCATTGGTAAAGTGATCATATCATCTCCTGAAATAACCAGGAAATCTTCAGGAACAAGTGAGATCAATTTCATAGCCTGCACCATATCTCCAGCGGCTTCCTTTACACCGATCACGTTTTTGAAATCTCTGGCGATCCTGTTGACGGTTTCCGGCAGGATGTTACTCGCAGTTCTACCCGGTACATTGTATAGAATAACCGGTAGTGGTGAAGCTTCAGCTACTGCCTTAAAGTGACGGTAGATTCCTTCCTGTGTTGGTTTGTTGTAGAATGGAGATACTGAAAGTATTGCATCAAAACCTTCCAGATCTTCTGAGATAAGGTCTTCCACCAGTCCGGCGGTATCATTACTTCCCATACCAAGAACTAAAGGTAGTTTACCCTGGTTTGCCTCTTTGATCACAGTTTTTACAAGCTCCTTTTCTTTCTTACTAAGGGTTGCACTCTCTGCAGTAGTTCCTAAAACCACCAGGTATTCGATGCCGTTATCTATCTGATCCTTCACTAATGCTGAAAGAGCATTTGTATCTACACTAAGATCTTCTTTAAAAGGAGTAACCAGTGCTACTCCGGTACCAATAAAAGCTTCCATTACTTTTTATTTTTTAATATTTTATAATATCTGATCAATTCTGCTTCAAGAAGAGAAGGATCATTTTCAAAAATTTCTACATCCAGGATCGAAAAAGGATCCGCGGATTTACCAATCAAAAATGTTGCCCCAGATCTTAAAGCCACATAATTTGAAAGCAAAGTTTCTTCGCCGCTTATAACGATCGCTGATCCAAATTCATATTCCAAAAGCGCCAGCAGATCCTTGTTTTTAATTTCGCCATCAAGACCTAAGTCTTTAAAACTAATTTGCAACAGATCTTTATCATCTATATTACGAACACTTCCGCAGATCACGACATCATAAGCATTTGCAGACAGGCCTAAACTTTTCCAGAGATTCTGAAGATTCTTATAGACTTCAAAATTATCTTCAGAAATAACCAGCAATACCCGGTTTGAAGTATTCGTAGCAAATTGCCTCTTCTTCTTCAGTTTATCAATGGCTTTCTTTAGCTGAACCGATTTTATTTTATTCGTGATCATTCAATGATTTCGGAGGGCAAATGTAAATAATTTCTATAAGCAAACTATGTCTTGAGGTGGCTTCCGAAGACAAGATTCTGCAGATTAAACAGCTTTCTATAATTTGTAAAATTTTAAACCAATGATGCAAAGCCTGAGAAGCTATTTTCCATGGCAGAAGAAAAGAAAGCAAGGAATAATGATGGATAGGTTTACACGCACTCTTTGAGTAAAGTCATAACTTAAGAATGAAGGTCTTGGAAATTCAACAGCACTAACTACAAACCAAATCTTTATAATTTTTCGCTTATAAATAACCTGAACACATGACTCACCGGCTAATCTTGTTATATTTGAAAAGTAATGCGAAATGGAATGAAACACCTTACCACGATCATATTTGCTTCAGTACTAATGCTGAGCTCCTGTAAAACTGAATTCAAACATTTAGAGCAGGTAGATGGAAAAAGAATTGCTGTGGACAATAGTATTGAAGAAGATTCAGAGATTGCTGAATTTATCGCTCCATACAAGGAACACCTTAACGAAACTCTTGATTCACCTCTTAGCTACAACCCTTCATTTCTTTCCAAAAGCGACGGAGACCTCAATACGGCTATTGGCAACCTGATGGCAGATGCACTGATGGAACAGGTGAACCCTGTATTCGAAAAAAATACCGGAAACAGTATAGATATGGTTTTACTGAATCATGGTGGAATACGTGCAGAAATTCCTGTTGGAAATGTTAGCACCCGGACTGCGTACCAGATAATGCCCTTTGAAAATGAAGTGGTCATCGCTGAGCTGAAAGGTGAAAAAATGCTGGAGATGATGGATTACCTCAGCAAAGCCAAAACTGCACATCCGGTAAGCGGAATCAGGATTATCGCTGACGGCAGTTATATGATCAAAAATGTGACGATCAACGAACAGCAGATTTCGAAAGACAGCACCTATTTTGTTGCGACATCAGATTATCTAGTTGGTGGCGGTGATAATATGAAATTCTTCGCTAATCCTGTAAGTATTCATTCCAGTGAATACAAGATTCGCAATGTGATGATAGACTACTTTAGTAAAACCGATACCATTAGAAGTGTGATCGATGATCGCTATATAAGACAGTAATATGAAGAGAAGAGATTTTATTCAGAATACGGCAGCCGCTACAGCTTTAGTAAGCCTGGGAGGACTTTCAGCTTTATCATTTAAACCTGAAAGACAACAGATCACGATCCTGCACACGAATGATGTACATAGCCATATCGAGGCATTTGGTCCAGAGGCAGGTAGAAATGCAAATCTTGGAGGCGTTGCCAGAAGAGCTACCCTGGTAGAGAAAATACGCAGAGAAAACCCTAATACCCTGTTGCTGGATGCCGGAGATATTTTCCAGGGCACGCCTTACTTCAATTTTTACGGTGGTGAACTGGAATTCAAGTTAATGAGCATGCTAAAGTATGATGCTGCAACCCTTGGAAACCATGATTTTGATAATGGTATCGATGGATTATATGCCCAGCTACCACATGCGGAGTTTCCATTTGTAATATCAAATTACGACTTCAGCAATACCATCATGGATGGAAAAACTGATAAGTTCCGCACTTTCACTAAAGATGGTATAAAGATCGGCGTATTTGGTGTTGGGATCGAATTGCAGGGATTGGTAAGCAACAAACTGTACAAGGAGACTGAATATTTAGACCCAATCGAGATCGCTACCGATATGAGCCGGATTCTTAAAGATGAAGAAAATTGTGACCTGGTAATTTGTTTGTCACATCTTGGATATAAATATTCATCTCAAAAGATCGGGGATATTAAACTGGCGAAATCTACAGAAAATATTGACCTCATCATTGGAGGACATACGCATACGTTTCTTGACAAACCAACGGTGGAAACCAACAAGGCAGGAAATCCTGTACTGGTAAACCAGGTTGGCTGCTATGGTGTCTATCTGGGCAGAGTAGATTTCTTTTTTCAAAATGGGAAAAAATCTTCCGCAGACGGTGTAAAGCTTGCGGTATAATTACTTTATTGGAAAGTCGAAATATTGATAAGGAAAGGGTTCGGCATTTAGGGTATAATGCCACCATTCTTCAGAATAACTTCGGAAACCATTTTTAAGCATAACTGTTCTTAAAAGTTCCCTGTTTTTCTTTTGTTCTGAAGTGACCGAAGCTGAACGATGGTGAGATATTTCTCCGAAAAAATCGTAAGCTCCACCCATATCCAATTCCTTACAGGTGTTCGCGTTTACCAAAGTAAGATCAATAGTACCACCCCTGGAATGTCCAGATTTTGACGCGATATAACCGAGTTCAAACAGCCTGCTTTTTTCAACATCAGGATAAAATTCGTTTTTTGCCAGGGTGTCTCCGGGTTTTCGAGCCCATGCTACAAACTCATTAACAGCAGTCTGAGGTCGGTAAGCATCGAAAACCTTTAACATCAAATCCTTCTGAATAAGTTCTTGCTGTACTTTTTTTAAGGCTTCCGCAGCTTTTTTAGTCAGAATGATCTGCTCCGACTCATATCCGGGAACTGGTCTGCCTGTAAAATTATGCTCCCCTGCATAGCGAACTTCCTCGATCGCAAATGGCACCACATCTTTCAGGTACACAAAATCTTCAGGAATGGCCTGTGCTCTGGACAAGAAACCAGTTTGCATAATAATCAGAAGAAAGAAAAACTTTTTCACAGCATTCTATTTATCCAACATAGCCAGAAATTCGTCTTCGCTCAACATTTGAGTACCCAGCTTTTCTGCCTTGGCAAGCTTACTTGGGCCCATGTTTTCACCGGCTACCAGATAGTTAGTTTTGGAAGAGATCGAACTGGAAACTTTTCCGCCGTTATCTTCAATGAGTTTTTTTAGATCATTTCTGGAAACCTTGTTGAATACTCCGGAAATCACGAATGTGTTTCCATCCAGGATACTGGTTTGATTCGCCAGTTTCTCTGCGGAAATTTCCATTTGTATTCCATATTCCCGAAGCCGCTCCACATTCTTCCTGTTTTCAGCGTTACTGAAGAAATCACCAACGCTCCAGGCAATACGTTCTCCAATTTCATCAATATTCTCCAGCTCTTCTTTGCTGGCAGCCATCAATGCTTCAACCGACTTAAAATGTTTGGCCAGTTTCTTAGCTACCGTTTCTCCTACGTATCTAATCCCTAGTCCGAATAAGACTCTTTCAAATGGTATCTCTCTGGATCTTTCTATACCGGTAATAAGATTCTCTGCCGACTTTTCCGCCATTCTTTCCAGGGGAAGAATGTCCGCTTTAGTGAGCGTATAAAGGTCTGCATAATTATGTATGAGCCCTGCGGTAACCAGCAAAGCGACAGTTTCTCCTCCGAGACCTTCTATATCCATTGCCTTTCGCGATATATAATGCTGAATTCTACCTATGATTTGCGGAGGACATCCATTGGTATTTGGACAATAATGCTGCGCTTCCCCTTCATTCCGTACAAGTTCTGTATCACACTCAGGACAGCGAGAAGCATATTCTGTAGGACTGGAATCCGGGTCGCGCTGCGAAAAATCAACACCTACGATCTTCGGAATAATTTCTCCACCTTTTTCTACGTAAACGGTATCTCCTTCCCTGATGTCCAGCTTTTCAATTTGATCTGCGTTATGCAAGGAAGCACGACGTACTACCGTCCCGGCAAGTTGGACAGGCTGCAGGTTTGCCACAGGTGTGATCGCGCCGGTTCTTCCAACCTGGTAAGTAATTTTATCTAGTATGGTGGATTCCTGTTCTGCCTTAAATTTGTATGCAATTGCCCAACGCGGAGATTTAGCCGTATGACCCAGCTCATCCTGTTGATGGAGATCATTTACTTTAATTACTACTCCATCTGTTTCATAAGGAAGATCGTGACGGTGCTTATCCCAGTAATTTATATATTCAAAAACTTCCTCTATAGATGATTTCAATTCTGATTCTGCTGGAGCTTTAAAACCCCATTTCCTGGCCATTTCCAGACCTTCGTATTGTGATTTGATATTCAGATTATTTCCAACAATGCTGTAAAGCAAACATTCCAGCGGGCGACGAGCTACCTCGGCACTATCCTGTAGTTTTAAACTTCCGGAAGCTGTATTTCTAGGATTTGCGTAGGGTTCTTCCCCGGCTTCCACTCTCTCTGCATTCATTTTCGCAAAACCTTCATAAGGCAAAACGATCTCTCCCCGAATATCGAAACGTTCCGGGAAATCACCCTTCAGTTTTAATGGAACCGAGCGAATCGTTCGAACATTACTGGTTACCTCATCACCCTGAAATCCATCACCACGTGTTACCGCACGGGATAATTTACCGTTTTCATAAGTAAGGCTTATGGAGGCACCATCATATTTTAACTCGCAGACATAAGATATATCGCCATCCACACTTTTACGAATACGTTTCTCCCAATCTTCCAGCTCTTCTTTTGAATAGGAATTTGAAAGCGAATACATACGCTGATCATGCACAATGGTTTCAAAATTTTTAGTAACCGTACCACCCACGCGTTGAGTAGGCGAATTTTCATCGAATAAATCTGGATTTTGATCTTCCAGCTGCTGCAATTCCTTCAGCTTCATGTCAAAATCATAGTCACTAATTTGAGGCTTGTCCAGCACATAGTAATTGTAATTATGCTGTTGTAATTCTTCTCTTAAAGCCTTTATTTTTTTTTCCGCGTCCATATTCTCTTTTTCTTATTCGGAAATTTTTAATGTGTCATTCTCGAACTTCAGCTGAAATTGCTTGTTTTCGTGCTCGAAGTTCAGCTTAAAATCTGAAGGATCTGCATTATCGTTTGTGGGAAACCATTCCTTGTTGTGCTTGTTTACAACAATAAATAAACCTGAATCTTCTCCAATTGCGCAAAAATGTTCGTAATCTCCATCATATTTATGCAGATTATTCTCGACATTCAATTGCTTGAAAGTTTCTTTGATGTTAGATGTTGCCAGACCTATTTCTGCAATTCCTATGATATTTTCCGCAGTAAAAATGCCTTGCTCAGGTTTGCTGAAAATTCTGCGAGAAATAAACTCCACAATGTTTCGATCTTTATCATAAAAATACACCGACTTCGCATTCCAGTTACTAAAGTCGATGATCTGCTCATCATTATACTTTAGAACCGGAACTACAGTTTTCAACCAGTTAAGCGCCTCCTGTTCCTGCTCATCAGGTATGTGAAAAGCAAAATGCGTTGGCACGCTATTTTCCTTAAATTCGAATCGTAAAATTGAAAATCCGCATTGTACTTCAAAACTATCTTCTTCATAGTTGATGATTTCCATTCCAAGATCATCCTTGTAAAATGAGTATTGCCGTCTAACATCTGAAGTGTACAGACAAAGTTTATGGATCTTCATATCAGGTTTGGTTTTTATTCATCCATTTTGGGACTGGTCTGGCTTTATAATTATGCATCAGCTTCAGTAATTCTTCCATATTATCAGCCACCAGTAAGATCTCCAAATTTTCCTCTTTCAGCAGACCCTTGGCGGTCATTTTTTTCAACATACTAAGAAGGTCGTCATAGAATCCGTTAATATTCAGCAAGCCAATGGGCTTACGATGCAAACCAAGCTGAGCCCAGGTAACAATCTCGAATAACTCCTCCAGCGTACCAAAACCACCGGGCAAGGTGATAAAAGCGTCGCTAAGTTCGTTCATGGTCAATTTACGCTCGTGCATATCCTTGGTAGTGATTAGCCGGTTCAGCCCTGTATGCACGACCTCTTTGGTTTTTAGAAACTCGGGAATAACACCGGTCGCGAACCCTCCATTTTCCATAACTCCATCGGCAACCTGACCCATTAATCCTAATTTACTACCGCCATAGATAAGCCGAATATTCCTCTTTGCGAGCTCTTCACCTACAACGCGGGCGGTTTTGAAAATTTCAGGATCTACTCCGTCACTGCTTGCGCAAAAGACCGCTACATTTTCAATAATATTATAATTCTCCTCCATGAATTCTAATTGCTTTTAGCATTCGGTCGTTCCCAAAAATATCCTTTTTTAATTCTGCTTCAAAACCAAATCCTTGCACTAGCCTTAAAGTCTCTTTACCCAGATACTGGTTGATCTCAAAATATAAATTCCCACCAGTTTTCAGGTTTTTTGCAGCCAGTTCGCTAATTTTCCGGTAAAATATAAGTGCATCTTCATCGTCCACATATAATGCAAGTTCGGGTTCGTGATCAAGCACATTGGAATGCATCTCTTTCTTCTCCAGATTACGCACATAGGGCGGGTTGGAAACGATGAGATCATATTGCTGCTCCAGATCTTCAGTTTTCAGAATATCCTTCAGTTGAAAATCAACGTTTACGTTATTAATCTTAGCATTGAAAATAGCAATTTTTAAAGCTTCTTCTGAAACGTCCCAGGAATGCACTTCCGCAGTATTTAAATTTTTAGCCAGGCTCACAGGAATACAACCACTACCCGATCCAATATCCAAAATCCTGATGGATTTCTCTTCCGAAGCAAGGTCCTCAAGAATCCATGACACCAGCTCTTCAGTTTCCGGTCTGGGTATAAGTACATTCTTGCTCACTTTGAACCTGAGTCCGTAGAATTCTGTCTCTTCCAGAATATGCTGAACAGGCTCATATTTCTTTAGCCTCAACAATGCCTTCTGAAATTGTGCTCTTTGCTCCTCTAAAAGCTCATACTTAGGTTCGAGCGCCAGGTCCAATCTTGTTTTTCCCAGGTAATGCTGCGTTAATAAAAAATAAAAGGACTGCACTTCAGTTTCAGGATAGAAATCTGAAAGTTTTGCGAAGAATACTTTTTTAAAATCTGATAAATGCATCAATTTTCTGGCTTTACAGATCTCTAAGCATATAAACTGTACAATTGTAATGACCGGTATCACCTACAGGCTTTTCTACAGTTTCGAATCCGCTTTTATGGTAAAGTTTACGGGCACTTTCCATGTAAGGAAGTGTTTCAATGTAGCATTTTTCAAAAAAATGCTGCCTGCCAAAATCCATACAGGTATTGATCATTTTCGTCCCAATCCCTCTACCTCGCGCTGCAGGCAGGAAATACATTTTCTGAAGCTCACAAATGGGCTCTTCAGTTCCTCTTAATGCAGCAATGCCAGCTCCTCCAATAACCTTATTGTTCTCCTCGACGATAAAATATGTCTTCCTATCTCCATCATATTCCGCAGTCATATCCTCTAATGCTTTGTCCTCATAAGCAGTCCCAACTTTGGGAACTCCCATTTCCACTAATACACTTTGGATTAAATGCTTAACCTGCTGATTATCTTCGGCTTTGATTTCCCGAATTTTCCATGTATCCATTCTGCCTAATTAATTCTATTTTTGTGCTGTGAATATACACGAAAAATACATTAAACGCTGTATAGAACTAGCCGAAAACGGGCTCGGAAGCACCTATCCTAATCCAATGGTAGGCAGTGTGATCGTTCATAAAAACAGGATCATTGGCGAAGGGTGGCACCAGAAAGCGGGACAGGCTCATGCCGAGGTAAATGCTATTAATTCGGTTCAGGATCAGGAGCTGTTAAAAGATTCCACTATTTACGTAAGCCTGGAACCTTGCAGCCATTTTGGAAAAACCCCACCCTGCAGTGATCTTATCATTGATCGGGGAATCCCCAAGGTTGTGATAGGTACAATGGATCCATTTGCAAAAGTTGCCGGCCGCGGAATCAAGAAATTACTGGAGGCAGGAAAAGAAGTTCAGGTTGGGATTCTTGAAGAGGAGTGTAATGCGCTCAACAAGCGGTTTTTCACTTGCCACAAAAAACACAGACCTTATATTATTCTGAAATGGGCCCAAACCCGTGACCTGTTCTTAGCTCCAGAAACTAAGGACACCAATCGACCGGTATGGATTTCAAATCGGTACAGCAAACAGCTGGTTCATAAATGGCGTAGTGAAGAAAGCGGAATCCTGGTAGGTACAGGAACTGCAAAGGCAGATGATCCTCGTTTAGATGTTAGAAACTGGTCTGGAAATCCGCCTGTTCGACTGGTTATTGACCGGGAATTGAAACTCCCCCAAGATCTGGCACTTTTCGATCTGTCAAATAGAACGATCGTTCTAAACGAAAAACTGACTGAGAAGAAGCACGAAAACCTTGTTTACCAGAAGATTGAATTTTCAGAAAATATCGCTAAGGCAATTTGCAGGATCTGCTTCGAACAGGAGCTTCAATCACTAATTGTGGAAGGTGGAGCTAATATTTTAAAGCAATTCATTACTTCAAACCTTTGGGATGAGGCACGGGTTTTTACGGGTGACAACTACTTTGGTGATGGAGTTGAAGCTCCGAAACTAGATTTGAAACCAGCTTCTGCATATCAAGTTGAAGCAGATCTTTTAGAAATCTTTAGAAATAACGACAATGATTAAGACCATCATATTTGATTTTGGTGATGTGTTTATCAATCTCGATAAAGATGCAACTCAGCAAAACCTAGAGAAGATACAGATAAAAGAATTACCTGAACACATCCATAGTCGCAACCGGGATTACGAGCAAGGATTTGTAACTTCAGATGAAATATCAGACATCTACCGAACTGAATTTCCACAATTACAGCATAGAGATTTTATAGATTCCTGGAATTCAATTTTACTGGATTTCCCGGAATACCGACTTCAGTTTCTTCAGAAATTAGCAGAAAAAAAGAAATTCGAACTCATTTTACTGAGCAACACCAATGAAAATCATATTGAAAACATAAAGTCTAGGATTCCATTTTACGAGGAGTTTAAAAGCTGTTTTGATGCATTTTATCTATCGCACGAAATAGGCATGCGCAAGCCAAATCCTGAGATATTTGAGTTTGTGTTAGAGCAACATGAGCTCAATGCAGAGGAATGCCTGTTTATAGATGATACTGCTGAGAATACTGAGGCTGCGGCCGCATTGGGAATGCATGTATGGAATCTTGAACCAACCCGCGAGGATGTGATCGATCTATTCACCACTAAAAAAGAATTATTTTGATCTACCTGCTTTTAAGCGTTCTTTCTTCCACGATCATTTTTATCGTATTCAGACTTTACAAAAAATACGAGGTAAATACTTTGCAGGCGATTGTGATCAATTATTTTATAGCCTGTACTGTAGGATTTTTCGGATTTATTGAAGGCTCAGATTTTGCTGCTGTTCCTTCTGAAAAATGGTTTCCCGGCGCTTTAATGCTGGGAGTGCTATTTATCACTGTTTTTAACCTGGCAGCGATCACCACCCAGAAAAGCGGACTATCAGTAGTAGCTGTAGCCACAAAAATGTCGGTCGCTATTCCTGTTTTCTGCGGAATCTTTCTCTACAATGAAAGTACCGGAGTACTGAAGATTGCCGGAATATTGCTGGCATTAGTGGCAGTGTACCTAACATCAATAAAAACCAAAGATGGAATAAGCATAAAATGGCAAAATCTTATTTTTCCACTGCTCGTATTTTTGGGAAGCGGAATTATTGATACCAGTTTAAAATTCCTCGAAACCAGTTATGTTTCGAAAACCGATGTAGGCTTGTTTAGTTCGACCATCTTCGCAACGGCTGGACTGCTTGGGGTGCTGGTGATGATCTACCAGGCGATTCGGGGCGAGTTAAAACTTCAGTTTAAAAATTTACTTGGCGGCATAGCTTTGGGCGTACCAAATTACTTCTCGATTTACTTCCTTGTTCTGGCATTGCGCAGTGAAGGATACGAGAGCTCAACTATATTTACGATCAATCACGTGAGTATAGTCGCGCTTTCAACAATTGTAGGAATCGTGCTTTTTAAAGAACAGCTTATTCGGAAAAACTGGATAGGTCTTATTCTAGCTATGATTAGTATAATTCTAGTAGCGAATTCAGCCATATGAAAGACACGTATCAAACTATTACTGAAGCCTCCCCGGAAGTATTGTTCAAGGATCGTAATTCTAAATTCTACGGATATGCATTTCCAATTAAAACTGAAGAAGAGGCGGCCAAACATCTGGAAGAATTACGTGCATCCCACCACAAAGCGAGACACTGGTGTTACGCCTGGCAAACAGGTAAGGCCGAAGAAGACCATCACTATCGTGCAAATGATGACGGAGAGCCTTCAAACTCGGCAGGAATGCCAATCTATGGACAAATACAAAGCTTTGATGTTACCAATATCCTTATAGTCGTAGTTCGATATTTTGGCGGAGTAAAGTTAGGAGTTGGCGGGCTCATTAATGCCTATAAAACTGCCGCGCAAATGGCTCTGGAAGCTTCAAATATCCTGAAGCGAACAATCGATGAGGTTTTCGTAATAAAATTTGATTATCCTGAAATGAACAAAGTCATGCAGGTGATCAAAAAGAACAATTTGAACGTGATCGATCAAAAACTTGAACTGGATTGCAGAATCTGCATTGCAGTTCGAAAAAGTGACGTCGAAAGCATTTATACAAAGTTCGACAATACCTATAAAGTTGAGATTTCAAGATTGGAAGATCAATAACCTAATGCCTCTAACATATATTTTGGACACCTAACCGGCTTCCTCGTTTTGGCATCCATAAACACGAGTACAGTGTAGCCGGTAGTTACCAGATTTCCCTGTTCATTGTAGAGAGAATAATCAAAGATAATTTTAACATTTGGCTCTTCTCGAAGGCGCGTTTCTATCCTGATTTTTTCATCAAAAGTAACCGGTTTGTGATATTTTAAATTTAATTCGAATACCGGCAACATTATCCCTTCCTCTTCCATACTTTTGTAAGAGATACCAAGTGTATCTAGCCAGTTAAGTCTCGCAATTTCAAGGTATTGCGGATAAATACTATGATGTACCACTCCCATTTGATCGGTTTCGGCATATCGTACTTTAACAGAAGTTTCGTGTGATTTCATGTGATTTTTGTCGCCTTTCACAGAAAGGTTTTTTATATTCAGGCTCAGAATCAAGTATGCAATAATTTTACTTAAAATTCAACCCAAATTTGGTTTTTTTATTAGATAATTTGTTCACATATTTGCTTTGCTCAAGTTGGAGATCTGTATGCTTCATAGGCCACTTTAGAACTTTCTAGTAACCAAAAATAACGTCTAACTAATAATGTCAAAAACTGCGCAATCGGTTTGGAATAACTGTCTGTCTTTTATTCAGGATAACATTACACCTCAAGCTTACAAAACATGGTTTGAACCTATCCAAGCAGTGAAACTAACGGATTGTGCCCTGAGTATCCAGGTGCCATCTAAATTTTTCTACGAATGGCTGGAAGAACATTATGTGAAATTATTAAAGGTTTCTCTTACGCGTGAACTAGGAGATAAGGCGAAATTGGTTTATGTGATCAAAATGGAGAATACCTATGGTAATAAGCTCCCATTTACAGAGAAGATCCCAAGTACTCAAAGATCGCATATGGCTTCTCAGGAGGTAGATGTACCAGTAAAGAACAAAAGCCCGGAACTTAAGAATCCTTTTATTATTCCTGGAATTCGTAATGTCAAGATCGAATCCCAGCTGAATCCTAATTATAATTTTGATAATTTTCTTGAAGGTGAGTCAAATAGGCTTGCCCGATCCGCTGGACTCGCCGTTGCGAATAAGCCGGGAGGCACCTCTTTTAACCCATTACTGATATTTGGTGGTGTAGGACTGGGGAAAACGCATTTAGCGCATGCTATAGGCGTTGAGATCAAAGATAAATACCCGGAAAAAACAGTTCTATATATTTCTGCGGAAAAATTTACCCAGCAATACATTGAATCTGTTAAGAAAAATAATCGTAATGATTTCATTCACTTCTACCAGATCATAGATGTACTGGTGGTCGATGATATTCAGTTATTATCCGGGAAAGCAGGAACGCAGGATGTATTCTTCCATATTTTCAACCATTTGCATCAAAACGGGAAACAGGTCATTTTAACCAGTGACAAGGCTCCGGTAGACATGCAGGATATTGAACAACGCCTGCTGTCAAGATTTAAATGGGGACTATCTGCTGAACTTCAAAATCCAGATTTTGAAACTCGCGTTTCCATTATTAAAAATAAACTTTATCGTGATGGTGTAGAGATGCCTGAAGATATCGTGGAATTCCTGGCTAATAATATCAAAACCAATATCAGGGAACTGGAAGGTGCAATCATTTCATTAATTGCTCACTCTTCTTTCAATAAGAAAGACATCACTCTGGAACTGGCGAAAAAGATCGTAGATAACTACGTGAAAAACACCAAGCGCGAAGTTTCCATAGATTATATTCAGAAGGTTGTAAGTGATTACTTCCAAATGGATGTAGATACTTTACAATCGAAAACGAGAAAACGCCATATTGTACAAGCCAGACAACTGGCAATGTTCTTTGCAAAGAAATTCACCAAAGCATCACTGGCGAGTATAGGTTCTCAAATTGGAAGCAGGGATCATGCTACCGTTTTACACGCGTGTAAGACTGTAGATAATCTTGCCGCCACAGATAAGCAATTCAAGAAATTTGTTGAAGACCTCAACAAAAAGCTCACTCTATAAATTACATCTTTATGAAAACCAGGGTATTGATGGTGTGTCTCGGGAATATCTGCAGATCGCCGCTAGCCGAGGGTATTCTTAAATCCAAAGTTGATCCTGAAAAAGTTTTTGTAGATTCCGCAGGAACCGGAGACTGGCATGTTGATTCTGAACCAGACAAAAGATCGATCGCCATTGCTAGCAAAAATGGTCTCGATATTTCTCAGCAAAGAGGAAGACAATTCAGCAAAAAAGATTTCCAGGACTTCGATCATATTTTCGTAATGGATAATTCCAATTTTAAGGATGTGATCGCCATGGCAGAAACTGACGAAGAACGCCAGAAAGTACATTTGATACTTGATGAAATATTCCCTTCAGAAAATGTGGACGTTCCAGATCCATATCATGGAGGCGATCAGGGTTTTGAAAATGTATATATGATGCTTGATGAAGCAACAGATGAAATAAAAAGAAAACTTGAATCTGGAGAATTATGAGATCTGAAGCTTCAAATTCCGGTAAACTCTACCTGATACCCGTTGGTCTGGGCGCTTCAGACGCAGATAAAGTTTTCCCGGGTATCAATGCTGAAATCATTTCCAATATCGATGATTTTATTGTTGAGAATGAAAAGACTGCCAGAAGATTCATCAAAGATATCCTTCCTGAAAAACCACAAGCCTCACTTAAACTTTCAGCTTTAAATAAATTTACAGTAGCCACAGAAATTCCTACGTTTCTTGATGCTGCGAAAGCCGGAAGAGACATGGGATTAATGAGTGAAGCGGGTTGTCCCGGCGTGGCAGATCCAGGCGCCGAGATCGTAAGACTGGCCCATGACGCCAACATTAAAGTGATTCCTATGGTAGGCCCCAGTTCTATTCTACTTGCGATGATGGCTAGCGGAATGAATGGTCAAAGCTTTACATTTCACGGCTATCTTCCTATCGATAAAAAAGAAAAGAAGAACGAACTCAAAAACCTGGAAAGAATTTCAGCTGAAAAAAATCAGGCTCAGATATTTATAGAAACGCCGTACAGGAATAATAAGTTTCTGGAAGATCTAGTTCAAACACTACATCCAACTACCAGGATCTGCGTTGCCTGCGATCTTACCCTAAGCACTGAATTCATTAAAACGGCAACAGCAGCAGATTGGAAAAAAATAAAAGCCGACCTCCATAAAAGACCGGCTATTTTTATTATCCAAAAGGATCTGTAATTTTTAAGCTTCGTTCAAATTGTCGAAATCTACCCTGGCATTTTTGGTAGTCGTCACAAAAGATGTATCGTAACCACCAAAACGTTTCATGTAAGTTTTGATCGTAGTACCAAATGCGTCACTGAAAGCCTGTGCTCCCCAGCTACGCAAATACTTTTTGACACTTCCAGGTCCCGCTAAATGCGCTGCCGCAAGAATCCCAGATTCGGTTACTATTACACCATTGATGTTTTTACCTACAAACCGCTTGATATCACGCTGCAAGATCCACTTATTTCTGGATGCATTAGCATAGAAGGCAGCTTCCTGCAAAGCTGGTGAATTCAAAAATCCCATGGTATCGTAAACACCAACCAATTCTAAGGTTCCTTTACCAAACTGATACTTTCCCAGATAACCAAACTCATTTATGGATTTGTAATCACCACGTGATTCTTTGAAAGCCAGAGCTTCCTTAAAACCAACATAAGATTTTCCAAGAAACGGAGAAGTGGTTGAAAGTTGAAATTCGGGTTCGATCTCTTCACGTACATCTGGGACTGTATAATCAAGTTCCAGATCATAAGTTGAGTAGTCTTCCAAATCAAGATTTGCAGCTTTTTTCGTTGAAAAACTAAAAAAAATAGAGCCTGCTGCAAGAGGCAAGATTGAAAATTTTGCAATTTTCTTTCTCATTACATGTGTTTTTGAGAAGTTAATGGTGGTTCAATTATTTGAAATTCACCCTCCTCATATTCGCGGCGCAAATGTACGACATTTTTTAATAAACTGATTTACAGTATGTTAAAGCTTATTTAAAGTATTAATGGAATTAACATTTAAACAACTTATTGTGGATCAATAAGTTAAACAATCCGTTAGAAATTAGCTACTAACGTCTTATTCCCTGTTTGTTGATCCAACGCACATATTCGTGCTTATTTCGGTTATGTTGCGCTAAATTTTTAGCGAATTTATGGTAACCGAAATTTTCAACATTTGCTACGAAATAGAAATAATCATGATCCTCGTAATTTAGTACCGCATTAATAGATGAGATATCCGGCATCCAGATTGGTCCCGGCGGCAGCG
This sequence comes from Christiangramia sp. 3-2217-3z, assembly GCF_051195275.1. Classification (NCBI taxonomy): domain Bacteria; kingdom Pseudomonadati; phylum Bacteroidota; class Flavobacteriia; order Flavobacteriales; family Flavobacteriaceae; genus Christiangramia; species Christiangramia sp. 3-2217-3z. The sequence goes on along the minus strand of NZ_JBNJLI010000008.1, from coordinate 17,871 downwards.
TAGAATATTTATACGTATTGTAAGGTGAATCTATTTCAAGATCTTTATAAAGAACCCGTTTTATGATCGTGTCAAAATTCTGAGTTTGTCTCTTGATAGCATAAATGACAGTAGGATCAGCATCCAGCTTCCATCCATTTTTGAATCGGTTCATATAAACTCCGGCCACTCTAGGACGCTCATCAACCTTTGCTGTTTCTTTTTGAACGATTGAAGCAATGGTGATCACTTCAGAAGGAGTTAAACCAATTTGTTTAGCCTTTTCCAACTTTTCAGCAGTCCAGAACCTGTCATATTCCTTTTTCATTCGTTGCTGAAATTCTTCCGCAGAAGTATTCCAGTAGAACTCATACTGGTTAGGTATATACATTCCTAAAGCTGTATTCTGATCTAAATCATTTTCTGCCAGAAATTCAGGATCTTTAAAGGCTTTCAGCAACTCCACACTATCTGCTTCAATTTGCTGAGATATCCTGCCCGCCAGATTTTCCAGACGTTCCTGGTTATTGAAAATTACCTTTACAGGATCGTTTCCAACTCTCAACCTGTTGACCAGATCATTATTATTCATCCCCTTTTCTATAGTGTATCTTCCAGGTCTGACTTTCGTAGCGTAACCTTTTTTCTCTGCCACCAGTCTAAAGGACTCTTTGTCTTTTATATAAGGTTCCAGTGTGTCAAGAACCGATTGGAATGTAGCGCCCGTTGGAATATAAACTACTTTCTCTGAGTCCTCCATTGAAATATTTGAGGTGAAAATGCTATTGTATATATAGTAACTAAAAATACCTGCGCCAATTAAACCCAGAATGGCAATTGCCAGAATAACTTTCTTAATGTACATCGTTGATCAATTGATAAAGTAATTCATCTTTATATTCTCCTTTATGCAAGCTCCATTCTTTCTTTAAGCCTACTTTTCTGAAGCCATTCTTTTCGAAGACTTTCTTACTGTCCTCATTGCCTTCGGTTACATTTGCGTAAACCTGGTGTAATCCCAGGTGCGTAAAACAGAAATCGCATAACAACGAAAGACTTTCTCTTCCGTAGCCTTTTTTACGATCTTTAGGATCTGCGATCAGGATACCAAGTGCAGCACGCTGATCCTTAATATCAAGATCGAAAACGTCAATAAGGCCTACAGCTCTACCCCTTTTAGTACATATAACAAGTCTTAATTGTTTGATATCATAGATATCGCGGTGTGCGTTCTCGATATATTGTCGAATCAAGAATTTCGAATATGGAGTTTGCGTTGAACTTACTTCCCAGAAATTCTCATTATTTTCGATTTCATGAACAAAATCCAGATCTTCCGGCTCCAGCGCTCTCAGGAATATTTTCTTTCCAATTAATGTTAACATACAATTTCTCCTTTAAAAACCTGAACAGCCGGCCCTGTTAGCCAGATATTTTCAAATCCTGAACCTGTTTTTTCAAACTTTACTTCCAAGGAACCTCCAGGTGTTTCTAGCTTTATTTGCTTATTCTGGATCTTACCAGTTTGGTAGGCCGCAATCGCCACTGCCGTCACCCCGGTACCACAGGAAAAAGTCTCATCCTCTACTCCGCGTTCATATGTCCGCACCTTCAAAACCTCATCATTGATTTGCTGCACAAAATTTACGTTTGTACCATTATTATCTTTATACAATTCAGAATATCGAATTTCTGAACCCTTCTGCTGAACGTCTTCAGATTGGACATCTTTCACAAAGATCACGTGATGTGGCGAACCGGTATCCAGGAAACTATATTCTTCCTTAAGCTTGACATCTGCGACATTCTGCATTTTCAAACTGACAACACCCTCACTAATCGTAGCCTCATGTGGTCCATCTACTGCTGTGAACCGGGCGGTTTTTTCAACAATTCCCAGATAATTTGCAAAGGCTACCAAGCAGCGTCCTCCATTACCGCACATGCTACTTGGATAACCGTCTGCATTGAAATAGACCATCTTAAAATCATCTTCAGCAACATCAGGATTCTCGAGTAAGATGAGTCCGTCACCTCCAATCCCGAATCTTCTGTCACACAGCTGTTTGATCAATTTGGTATTATTTTTGGATACTTTAAGATTACGGTTATCGATCATGACAAAATCGTTCCCGGTGCCCTGGTATTTATAGAATTCTAGATTCATTTCTTCATTTTCAAGAGGCGCGAATATACGATTTTGAACAGAAATCATAGCCTGTTAAATGGTCGTTAAAAATCGCAATTTGAATACTAAGTTGGAAAAATTAAAGGTTAAATAATCAAATAACATCCGAAAATGAAAAAAATAGCAAATCTAATTCTGGCCTCTGCCCTTGGTGGCGCCATGACCCTGGGAAGTTATAAGTATTTGGTAGAAGATGACAATACTACTTCCTACGAAAACAAGAGTGAATCTGCGGAAAGTTTTCTTCCTGTTAGCAATACGCCAATTTACGGGACGAATGTTGATTTTACAGATGCTGCTGAAAAAACCATCCATGCTGTGGTTCATGTAAAGAACGTAGCGGTATTTAAAGGAGGACCAAGAAGTATCTGGGAATACAATCCTTATGGCACTGAAGGTGGTCGTGCCTTACAGGGTGCGGGCTCTGGAGTTATTATTACTCCAGATGGATATATCGTTACGAACAACCATGTTATTAAGGGAGCAAGTGAAATAGAGGTTACTCTGAATAATAATAAGACTTACACTGCCAAAGTGATTGGTAGTGATCCTGCTTTTGACATTGCACTTATAAAAGTTGAGCCGGAAGGTGAACTGGATTATATTCCGTTTGGAGACTCTGATAATGCTGAAATTGGAGAATGGGTACTTGCTGTTGGAAACCCTTTCAATCTAAAGTCAACGGTTACTGCAGGAATCGTAAGTGCAAAAGCAAGAGATCTGAATGTTAATGACAGCTCGCCTCAATCGTTTATACAAACCGACGCCGCCATTAACCCTGGTAACAGCGGTGGAGCTCTCGTTAATATTAACGGTGAATTAATTGGTATTAATACAGCGATCACCTCTCCTAGCGGCAGCTACATTGGATATGCTTTTGCGGTGCCTTCCAATAATGCCAGAAAGATCGTTGAAGACATTATGGAATACGGAGACGTTCAAAAAGGAATCCTCGGAATTAGAGGCGGGACCATAAATGAACAAATTTCTAATGACCGTAATCTCAATATTTCGCAGGGTGTAATCGTTGGAGCAGTTACTCCTGGAAGTGGTGCAGAAAAATCTGGTATCCAGGAATTCGACGTTATTAGAAAGATCGATGATATTAACATTGCAAAGTTCTCAGATCTTACCGGTTACATTAATTCGAAGAGACCCGGAGATATAGTAAAGGTACAATTGATACGAAATGGTGAATCTAAAACCGTTGATATCGAGCTTACCAAACTTGAAACTTATTCGCTTCCTACTCTTGGCTTTGAAGTTGCAAATACTACCAAAGAAGAGCTGGAAAGGTATAATGCACCCAACGGTGTTCGTATTAGTAGAATGCTCACCGATGATCTTCCTTCTTCCGAATTAATTGGCGGGATCATTTCTGAAATCAATAATAAGAAAGTCAATTCTATTGGAGATGTGGAACAAATCATGGAAAATCGAAAAAAGCCAAATCCTATCGTTATTACGTATCATAATTTAAAAGGTGAAAAGCAACGTATGATCTGGAGATAATCGATATTCCAGAACAGTCAAAAAGCCCTTCAGAATTGAAGGGTTTTTTTATGTCAAAAACCTTTACGAAAACGTTTGAAATATATACTTTTGCCGAAAATTATAACATCACAACACAAAATGGACTTTAATAAAGTTTACGAAAAAGAACTTTCATTCCAGGCAGATCGTCGCAAAGCAACGGTTGAATTTATTAATATCGTTAGCGACCTGTGGTATGACAAATCAATCGAACTCGTTTTATTCAGAAATCAGTTAATAAACAAAAATGTTAGCGATATTCTGGACCTCCATGAATATGCAGGAGAATTTGTAGGTAAACCTATATCTATTTTTGATTCGGTAGAGATCGCAAAGGCAATTCAGGGATTGAATCTTCCACCAGCAAAACTGGATATTGGAAAACTTACCTACGAATATCATCTTGACGGTCAAACTCATAATAATGCGATGGCATTTGTGAGCAGCAAACTGAGTGATGCTAAACTGAACGAGGTGGTTACTCCAAAAGATGTCGTATTATATGGCTTCGGAAGAATTGGAAGGCTGGTTGCTCGTGAGTTAATGACCAGAACCGGGAAAGGAAACCAGCTTAGACTTAGAGCAATCGTAACCCGGGGAAGTGTAGACCAGAGTGTTCTGGAAAAACGTGCTTCATTACTGAAGAGCGATTCTGTTCACGGACCCTTCAGCGGAACTGTAAATGTAGACGTTGAAAATTCAGCATTGATCATCAACGGGACTACCGTTCATATGATCTCAGCTAACCAGCCGGAAGATATAGATTATACTCATTACGGTATCAATCATGCTCTGGTGATCGATAATACTGGTGCTTTTAGAGATAAGGAAGCGCTTACGAGACATTTGAGTTCTAAAGGAGCTGCAAAAGTTCTATTAACTGCACCTGGAAAAGGAATCCCAAATATTGTTCATGGTGTAAACCAGAAAGAACATGATCCAGATAGCGTTGATATCTTCTCTGCTGCATCCTGTACCACTAATGCTATTACTCCCGTTCTAAAAGCTGTTCAGGATTCATTTGGTGTGGTACATGGACATCTTGAAACTATTCACGCTTATACGAATGACCAGAACCTGGTCGATAATATGCATAATAAATACCGCCGTGGAAGAGCTGCAGGACTTAACATGGTGATTACTGAAACCGGAGCAGGGAAAGCAGTTTCAAAAGCACTGCCTGTGTTTGAAGGAAAACTGACTTCAAATGCGATAAGAGTGCCTGTACCTAATGGTTCACTTGCAATCCTGAATCTTGAAGTTGAAAAAGAAACCAGCCTTGAGGAAGTTAATTCGATCTTGAAAAAATACGCACTGGAAGGGGAACTTGTTGAGCAAATCCAATATTCTGTAGACAATGAACTGGTGTCTTCAGACATTATAGGATCTTCTGCCCCGGCGATCTATGATAGCAATGCTACCATTGTATCTGCAGATGGTAAAAATGTGATCCTATATATATGGTATGACAACGAATACGGATACAGCCACCAGGTAATCAGACTGGCAAAATATATTGCAAAAGTTAGAAGATTCACCTATTACTAGAATCTCAAAATTTTTAAACATTTAGACCCTGCCATTGGCAGGGTTTTTTTATTTTTGCGGCGGTTTAATTCAAATAATAAACTGACTCAAAAGAATTTAAAATCACGAATAGGCGAATTTCTGTCCGAAAATCTGAAATATACTAACTCTATTTTTCGCCCGTTGAAGTGTATTAACCCAAACAATTTCAATTACCTAAAAGATGAGTAACAAAATTTACATTGTAGCTGCTTTTGTTATTGCTAGTGTATTTCAGATGAATGCCCAGACAGACAGCCTTAAAACAGACACGCCCATTCAGGACGAGTTTACAAGCCTTATCAAGGAATCCAACAACTATCAGGGTTATAAGGTTGTGGATTATGATAAGCTTATAGAACTTAGAAATACGACCCGGAGTTATATCACCGAATTAAAAGAAGAGATCGTAGTTCATAAAAATACTGTAGATCAACAAAACGATGAGATTCAGCAATTAAAAGCAGATCTGGATTCTACGCAACAAGACCTGCAAAGAGTAACCGAAGAAAAGGATGCTTTGATGTTTTTGGGAATGCCATTTTCTAAAGGTGGATACAAGGCGATGATGTGGGGAATCGTAGGTGCTCTGGTTGTAATTCTTCTTATTATATTTTTCAGATATAAAAGCTCACACGCGGCAACAAAAGATGCTCAGCAAAAACTGGATGAAACTGAAAAAGAATTCGATACCTATAGAAGTAAAGCTCTTGAAAAGGAACAGCGCCTTGGAAGAATGCTACAGGATGAAAGAAATAAATCGAATAACACAAACATCTAATAAGGATTCAGTTCTACAAAAATGCGTATAGATATCATTACCGTGGTACCAGAAATTTTAAAGAGTCCTTTTGAGGCTTCTATCCTGGAACGGGCAATTAAAAAAGGTCTCGTAGAGATCCACCTGCATAATTTAAGAGATTACGTTAGTGATAACTATAAGCAAATTGATGACTATCAATTTGGCGGTGGCGCAGGAATGGTGATGATGATCGAACCTATAGACAAATGCATTTCAAAACTAAAGTCTGAGAGAGCATACCAGGAAGTGATCTATATGACTCCAGATGGAGAAAGACTCGAGCAGAGAACTGCGAACAGTTTATCTCTACATGAAAACCTAATTATTTTATGTGGTCATTATAAAGGAGTAGATCAACGAGTACGCGATCAGTTCATTACTAAAGAGATCAGTATTGGAGATTACGTATTATCTGGTGGTGAATTAGGTGCGGCGGTGCTTTGTGATTCCATCATTCGGCTGATTCCGGGAGTATTGGGAAATGAAACTTCTGCATTAACAGATTCTTTTCAGGATGATTTGCTTGCTCCCCCTGTTTACACCAGACCTGCTGAATATAAGGGCTGGAAAGTACCGGAAATCCTTACCAGTGGTAATTTTCCGAAGATAGAAGCATGGCGTGAGGATCAGGCTTATAAACGTACAAAAGCGCTTCGGCCTGATCTTTTGAAGGAAGATTAATTTTTTCAAATTCAGGCTTGTAGAATAATATTATTTAATTAATTTTGCACTCATTCTAAAATAACCTCTGGCGAGAAACGTGCATGTTGTTTTTGAATTTACTTTAAACTATTAAGAATGGAATCGTTAGTAAAATTTGTTCAGGACGAATTCGTATCAAGAAAAGATCTACCTGAATTTTCAGCAGGAGATACAATTACTGTTTATTACGAAATTACAGAGGGTCAGAAAACAAGAACACAGTTCTTTAGAGGTGTTGTTATCCAGTTAAGAGGAACAGGATCATCTCAAACCTTCACTATTAGAAAGATGAGTGGAACTGTTGGAGTGGAAAGAATTTTCCCAATAAACCTTCCGGCGATTCAAAAAATTGAGATCAATAAGAAAGGTAAAGTTAGAAGAGCTAGAATTTTCTACTTTAGAGAACTTACTGGTAAGAAAGCTCGTATCAAAGAAGCTATCAGAAGATAATTCTTTCTTGTACAAATATTTAAAAGCCCCGGTTCTTCCGGGGCTTTTTTGTTTAATATAATGCAAGTAATGCCTTAGCATATTGTTAAATCGCCAACGATTAATCAGTTATAGTGGACTGTTTACATATAATAATTAACCCTTTTAAAATAAAACCTATTATTTAACAATTAACTTTTTATTAACTGAAAGTTTCCACTTAAATTCCACCGAAATTCAAACTAAAATAAACTTATGAAAAGATCGATTACTAGCGTGTGGAAGCTAATGGGCTTAATGTTGTTTGCCGGCGCTACACTTGTTTCGTGTGAAAAAAATGAAGATGGATTTGAGGAAGCAGAGGTTGTTTCTGCAGAACTTGCTGAACCTTCTTTTACTAACTATCTAATTATTAGCAAAGAAGATGAAACTTCTAAAAAAGCTGCTCTCAATTTTCTAAAGAATGCTGAAAATATAAGTATTGTACGAGCTCTTCCTGAGATTGGAATGACCGTAATAAACACTAAAGATGCCTCACTTCTAACCAAAGCAAGAGAACAAAATCTTACGGTAATCCCAGATTATGAAATTAAATGGATTCCAACTGCAGAAGCTACTCAAGCAAGTTTAGCCGATGGTGAATACTTTTATGATATTGGCTATATGTGGGGACTTGACGCTATTAGCGCACCAGCAGCGTGGGACCTTGGTTTTACAGGTAAAGGAGCCAGTGTTTATGTGCTAGATTCCGGAATCGATCCAGATCATTACGATCTTGCTCCGAACGTAAATACTGAACTTTCCATTTCTTTTATTGCTAATGAAAGCTATGTTGTAAGTGATGATATAGGTTTCAATCACGGTACTCACGTCGCTGGAACTATCGCAGCTGCAGATACCAATTATGGTATTATTGGCGTTGCTCCGGAAGCCGAGCTGGTAGCTGTAAAAGTTTTAAGTGAAAGAACTGGAAGCGGACCGTTTAGCGCGATTAATGCCGGTCTTATGTACGCTGGAGATATGGGTGCCGATGTTGTGAATATGAGTCTTGGTGCTACTTTTAGAAAAAGTGGTTGGTTAACTGATGCTGATGGTAACGATTATCATATTCCTGCAGTATACATTCGTGACATTATCGCTGCACAACAAAGAGCGGTTAATTATGCAGTTTCTAAAGGAACTACGGTTATCGCTTCAGCAGGAAATGATTCGCAGAATTATGATGGACTTAGTTCTTATATCAAATTACCTGGTGGTTTAAACAACGTAGTAACTGTGAGCGCTACCGCACCTCAAGCTTACTATCCAGGTCTTCCAGATCAAAACTTTGATATTCCTTCCAGCTATACCACTCATGGTAGATCTTTAGTTGATGTTGCTGCTCCGGGCGGGGATTTTGATGGACCTAGTTATGGTCTTGATGGAATCTTAAGTGCAGGTAATAACAATGGTTTCTATTTTAGCTCTGGTACTAGTATGGCTGCTCCACATGTTTCTGGTGTTGCTGCTTTGATTATTGCGAAGAATGGAAAAATGTCACCGAAAGAAGTTCAGAGACAACTTGAAAATTCTGCTGATAAGGTTGATGGTAATGGAAAAAGTGTATTTCTGGGACAGGGAAGAATTAACGCTCTTCGCGCTGTAACTGAATAATAGATTTCAATAATTCAAAAAAGCCCCGGTTCTTCCGGGGCGTTTTTTGTTTAAATCATTTACTATCAAAAAGTTAAAGTCTTTTCAGAATAGGATAATATTACTTAACTTTAAATAAGAGATTTAGAATGACAAAAGGATTTTTAGATCTTGAAGGAAATAAAGAGTTTTTTTATTTCTAGAGTTTGAAATTTTCTATATAACATTAGTGTTTTGGACATCAAAACCAGTTTGAAAGATTTCTTATTCGGTCATATTTTCTTTTAGAATTTATGATTTTCTGGAAGCAGTGATGATTCGATTGAGTTTTAGCTTAGTTTAAAAATGGATCAATTACGGTTTCTGAAGCCATTTCATTTTAGTTATAAGATGAAATGGCTTTTTTTATGCTCTAAATTAAGATCTCTTAACAGCGCATCATCCGCTGACTTCTAGGAAAAAAGAGTGAAAATCTGTATATTGCGCGTATGACGATACCCTGGAATGTTCCAGGGTTTTCTTTGAACTTATTGCAATCAAAAACAAAATAAATGTCTCAGAAAGAAAAAATTATTTATACCAAAACTGATGAAGCTCCAATGTTGGCAACTTACTCTTTCCTGCCAATCGTTGAAGCATTCACCAAAGCAGCAGGCGTAAGTCTCGAAACCCGTGATATCTCACTTGCAGGTAGAATACTATCTCAATTTCCAGATTATCTAAAGGATGATCAAAAAGTAGCAGATGACCTCTCAGAACTTGGTGAACTGGCAAAACAACCGGAGGCAAATATTATCAAGCTTCCAAATATTAGTGCTTCAGTTCCTCAATTGAAAAATGCCATCTCTGAATTACAATCGAAAGGTTTTGCTATTCCAGACTACCCGGATGAAGCTACCAATGATGAAGAAAAAGATATTAAATCCAGATACGATAAAGTTAAAGGTAGTGCCGTAAATCCGGTGCTTAGAGAGGGAAATTCTGACAGACGTGCTCCTAAAGCCGTTAAGAATTTCGCTAAAAAGAATCCGCACCGAATGGGAGAATGGAGTTCAGATTCTAAAACTCACGTTTCTACTATGAGTGAAGGTGACTTCAGAGCGAACGAACGTTCTGTTACCTTATCGAAAGATGATACGCTTAAAATCGAATTTATTTCAGAAGATGGATCAGTTAAAACTCTAAAAGAAGGATTAAAAGTTCTGGATGGTGAGGTGATCGATGCTACGAAAATGAGCAAGAAGGCACTTTTAAAGTTTCTTCGTGAGCAGGTAAAAGATGCACAGGATAAAGGTGTGCTTTTCTCTCTGCACATGAAAGCTACTATGATGAAAGTATCTGACCCTATTATTTTTGGTCATGCTGTAAAAGTATTTTTTGAAGATGTATTCGATAAATATGGAGCTGAACTTGAAAAAGCTGGTGCAGATGTTACCAGTGGTTTAGGAGATGTTCTTCAGGCCGTTGAAAGTCTTCCGAAGGACAAACAGGACGAGATCAATTCTGCTATTGCTAAAGATCTTAAGGATGGTCCGGATATCGCCATGGTAAATTCAGATGAAGGAATCACCAATCTTCACGTTCCTAGTGATGTGATCATTGATGCTTCTATGCCAGCGATGATTAGAACAAGTGGCCAGATGTGGAACAAAGAAGGTAAGACTCAGGACACAAAGGCTGTGATCCCTGACAGTTCTTATGCGGGTTTATACCAGGCTACTATAGACTTCTGTAAGGAGCATGGAGCTTTTGATCCTACAACAATGGGAACAGTTCCTAATGTCGGATTAATGGCTCAGAAAGCTGAAGAGTATGGATCTCACGACAAAACTTTTGAGATATCAGGTAACGGTTCAGTAAAAGTTATCAATTCAGCTGGAGAAACTATTCTTGAACATGATGTTGAAGAAGGTGATATCTGGAGAATGTGTCAGGTGAAAGATGCGCCGATTCAGGACTGGATCAAGCTTGCTATTTCAAGGGCTAAAGCTACAGGAATGCCTGCAGTTTTCTGGTTAGATGAAAATAGAGCTCATGATGCTGAACTTATCAAAAAAGTAAACAAATATCTTCCAAACCACCATACTGATGGTTTAGAGATCAAAATCATGGCTCCTACTGAGGCTACTAAATATACACTTGAGAGAGTAAAAGATGGTAAGGATACTATCTCGGTTACTGGAAATGTACTTAGAGATTATCTAACCGACCTCTTCCCTATTCTGGAACTTGGAACCAGTGCGAAGATGCTTTCTATTGTTCCTTTGATGAATGGAGGTGGACTTTTCGAAACCGGTGCTGGTGGATCTGCTCCAAAGCATGTTCAGCAATTTGTAAAAGAAGGTCACCTGCGTTGGGATTCTCTCGGAGAATTTCTTGCGCTTGCGGTTTCTCTGGAACATCTTGGTGAGAAATATAATAATTCGAAAGCTCTTACTCTTGCTGAAGCATTAGATGATGCGACAGAGAGATTCCTTAATGAAGGTAGATCTCCATCACGTAAGGTAAATGAGCTGGATAACCGTGGAAGTCACTTCTACCTGGCGTTATACTGGGCTGAAGCACTTTCTACGCAAACCAGCAATAAGGATTTGAACGTTTACTTCGGAAGAGTGGCAGATATGCTTAAAGAGAATAAGGATCAAATCCTTAAAGATCTTATCGATGCTCAGGGAAAACCTGTAGACATTGGAGGTTACTACGAACCGAATGAGGAAATGACTAAAAAAGCCATGCGTCCTAGTAACAAATTGAATGAAATTCTGGCGACTGAAGTATAAGTAACCAGATTATAATTTATATTAAAGCCTCGTCATGGACGGGGCTTTTTTTTATTTCATTTTGATGATTTGAGCACGGTCCATAAATTGTTCCTGCAACCGCTCCATTTTCGGTTCCATCGTTTCTCCGAAAACAAGATATTGGCATTTCGATATACTTAGTGGAATTCTGAGAATATGATTTAAATGACCTCCGCGCGAAATAAATTCAGCATCTTCAATAATAAACATTTTGAGCTGACCCAGGTGTATTCCCGTCATAGAAAACAACTTGCTCAACCTTTGAGGAGTGGCTATCACAATATCAACACCGTAATAGATAGCATCTTTTTGATCATCGATATTCTGTTCGTCATAAGCAGAATAAACCCTAAGATCAGTTTCAGATGTAAAATCTTTGAACCTCTCTTCCAGACTCAATGCAGCTTCCTTGTTCTTTACAAAGATCAAAGCTCTGGGAGAATCTTCAAATGCTTCAGCATTTAATTGCTGAATCACACTTATAATAAGTGCTGTTGTTTTACCGCTACCCTTGGGAGCTAGCATGTACAGATCTGCTCCACTTTTAATTTTAGGTAATGCCTTCTTCTGAAAAGCGTTAGCAGATTCCAATCCCATTTCCTGTAAAGTGGATTTTAGAACAGGGTTCAGTTTTTTAAATGACATACTTAAAATTTTGTTAGTTCAAGATCAGCCTTAGCTGATGGCAAAGTTCGACATTTTGCTCAAATAGTAGGCCACGAAAGCAAAAAGCTTTAATTGCCTTCAATAAGCTATTTAATCTTACGTTAAAGCTATCCGGAAATTAGAACAGGCTATTCACTTTGCTGAAATTTGCAGAATGCAGAACATTTCAGAAGAGCGAGACAAAAAACAGGAGTTTATGATACTTCTTGTTTTGGGAACACTAATCGCTTTAGGCCCTTTCTCGATCGATGCGTACTTACCTGGTTTTGAAAGTATAGCCCAGGATTTTAATACTACGATTAGCCAGATTGGATTAACACTTACCAGTTACTTTATAGGAATCTCTCTTGGACAATTGGCCTACGGCCCGATTATGGACAAATACGGCAGGAAAAGGCCACTACTTATTGGCCTTGGTATTTATTTCCTCGCCGCATTAAGCTGTATGTATTCACCAGATCTAACCTGGCTCGTTGTATCACGATTCTTTCTAGCACTTGGAGCTGCAGGTGGTATGGTGGCAGCGAAAGCCATTGTTCGTGATGTTTTTCCGGTAAACGAAGTAGCAGGTGCGATTTCTATACTGATGTTGATCATGGGTGGTGCACCAATCATTGCCCCTACGGTTGGAAGTTTTATCATAGATGCTATGGGATGGGAAATGATCTTTCTCTTTTTAGCCATTTTTAGTGTGTTGATGATCTTCAGTGTAACCAAACTTCTACCGGAAAGTAAAACGCCAGACAGGGCAGTTAATCTAAGACCAAAACAGGTCGCAGTTAATTACTTTAAAATACTTACCCATCACAAGTTCTGGAGTTTTTCAATGGCAGGGAGTTTCGCTATTGGAGCGATGTTCGCATATATTTCGGGAGCTCCGAAACTGTTTATGGAAAATTTTGATCTCACTCAGAAGGAATTTGGAATTCTGTTTGGTATCAATGCGGCAGGTCTTATCCTCGGAAGTCAGATCAACCGACTTTTTCTCAAAAAATACACTCCTTTCCAAATCACGATATTTAATAGTGTGATCCTTTTAGTCCTCTCTGTGTTATTTCTTTTGAATACAATAGCAGGATTTGGACTGGTATTCACCGCAATTTTACTATTCCTCATGCTGTTTTTACTGGGTTTTCAGAATCCGAATACTACAGCTTTGTCGTTGGAACCTTTCGAAGCTAAGGCTGGTAGAGCTTCGGCATTGATAGGTAGTTTAAAAATGATTCTGGGTGCATTGACATCTTTCGCTATCAGTCAGTTTCACACTTCAAGTACTTTACCTCTGGCAATCATTCTATTAGTTTGTTTCGCAATCAGTTTCGCACTTCTTTTTAAATTTTCGAATCAGGAGAAAAAAGCATTGAAGTTCAGTGAAGTATAATTTTTGGGTTTCCACGGTATAGCCTATTTTTATTGAAAAATTGAAATTGCGACTTTTAAGTTTTCTACTATTAGTCATCCTACCTTTTAGTGCGTTCTCACAAGAGTATACTTTAAGCGGTAGAGTGATCGACAAAAGCAGTAACGAAACCCTTATTGGGGTCAATCTTATTTTCCCAGATCTTGCAACCGGCGTGGTCACGAATGATTATGGTTATTATTCGATCAAACTTCCAGCTGGAAAGCACCGGGTTATTCTCACCTATATTGGTTACGCAAATGCTGAAGATGAAGTGAACATTTCAGATGATAAGCAACAGAATTTTCAACTTTCAGAAGCTTCGGAAAGTCTGGATGAAGTAGTCATAACAAGCGATATAGAAGCCCTTAATATCAAGAAACCAGAGATGAGTGTCAACCGACTCTCCATTGGTACTATTAAAAAGATCCCGGTAGTGTTCGGAGAAGTAGATGTGGTAAGAAGTCTGTTATTGTTACCTGGTGTCTCCAATGCTGGTGAAGGCTCTTCCGGGTTCAATGTGCGTGGAGGTGCAGTAGACCAGAATCTTATTTTACTCGATGAAGCAACCATTTATAATTCCTCGCATTTATTCGGATTGTTTTCCGTGTTCAATCCAGATGCGATCAAGGATTTAAAATTATATAAAGGCGGAATTCCTGCGGAATATGGTGGCAGGGTTTCCTCGGTTCTGGATATTTATCAGCGTGATGGTAATAGCAGGGAATTTAAAATGCAGGGAGGAATTGGTGCGATTTCGAGCCGTCTTCTAGCTGAAGGTCCTATAGTGAAAGATAAAGGAAGTTTTCTAGTTGGAGCGAGAAGTTCTTATGCCCATTTATTTCTGAAGCTAACCGATAATGATAATTCGGCTTACTTTTATGATCTGAACACCAAATTAAGTTATGAGCTGGACGAAAGCAATAAGCTGCTTTTAAGTGGTTATTTTGGTCGGGATGTTTTCAATATTAGTCAAAATTTTGAGAATACCTACGGGAATGCGGTACTTAACCTGAGATGGAACCATGTATTCTCAGATAATATTTTCACAAATCTCTCTGCTATTTATAGTGATTACTACTATGGACTCAATCTGAACTTTGTTGGATTTAACTGGGATAGTGGCATTAGAAATCTTAATCTCAAGTATGATTTCAACCATTATATCTCAGAGAATTTTGAGCTGAAGTACGGGATGCATAATACTTATTACAAGTTCAATCCCGGGGAAATAGAACCTATCGATGAGACTTCAGGAATCAATTACTTCAAATTGAATGATAAATACGCTCTTGAAAATGCCTTTTACATTTCAGCTGAACATAAATTTTCAGAAAAGCTTTCCGCAGAATATGGATTGAGACTGAGTAACTTTTTCAGATTGGGTCAGAATGAATTTAATACGTACGCCAATGATGAACCAGTTGCATATAATCCCAGAACAAGTACTTATAGCGAAGCCGATATTCTTGAAAGCAGAGATGTTTCCCGTGGAGAATCACTTGAAACTTTTACCAATTTACAACCAAGACTGGCTATTGCCTATAATTTCGCTGAGGACCAGTCTGTAAAAGTTTCATATAACCGGATGGCTCAATATTTACATTTGATATCAAACACCAGCAGTCCCACGCCATTAGATGTCTGGACTCCTAGTGGTCCTTATATAAAGCCACAATTACTGGATCAATACGCAATTGGCTACTTCAGGAATTTCAATGATGGGGATTATACTTTGGAAATTGAAAGTTTTTATAAGGATATACAAAACAGAATAGATTACATAGACGGTGCGAACTTAATCGCCAACAATGCTATTGAGCGAGTAGTTCTTAACGGAGAAGCAAGAGCTTACGGGCTCGAGCTACTTTTGCGCAAGAACGAGGGGCGTTTCACAGGATGGCTGGCTTACACCCTATCGAGATCTGAGCAGAGAACGCCGGGCAGAAACTCCCAGGAAATAGGAATAAACAATGGCGACTGGTACAAGACGAATTTTGATAAGCCGCATGATGTGACTATTACCGGCAGCTATGATCTAAATGAGAACTGGGATCTTAACGCCAATTTTATTTATCAGACCGGGCTTGCTACTACTTTTCCAAATGCACAGTACGAATATGAAGATGTGAATATTCCCGTTTATGGTGCACGAAATGAGGATAGACTTCCTTCCTATCACCGTTTGGATCTTTCGGCAACCTATTACCCTAAGAAAAACAAGGGTCGGAAACTACAGAGCTCATGGAATTTTGGAATCTATAACGTGTACAACCGCCAGAATGCTTATTCGATTTCGTTCCGTGAAAACATGGATACGGGGAGAAATGAAGCTGTAAGACTGACACTCTTCGGGATCAACCCATCGGTAACTTATAATTTTAAATTTTAGAAATGAGATTCAATAAATCATTTTTGGCCGTGATTCTATTTCTGGGATTCATCTCCTGCGAAGAAGTCGTAGATATCGACCTGGAAGAGTCTGAACCAAAATTAGTAGTAGAAGCTTCTATTGTCTGGATCAAGGGAACAGATGGCAATCGTCAGGAAATCAGGTTAAGTACAACGAGTCCTTTCTTTGAAGAAGAACTACGGCCTGTGGCAACAGCTTCAATAGTGGTTACTTCTGAAAATGGTAGTACATATGAATTTACTCATGAACAGAATGGCATATATATTAATGAAGACTTTCAACCTGTTCTTGATCTGGAATATGAACTCGAATTAATTTATAATGATCAGGTTTATACTGCAACTGAAAGTTTTAAGTCAGTCTCGGGAATAGATTATGTGGAGCAATTAGATGGTGGTGGCTTTGCTGGGGATGAAATTGAGATAAAGGCATTTTATACAGATCCGGCAGATCAAGAAAATTACTACTTATTCAAGTTCACAGATGAGGACGTCTTTTTGGAATTGTATGAAGATGAGTTTACAAATGGTAACCAGATTTTCGGATATTTTTCTAATGAAGATATAGAAGCGGGTGATGTAATTTCCATACAAATGGAAGGAATAAGCAGAGAATATTATGATTATATGTTCGTGCTGCGATCACAAGTTGGGACGAATCAGGGCGGCCCTTTTGAAACAATGCCAGCAGTAGTAAGAGGCAATATCGTAAATGAAACAAACAGGGATAACTTCCCATTTGGTTATTTCAGGCTTTCGGAAGCAGATTCAATAACCTATAGCGTAGAATGATGAAACATACAGATAAAAAAACCTTATCAAAAGGAGTGAAATATCTCGCAGGTTCCTTGCCCCTCGTTATGATTGGACCTTCAGTGTTGTATAATGCTTTTAATAACCAGAATCATCCCTGGTATATTCCTGTCCTGATTTTTGGTATCATCGCAACCTTCGCTGCGATCTTTCTAATGTTTAAGGGTATTATGACCATGGTTAATTCTTTCTTCGGAAAACGCTCCTAAGTCATTCCAATTCCTGGCAGTTTAATACATGATTTGATTAATTTCAGTTGGTAGTAAGAAAAATTAGATCAATTAACTGGATTAGATTGATATTCTTCGGAATAGAGTATAGTTAAACTATATGATCAGGATCCAGCTCTAGTAAATTAAGCTATTGATATATAAACTATAGTAGAAATTATAGATTCCGTCTTCAAGCACTTCGTTTTGAAACGAGGTTTTCCAGTTCTCATTTGATCATTCTGATCACCTGTAAATTCCTGTTCTGATATTAGCCAATACAGCCTTGCCATTTAGTTACACTTATGATTATCATATATTAATAATAACTACGTCTATGCTAAATTCCGAATGATCCCAGTCCTGGATTCCTCCCGGATAAAAGTTTGCTGCCATATAGTAGTAAAAAAAAAGGGAATCTTACCGAGGATATAGATGATGATCAATTGTAATATTGAAGGCTGGAAGAAGTAGAAATGCGGATTACGAAATGTTAGGTTATTCACAAGTAAGGTAGGAAAGATAGTAACAGACACCAATTATGTTTACTGATTGAAGTCATTAAAGGACTTCGAAAACATCAAGCAACATGGTTTTCGATAGCAATTAGCGCCAAAAGCAATTTCACTCCTTGACATTATGGTATAAAAAAACCCTTCATCGATATGATGAAGGGTTCTTAAGAAGAAGGCGACGACATACTCTCCCACAATACAGCAGTACCATCTGCGCTAACGGGC